>NZ_JBLVPT020000004.1:0-205825 GCF_048286795.2 Flavobacterium frigidum
CAAATTAAAATGAGGACATATAAAACAAAAAACACTTGCAAAAACGTTTTTGCAAGTGTTTAATTAAATATTTTTATCTAATAATCTGTATCGGTTATTCAGGACAAGACACAGCCGATATTTTGAGAGGTAAAATGGATGCTTCAGAATACAAAGAATTTATATTTGGAATGCTTTTTCTAAAAAGAATGTCCGATATATTTGAACAAAAAAGAGGGCAATATAAAAAAACCGATTATGCACATTTAGACGAAGAAACTCTTGCAATTGTTTTAGAAGATAAATTAACTTATAGTGATACTTTTTTTGTTCCTGCAAGAGCAAGATGGAATGAAGGTTTTATTGATGAAAATGGAAATCAACAACCACCAATAAAATATTTAAAAAGCAATATTGGTCAAATGCTAAACAAAGCATTAGATGCTATTGAAGATGCAAATTCCGAAACTTTATCAGGTATTTTTAAAGGTAGGATTAATTTCAACAAAGAAGTAGATGGAAAGGCAATTGTAAAAAACAATGACCTTATCAAGATGTTAGAACACTTCAATTCTTTTCCAGCGTTAATCAATGAAAACTTCGAGTTTCCAGATTTATTAGGTGCAGCTTACGAATATTTATTAAAACACTTTGCCGATGAAGGCGGAAAAAAAGGAGGGCAATTTTATACACCAAACCAAGTAGTTAGATTGTTAGTCCAATTGATGAAACCTGAAGAAGGAATGTCAATTTATGACCCAACAGCCGGTTCGGGAGGTATGTTGATTCAGGCGCATCAATATATTGAAGAGCAAGGGCAAGATGCTAATAATTTAGAATTGTTTGGTCAAGAAATGGACCCTACTGTAGTTGCTATTTGTAAAATGAACATTATTCTGCATAACATTTCAAAATACACAATTGAATACGGCGATACTTTAGAAGAACCATTAAATGAAAAAGATGGTCAATTATTGCAGTTTGACAGAGTAATTGCAAATCCTCCATTTTCTCAAAATTACAAAGAAGCTGAGATGAAATATAAATCTCGTTTTCCTTATGGTTTTGCTCCAGAAGATGGTAAAAAAGCTGATTTTATGTTTGTACAACATATGTTGGCAAGTTGTAAAAAGAACGGTAAAGTTGTCGTTGTAATGCCTCACGGAGTTTTATTTAGAGGTGGAAAAGAAAAGGAAATAAGAGAGGGAATGCTAAAAGATAATGTAATTGAAGGTATAATTAGTTTACCACCTCAATTGTTTTATGGTACAGGTATTCCTGCTTGCGTGATTATTTTAAATAAAAACAAACCTGACAACTTAAAGAATAAAGTATTTTTCATTAATGCTGACAAAGATTTTGCAGAAGGTAAAAAACAAAATTCTTTGCGTCCAGAGGATATTGAAAAAATCGATTATGTATTTACCAATAAAGTTGAAGAACCTAAATACTCTAAACTAGTTGATTTAAAAACGATTGAAGAAAACGAATTTACTTTAAACATTAGAAGATACGTTGATAATACTCCTGAACCTGAGCCCGAAGATGTAAAAGCACATTTAGTAGGAGGTGTTCCAATTACAGAAATAGAAGCAGTTCAAAGTTCCATTTGCAAAAAGTTTAATTATAATGGCAGTGTTTTGTTTAAAAATAAAAACGAACAGTACAAGGACTTTGCAATAACGGATAAAGCAGAAATTAATACCCAAATTGAAGAAGATAAAAATGTAGTCAATACTTTAGTAGATTTAGGCTTGCATTTAGCAGATTGGTGGCAATTGGCCAAAGAAGATTTTTCAACCTTAGCACCGGTTCAAGAAACTTCTCTAGAAAACTCAGCATCTGAAAGTATGTCATATTACGTTTCTCTCGGAGGTGATAAAATCCCAAAAGTTAGAAAAGAATTATTAGACACGATAAAAGAAAAGTTTGTTCCTGTTGGCGTATTAGATAAATTTCAAGTAGCAGGTGTTTTTGTAAATTGGTGGGATAATATTAAGTATGACCTTAAAACCATAATGCAAAACGGTTGGGATGCAGGACTTATTCCTGATGAATACCTTATCGAAGAATTTTTTACCAATGAACAAGCTGAAATTGAAAACCTTGAAATAAGCCAATCTGAAAAAGAAACCAATTTGGAGGAAGCTATTGAAGAGGCAATAAATCTTTTAGAATATGAAGCAGAGGAAGACGAAAAATTAACCAATGCTAGAGTAAAAGAGTTACTTAAAAAGAATATTGATTATTTGGTTAAAGAAAGAAAGAAGCTTAATGAAGCTAAACCATTTCAAGAAATCAATAAAACCATATTGAAATTGGAAGCTGAAATAAAAGAAATCAAAGCTACTTTAAAACTAAAACAAGCGGAATTGGAATTGAAATTAATTCTAAAACGTTACGGTTCTGGAGAAGAAAAAGAGGAAAGTGTCAAGCTTTTGAAAACAGTGAATACCGAATTGGATAAATTGAGTAGAGCAACCGATGAATTAATTTTTGAATTCAAAACTGATTTAAAAAACAGTTCCGATTTTGCGAATATTAAAAAATCAGTAACAGCATTAGAAAAAGAGCTAAAATCAAATAAAACAAAGGAAGCGGAAACACTATTGAAATTATCAAAAGTGATTGAAGCAAAAAAACAAATTGCTGAAATATCAAAACAAGTTACAGCACTAAGCAAAGACAAGGGTATCATTTCCAATAAACTAAATAAATTAGATAATTTGTTAACTGAAATTGGCGGAATGATAACTACTGATGAAGCCCAAAAGCTAATTCTTAAAAAACATTTTGCTATTATAAACAACCAATTACAACGCTACCTAAACGCTGAAAAAAGAGCTTTAATTGGTGCTTATGAAAACCTTTTCGACAAGTATTTTGTTTCGGCTGATAGTATAGAAAAAGACAGAAACAAAACAATGAAAGAATTAAACGATTTTCTAACGGATTTAAATTATTTGAATTAAGATGGAAGAAAAAATAAATGATATTCCTGATGGATGGACTAGTGAAGATTTTGGTAATTTAATTTCTGATAAAAGAAAGTCTACTTTAAAAGTTTCAGATGCAACTAATTTTGGAGTTTATCCATTTTTTACAAGCGGTGAAGCAATTCTTTTACATAACGAAAAACAAATAGATGGCGAAAATATTTTTTTAACGACTGGTGGTGTAGCAAATGTAAAGTATCATAACGGAGAAGTTGCTTATTCAACCGATACTTATGCTATCACCTCAAATGAAATAATCAATGTAAAATTCCTGTTTTATTATTCTCAAAACATAATAAGCTACATTAATCTTAATTATTTTCAAGGTAGTGGATTAAAACACCTTCAAAAAAAGGATTTAAAAAAACATAAAGTTGATTTTCCTAAAACATCAAAGGAACAAAATAAAATTGCAGATATCTTATCAAAAGTTGATAAAGCAATTTCAGAAACCGAAATAAACATTGCAAAATACAATCGAATTAAAACAGGTTTAATGCAAGATTTGTTGACCAAAGGTATTGATGAAAAAGGTAATATTAGAAGTGAACAAACACACGAATTTAAAGATAGTCCAATAGGCAGAATACCGAAAGATTGGGACGTATTAAAACTATGGGAAATCGGTTCTAAAAAAAGCCCATATTTAAAAACTGGACCATTTGGTTCTTCATTGAAAACAGAACATTGGGTAGATGAAGGTATGCCAGTTATTACTATTGGTTCTTTAGGTGATGATGATTTTATTCAAGAGAACTTGTTGTTTATTTCAGAAAAAAAAGCCAATGAATTATCAGCATATAAATTAATTCAAGACGATATACTTTTTTCAAGAGTGGCAGAAATAGGCAGGTCATTAGTAATAAAACATAAGCAATCAGGTTGGATTATGTCTTCAAATTTTATGCGGTTAAGATTAGATCAGAACACTTATTTATCTGACTTTATTTATCTTCTAATTAAATATAGTAATGCTTTTCAAAAGCAAATTACCGAAAATGTTAATGAAAGTGGTAGAAGTGTAACAAATTCTGGCATATTAAATTCTTTTATTTTTCCTAAGGTTGAAATTAATGAACAAAGGAAGATTTTAGAAAAAATTAATTTAATTAATGATTTTCTAAATAATTTAAAAATCGAATTGAACAAACTAAAATCCACCAAAAAAGGATTAATGCAAGACCTATTATCAGGTAAAAAAAGAGTAACGCATTTAATAAATTAAATAGGATTCAATGATAGTAACCAACGATAACAAGTACAGAGGAAATTTGGGTTCAAGTCTAAAACTAGACGAGTATTCACATGTTGAAAAACCTTTTTTAGAGCAACTAATTCACTTAGGTTGGGCATCAGGCAATAACGAAGTATTAGAATTAGCATTGCAGCAAACGCCACAACAAAGTTATCGTACTTCATTTTCGGAGGTGGTTTTACATCCAAAATTACGACAATCCTTAAAAACGATTAATCCTTTCTTAACAGAGCCACAAATAGACGATGTAGTTCGCAAAATAACTACGTTTGAAAAAAACAGCTTAATAGAAAGCAATCAAAAAATATTAGATTTACTATTAGAAAACACAACCGTTTCTAAAAATGAAGAAACGGGAGAACTGAGTCCAACGGTTCGTTACATTGATTTTGAAAATGTAGAAAACAATATTTTTACTGCTATATCACAATTCAAAGTAAACATTCCAGGAACTGATCATAACATTATTCCTGATATTGTTTTATTTATTAATGGTTTGCCAATAGTTATAGTCGAAGCAAAATCATCAAAAGTAAAAGAACCAATTCCAGAAGCAATTGACCAATTATTGCGATATTCAGAGCAACGTGGCGATAGCGGAGAAGGAAACAAAGAATTATTTTTTTACAATCAATTTGTAATTACAACCTGTAGTTTAGAAGCTAAATTTGGAACAATTACAACAAATATTCCAAAACATTTTTATCGTTGGACAGATCCTTATCCAAAATCATTGAATGATTTAGTTCACGGCAAATCATCACCGAACGATCAACAAAGATTAGTGGCTGGAATGTTAGACAGGAGAAATCTTTTAGACATCATTCAAGTATTTACAGTTTTTCAAATAAACGATAAAGGAAAGAAAATAAAAGTAGTTGGAAGATACCAACAATTCAGATCGGTAAAACTAACAACCAAACGTTTAATAGAGGGAAAGAATCCATTAGAACGCGGAGGTATTATTTGGCATACTCAAGGCTCTGGAAAATCATTAACGATGATGTTTTTGGTTCGCGAAATGCGTTTAAAGCCCGAATTACTTTCTTGGAAAATTGTTTTTGTTACTGATAGAACGCAATTGGAAGAACAATTATCAGAAACAGGCGGAAGTATTGGTTTCAATATTAAAACAGCTAATTTTATAAATCCAAAAGCGACACCAAATGGACAAAGTTTAAAAGAATTATTAGCAACTGATAATTCTGATTTGGTGATGGCAATGATACATAAGTTTCAAGAAAACGGAGATTTAAGCGGGTTGCAAATATTTCCTGAACTTAATCCAAATGCTAATATTTTGGTAATGACAGATGAGGCTCATCGTTCTCAATATTCATTATTAGCTGCTAATTTAGATAAAGCATTACCCAATGCAACTTCAATAGGTTTCACAGGAACACCAACAGGAAAAACAGAAAAAAAATACAAAGATTATATTGATAAATACACAATGCGTCAAGCTATTGATGATGGTGTAACATTAGAGATTGTCTATGAAGGATTAACACACAATGCCGAAATTCCTGATAAGTCAGGAATGGATAAAAAATTTGAAGATGTTTTTAGTGAATATACATTAACAGAACGGTTGCAAATATTAGGTTTTGGTACTCGTAACGCCTATTTAGATGCTGTTGAAACTATTAAAGATAAAGCTACCCATATGGTCAATCATTATGTAGAACATATCTTTTCAGGTGGATTTAAAGCACAAATTGTAGCTAATTCTCGTGAAGCCTGTGTAAGATATAAAGTAGCTATAGATGAAGCATTAAAAGCAAAAATAACAGCATTAGAAACATCAAATCCAATGTTGGTTAATATTGAAGTTTTAAAGCAGTTGGAAACAGCTGTTGTAATTTCGGGTGACCACAATGATAAACTTCATATTAAAGCTTTTACAAATAAAGAGTACCATAAAAAAAGTACCAAACGTTTCAAATTACCATTTGGAACTACAGATGAAGAAGATAAAGCGGTAAACGGTAACGTGGGAATTATTATTGTAAACAACATGTTATTGACTGGTTTTGACGCACCAATAGAACAAGTAATGTATCTTGATAGAGTGATTGTTGCTCATAATTTGTTGCAGACTATCGCAAGGGTAAACAGAATAGGACCAGATGGAAAAGATAGAGGTTTTATTGTAGATTATGTTGGAGTTGGTCATCATTTGAAAAGAGCATTGGATACTTATGCCGAAAAAGAATTACAAGAGATTATCGATTGTATCACAGACGATGAAACCGAATTAAATGAGTTAATAAAAGCTCACGGAGACATTTGGGATTATTTAAAAGAGCAAGGTTTAGAAGACTTAACAGACATAGATGCTTTCTTTGACGTGTTTTACGATGAAGATATTCGTTTTGAATACATCAAGCTGTATAATAAATTAACAACTTGTTTTAATAATGTTTTGCCAAGAAAAGAGGCATTGGACTTCTTTACAGATTGGAAATCATTTACAGAAATAAATGCTTTAGCTAATAAACATTTTAGAGACAATCGTTTTAGTATGAAAGGTATTCCTCCAAAATTAAGAGGGATTGCAGATGAATTTCTTAAATCAAAAGGAATTGAACAAACTATTGCACCAATTTCTATTATTGCAGATGATTTCCTCAAAAATGTAAAAAACAAGGAGAGAACAAAAACCAAGGCTGCTGCAGTAGAACATGCAATTCGTCACTTTATTGATATTAATTTAGATGAAGATCCAGAATTATTTGCATCATTTTCAGAAGCATTAGAAAAGATATTAGAGAATTTCAAAGGGAATTGGAAAGCAATCTATGAAGAATTAGAAAAACTTCGTGAGATAATTAAAAATAGAGAAAGAGAAGAAACGTATGGCTTGGACCGTAAAAAGCAAATGCCCTTATTCCGAATTTTCAAAGCAGAATTATTCGACAACAGAGAATTAACCGAAGATGAAATAGCATTAAATGTAAATTTGACACAGCACATCTTTAATCTTGTAGTAACAGAAATAAAACTAACAGGTTTTTGGGATAGTGTACCGGCACAATCAAAACTCAAAGCAGAATTACAAAAAATGCTTTTGTCTCCAGAATTCAATAAAATACCAAATATAATTACAAAGAGAAGTGAGTTAATTTCAAGAATAATGGAGCTTTCTAAAACCAATCATTTCAAAATGATAGCAGACTAAAATGCAGATAGAGTACGAAATAAAATTTAGTAAAAGAAAAACACTCAATATCACCGTTGAACGTGATAGGAAAATTATTGTCCGTGCTCCATTGAATCTGTCATTAGAGAAGATTGAAGAAATCGTACAATCAAAAAGACAATGGTTAAAAGAGAAATTGAATCATATTCAAAAATATCCTGTTGATACAAAGCCAAAAGAGTTTATATCAGGAGAAACACTATTGTATTTAGGAAGAAACTATCAATTATTAGTCGTTGATGAAACAATTGAAGGTGTTGAGTTTAACCAACGATTTAGAATTTCAAGAGAAAATCAAGAAGCAGCTAACAAATTATTTAAAGTTTGGTATATGAAACAAGCATTAAGTAAAATAGAACCATTAGCTAAAATGTATGCAACCAATTTGGGCGTTAAATTCAATGAATTTAAAACATCACAAATGAAATACCGTTGGGGTTCTTGTACACCAAACAACAATATCATTTTCAATTGGAGAATAATCAAAGCACCAATGTATGTTTTGGAATATTTAGTAGCACACGAATTAGTTCATCTAATAGAAAATAATCACACACCACGTTTCTGGAATATTCTTTCTATTCAAGTACCTAATTATCAAAAAGCAAAAAATTGGCTTAAAGTAAATGGACATTTGTTGGAAGTGGATTTTTGATTTATAAAAAATATTCACTTTTTTTTAATAAATTTGAATTATGAATTTAGAAAGTATTATAGCAACAATTGCTTCTTTAGTATCCATTGTAGTGGCTGCTAAAAATGATACACCTTTATTCTCCCTTTTTAAAAAAAAACTGTTTTTAACTTTTTTTGACCCACAACTTTTTAATGGGTCACTTTAAATCGATTAAAATCAATTGTTTAAGCACAAAAAGGATTAGAACCTGTGACCCTCGTTTTTAAATTGATATAAAAAAAAGGCTTTTAGAGAGTGGTGTGCGGAAGATTTTTTCTTCCGACCACCACTTGATTAACCAGACTTTGAAACTCCAAGATAAATATTTGAAATCAATATAATTATTAATCTTATCCTTTATACCTTTTAACTGTTTTGAATCTTTTAAAAAATGGTTCGTAAATAGTTCCTCAAGAACCACCATAATTTACAAACCTCCAAAATAATTTGATTTTGGAGGTTTTTTTTGTTCAAAAATTGACTGGTAATTTATAAAATTTTCCAAAACCATACATTACTAACAATAGTACGTTTCCATTGCGTAAGGTGTAAGATATAATTCAATATCAATACTAGTTTTTTGATTGTCCGTAATTACCAATAATTAAATTTAGTTTAGTATTTTTGATAAAAAATCAGATATGAATTTATTCAGTTTTACGGCAAATTTTGAAAGTGAAGAAGCTTGCAGGCTTCATTTTAAGGAAGAAAGCGATAAGATTGGTGTTCAATGTAAGTGTGGTAGCAAAGAACATTTTTGGATAAAAAGTGTTTGGAGTTATGAGTGTAAAAAATGTAGAAGCAGAATCTCATTACGAAGTGGAACCATTATGCAAAGTTCTAATTTGTCATTTTTGATTTGGTATAAAACTATGTTTTTGATGACAGCTACAAAAAAAGGTTTTTCCAGTAAAGAAATTCAAAAACAGCTTGGATTGAAACGTTACGAACCCGTTTGGGCAATGGTTCATAAGCTACGAAAAGCAATGGGAAATAGGGATGCCCGCTATACATTGGAAGGAATGATAGAGTTTGATGAAGGTTATTTCACTGTTGAATCTTCAGAAAAAGAAAAAGAAAAAGGAGTTCGAGGTCGTGGAGCTGCGGGAAAAATAAATACAGCAATTATGGCGGAATCAACACCGCTTGAAGATATTGAAACAGGAAAAAAATCAAACCAGTGTAGATATTTTAAAGCTAAAGTTTTGACTGATCATACTGCTGAACAAATTAATGAAACTATTCAAGAATCAATTTCTGAAAGGAGTATTCTTTTTACAGATAAAAGTACATCTTATATTGATATTGCAGACTTTGTTGAGATTCATATAACAGAGAAATCTAATAAAGAAACAACAACAGAAACTTTAAAATGGGTACATATTGCAATAAGTAATGCTAAACGTAATTTTTTAGGAAATTATCACAAAATCAAAGGGAAATATCTTCAATTATATCTAAATGAGTTTGTTTATAAACTCAATCGAAGATATTTTGAAGAAAAATTATTCGATAGGCTAGTAATAGCAAGCATTACGGGATTATGAATAAAAACGGACAATCAATAATATATTTTTTACATCCATAATGTTTTTATTTACGTTTGGCAAAATTGCATACAACGTCAGTCTGTGAAAAAACCTTCATTGTATTATCACCAAATATAACAAAATACTTGTGTAAAAAGAAGATTATTCTTATTTTTAAGAATGCAACACATCACCGGAATTTCCCGTCAACAAATGCGTTTTTCAAGTTTAGAAGATACTATAAGCCCGATAATTTGGTGCGATTAATATATGCCTTTGTCGAATATATTGACATCTCTAAACTTGATTTTGCTATAAAAATGCTCAAGACCGAAGGTCGCCCGAGTTTCAATAGTAAAGTATTTCTAAAGATCTATTTATACGGTTATCTCAATGGAATCAGGAGTGGTCGAGATATAGAAAAGAAATGTTTCAGAAACATTGAAATACAACGGCTTTTAGAAGGTATTCGTCCCAATTACCACAACATTACAGCTTTCAGAAAAATAACGCAATCGCATTAAAGAAAACTTTCAAACTATTTGTTTAGTCATTGAAAGATGCTGATTTGAAAAGTGGCGAAACCAGAGTTATCGATGGTTTTTTGGGGGTAGCCAAAACACAATTTCCTATCAAAACTAATTTTATGGGTAAGGTAACTTGTGTTCAAAAGTGAACGAAAATACGAAACTAAACCCAAAATCCTTCTCAAAAAAAATAGGACACTAAATCCTCTTGACATTTTCTCTCAAAACTTTACGAAAACTCCATAGTACCTGCCAGTGACCGGTTCCGTTTAACAGAAATTTCATTGTTTGTGCTACGCACGCAACGAAATTCTAGCTGTTGGTGGCAGTTTTTATTTTTTCGTGTAATAATCCCAAGTTGCTTTTGTTATGTCTGCAATTATTTTTTCAGTATTTTCTTTTGTTTCTGTTATATTTTTCAAGTAAACTGAAATAATTAAATGTTTACCGTTTGGAAGTTTTACAATTCCAACATCGTTCAATGCAACTCGCAGATTATCATTATTAGTTCCTGAAATTCCTGTTCGGTGTGCTAATTCCGTTCCTTCGGGAAGTCCTGCTTTCATCCAGGTATTTCCTCTCGAACATTCTACCATAATTTGATACAAATAGTTTGTGGATTCTTTTTTGAGAACTTGTCCTTTGTAGAATTTCTCTAATATTTCAGTAGTTGCCAATGCTGTTGTAGTGTTGATATATAAGTTCTCCCAAGTTTGCATTTCTTGTTCGTTTACCTTTATCACAAAATCTTGTATACCTTGTTTACGGATAAATTTTTGAACGGTTTTTGTACTGCCAATTAATTCTAAAAGAATATCACAACCATTATTATCGCTATGTGAAATGGTATATCTCAACAATTGGTCTAATGTCAAATGCATATTTCCGTTTGGATATTCGTCTCTTATTGGACTCCAAGTATCTTCGTGCAAATCTTCTTTTTTTATAAAAAATTTCTGATTTAAAGATATTTTGCCTTTATCAACTTCATTCAAAACCGCCAATGCAATATGGAATTTGAAAACGCTCATCATCGGCATTTTCATATTTCCATTGATACTCAAAGTGTCTTTGTCTTCAATTCCTTTTATTGAAACTCCAATGGTTACATTTTTGGTTGAGATGATTTGATTAAGTTCTTTGCCAAGTTCATTCATGTTTTGGGCAAATAGTTGAACGGAAAAGAGAGAAAGGCAGAGTAGGAATATTATTTTTTTCATAATTAAATTATTATTTTAACCATTTTACAATTGTGTTAATAAATATTTGTTGTTGGTCTACAAACATATAATGTGAACAATTTTCTATGATTTTGAAATTTTGTTTTTTTACTATTTTCTCCAAATCAATTAATTGCTTTTCTGAAAAAACACCGTCTTGTTGTCCGTAAATCCCAAATAATTTTACCTGTTTTATTAGATTTTTTAAAATTGGTTTTGTGTCAATATTATTTTTGCTTTCATTTTTATAGAATAAAATAGGTGCATTGTCATTTCTAATGTTTTTTTTACCAAATTCACTCAATTCATAATTTTCACGAAGTTTGTTCGCATCTGCCGTTGGAAAAGGCATTTTGAAATAGTTATTCTTGCTTGCAACTTCATAACATTGTTTTCTGTATTGTGCAGAGTTTTTTGGAAGCTTCTCAATTTTAGAAATTTCAGAGAGCATCAAACTATCTTTTTTTTCTTTATAATTTTTCCGGGATGTTTTCAAAATATGATCATACGTTTCTTGTTGAGAAAACAAAGCACCTGCAAGTATCAGTGAATTTACTTTTTCAGGATTTTGCTCGGTAAAAAGCGTTCCAACTAAACCACCAAAACTGTGAGCAATAATAGTTGCTTTTTTAAGGTTGTAGTTTTTGTAAAGTTCATTCAAATCTTTAATCGCTTCTTGATAAGTAAATGTGGCACTAGTATCAATGGAACGACCTTCGCCACGCCTGTCATAAACAATTACATAAAACCCTTTTTCGGCTAATTTTTGGGCAGTTGTTCCTTCAAAAAGTGTCGAATTTCCTCTCGGTCCACCGTGAATAAAAAGGATTGCAGGATTTTCACTTTGCCCATACGTTTTTGAGTAAATAGTGTAATTTGTTTGTGCATTTACTATAGATGATATTATACTGCAAAACAGCAATAGTACTTTTTTCATTGAAGCGATTTATTTCAAAAGTTTACTTTCTTTAACTATTTTTCTAATTTCCTGCTCGAAGTAATAAGCAATTTCAAAGTTTTCATTGGCTTGATTTTCCATCACTATGACACTTGTTTTGGTTTTAGGGTAGTATAAATTTACTGCTGTAAATCCTTCGCTTGGATGAAAACCAGTATGTCCAATTTCGTAGATATTGGCTTTATCGTTAATTCGCAAACCATAACCATAACCAATAGGATTTTTACTAAAAAGTTGATGTTTGTTGGTAATAGAATAATTAGTCATCAGTTTGTAAGTGGCAGTTTTTAATAGTTTTCCATTATGCAAACATTCGTTCCATTTAGCTAAATCTGTTGCGGTAACAATTAAATGACTTCCCCAATACTTGTCAGGTGTAAAGCTGATTTTGTCAAATTGCGTTATCGTTCCCTCTTTTTTTACAAGGTGTCCTTTAGTCAAAAAAATACTATTGGTTTCGTTAGGATAATAGCTGTTGTTCATTTTGCATTTCTTAAATAATGCCGTTACTAACGTTTCAAAACCTTTCCCACTTTGCTTTTCCAATACCATTCCAGCCACATAATAGCCAACATTTGAGTAGTTGAATGCAGTACCTGGTTTAAATTTCAAAGGCTTGTCTATGCTTTCGCTGTACAAACCTGAAGTGTTGTTAAGTAATTGATGAATAGAAACGGTGTCTGCCCAAGAATATTTTAAATCGGGTAAATATTTACGAATTGGTGTCTGCAAATCAATCGTTCCTTTTTCAACTTCTTGTAAGATAAGCGTAGCCGTAAATTGTTTTGCTATCGACATTGTAGAGAATTTGTCGTCGATTTTTAGAGGTGTTTTTTTGTTTAAATTAGCAAATCCGTATGCTTTAACATATTTCAATTTTCCGTTTTGTTGAATGTAAATTACTCCGTTAAAATCTCTTGGATTTTTAGTTTGTAGTAAACTGTCAATTTTTGTTGAATAGTTTTCTTTTTTCTGTGCTGATAAATTGCAACTTGTAAATAGAATTGTTGTTGTAAGTATTGTTAGTCTAAAAAATTGTTTCATTTATGTTCTGAAAATTATTAAATATTTGTGTCTGTCTAGTGGTTATGATCGGTTCGGTAAAATTGCCACCAAATTCAGTTCGTCTAAAAACCTCCAAACGAACTCAATTTTGTTAATTAGAAAGTAAATATATAGGATTTAAACTACAATTAAGATTCTTTCTGTAAAAAAGCGGCTGTTTTATTTCCTCGCTTGTAGCTTCTTTAGTTTCTTTCTAGTTTCGGACGCTTCTTTCAAGGACAATGCCTTTTCAAATGATTTTATTGCATTTATGGTATCATTCTTTTCAACATAAAAGTCTCCCATAGAATCATAGGCGTTTGCACTTGCGGGATAATTATCGATATTCATCTTGAAAAAGCTATATGCTTTGTCATAAAGTTTGCCTGACAGATTATTATATCCTAAAAAATTGATAGTGCTTTGTGGTGGTAGCACAGAATAACCTACCATTACAGAAATATTTTGATAATGATTTTGAATATACTCTGCATTTATCGAACGATCGTCCAGTTCCTTGGGTAATTCATAATTTTTAAAAAAGTAACGCAAAGCATCATATTCAGCAATAAGTGGTACAGATGGATGATTATCATCAGTATAATACTTCCACTTCCAGTCCAGCTTTTTATTTTTACTTTTGTTCAGTATTTCGCGGAATTGAAGATTATGCCTCACATGTAAATTGCCATTTGCCGTATCCTTTGCCACTCTGATAGTATCCATTTCCTTATTCATAGTATTTGCTGACGCAAAGAATAGTTTCTTCCCTGTATATTCTTTTTGTTCCAAAACAATCGCAGCTTGTTTCATGATGGTTTTATTATCCCACCAGATAGTCGGGTCAATTGCTACATAAGAATTGAATAATTTGGGATTATTAATAAGGGTATTTATCACCATTAATCCTCCCAAAGAATGACCAACAAACATGCGGTAGGGTTCAGTTTTATAGTGAGAATCGATATAAGGGATTAATTCTTTTTCGATAAATGAGATGAATTTTTCACCACCTCCTGAATTTTTAAAATGAGCCGTATCTTGTTCTCCATTCGACCATGACGTGCTATGGGTAGGTGTTAAATCCCTAACTCGATCGGTATTAACTATTGCCACTACTATCATTTCGGGCATCTTACCAATGGCACTTAAATATTGTACCATACCAGTTGTTGAATGAAAAAATGAGTAGCCATCTAAGAGATAAATTACCGGATAACGGGTTTTACTGTCAACACCTCCTGAAGTAGGTGTATAAACCAATATGTCTCTTTTCTCATTTAATATGGTAGAATGAATGGTCTCCATAGTACCGATAGAGATTTTGTTATCGTTTTGGTTGGAAGCTTGCCCGAAAATAAATAGAGGAAGAAAAAGAAGAATGTAAATAATAGTTCTCATAATTTTTTATGGTTTGTTATAGACGCTAACGTCGTTCTGGCGCTTTGAGATTGTGGGGAATTCGTAACCGAGTATTTTCTGCTTAACGGAAACGCGATGCGAAATGGTAATTCCACTAAAACTCCACTATATCAAAACGCCTGTTAGCGGTATGCTTTTATCTCGATTTGGTTTTTAATACTTTGTTTTACATTTTCCCATTCACTATCCAAAATACTATAAAAAGCAGTATTTCTAGGTACTCCATTCAGTTCTATTTTATCTTTTCTCAAAATTCCTTCAAATAGACCTCCAATTTTTTCAATTGCTTTTCTTGAGCGTAAATTATTATCTTTTGCTCTAAATTGAACTCTGTTAATTTTTAAAGTTTCGAAACAATAGTTGAGTAATAATAATTTACATTCTAGGTTTACAGTTGTTCCCCAATATTCTTTCATTATCCAAGTAACGCCTATTTCTATTTTTTTTTCATTAGGATATATTTCAAGAAATCTTGTAGTTCCAATAATTTTATTCGAGTGTTTGTGAACTATAACGAAAGGATATACTGTTCCTTTTTCTCGATCATTCATTGCATTGTTTAAATTCGGATAAAATATTTTTTCAACTGAATAGTCTACAGATGTTAGTTCCCATATTTCTTTATTAGATGCAGCAAGAAATAAATCTTCTAAATGATCTTTCTCTAAAGGAAGTAGTTCTATTTCATCTCCTTTTAAAATTATGGGATGATTAATCCAATTGTTCTTCATAATTATATCTTTTTTTAAGTTTACCGCTAACGTTAGTTCGTCTAAAAACCTCTAAACGAACTCTATTTTGTTAATGAGTGAGTAAATATATGTGATTTAAACTACAATTAAATTTATTTTTGGGAAAAGTCTCTTTAAGATTCTTAAAAGAAAAAGATCAGTAAAAATCCTTAAAAAACACTTTTAAAATGCAAAAATACAAAGTCACTACTTTCAGATATTGTTTTAATAGATTTTGGTCTATTAAATTAAAAATTCGACGCAGATTGTAAACTGTGAAAATCAATCCAACATCAGCCAAGGCGTGTTTGATGCTTTTCTTTGTCATGATATAATAAAAATCCCATTGGCGTTTTATTACTCTGTATGGATGTTATACTATGGCTTGCCGTCTGCGATAGATTTCATAATTGTTTTCGATTCTAATTTTGTTTTGATAAATCAAATCTGCATATTGGGAACGTTCGATTAGTCTGCTTTTGGCATTTTTCGTGCATTTTGTAAAGAGTTTGTAATTCAAGCAAGCGCTAGTTTTGTAATGCTTCATCTGGGTTATTGATTTACCGTTCTTTTTCACATACCAATTTCCTTTGGTGGTTAATGTTTCATTAGCAGGGCATGTATAGGAATCTGTAATTTTATCATATTTAAAATATTCTACATCAAAAGCGATATCAGGTGCATGTACAGCCGCTTCAGGGATTTCAACCAGTACATCAACGCCGAGTTTATTGGCATATTCAAATTCGCTTCCGGTGTGATTATCTCTTGTCATAAATAGCAGTAAAATTAGTGTGTCCTAAAATCGTTTTGGTACGGCGTAACATTCCGCCCATTACTTTAGAACCATTTTCATTAGTTACTTTGAAATCAATAGGAATGTTGTGCAGTGCATCTACTGTGGTTTGAACCGTGTAGGCTACTTCCGAGATGTTGTTTCGAGTCCTGGTTTGGCGACTATCAGGATCTGAAGTGGAGATTTGGGTAACTCTTGTAGTATCAATTGTGTTTTGATACCCAATGTATTTTTGCTTTTGAACGATGTGTTTTTTTATCCTATTTACTATAATTTGTTTTCTAAAACATCACCATTTTATTTGGCTAAGGCCGAGTTATATTCTCCGAGTTTAGCATAGATATAAGCTATTTGACGTTCTATTTTACTAGGATTGAAATTGTTTTTCTTAGAGTTTTATGCTCTAAGTTTAGTGCTGTTTTCAGCGACCAAAGCACCACCAATGAGTTCAAAGTGCGTTGCTAGTTTTATGTTGCCCGAAAAACACGAGCAATGGCTTTAGGGTTGTTTTTTCGGAAATTAGCAATTCTATTGTGTTCCGGAACCAAACCTTTAAACAGCCACATGAGTTCAATATTTCGGCAGCATTCTTTTTCTAAAGTTCTAGAGGAACGCATGCGATTGAGATAGCCGTAAATAAAGAGTTTGAGTAAATACGAAGGATGATAAGCAGGTCTTCCATTCTAGACAAAATCGAAAGTGAATCCAAAATCAGGGAGTTTAAGACTGTCAACAAAAAGGTCAATGAGCCTGATTTCGTAGTCTTGCGTAATGGCATCATCTATCGATGATGCAAAAAGCGGGAGTTGGTTTCTGTTGGTTCCGTTCATGAATTTCATACTTGAATGTACAAAAAGGCAATCAGTAGGGCAAATATTTTGAACGATTTTAAGTACAAATAAGTCGTAGGAAAGAAAAGAGCTTATTAGACAGTTTGACGTTGCGGCGTTTGGCAAAAAAGCGGGTTCAGTACTTAAATGAAGTTTTGTACGTCGTATCAAGTTCAGTAATGATAGACAGTTTAGAGCTTCGAAATCCGCTTCTTCGCCAAGCCTGTTAGCGGTTCGGCTTTGTTTGTTCAATGATTTTCTTACACACATCAATAGCTGTTTTTTTATTACTGTAAAATTCGTGTTCCTCTTCTTTATAAATGTTTATTTCTATGTTAAGTTCTCTAAACCAATTATCTATGGGTTTGTACTTGTCATTTTCCGCATAAAATAAATTTATTACACAATCTGGACGTTTATCTTCATACCTCAATCTAGTAGAAGAAATTGCAGTTAAACTCTCAACATTCAGTCCGTCAAGTATTGCTTTCCAAGCTATAAAACCACCGATACTAAATCCCAATACATTAACAATTTTTTTTTCTTTGTCAAGTAATGCTTTTACAGCAATTTTTACTCCACCATTAGTAAATTGCTGGTGAATGCTATCTTCAAAGTATTCTGACAAATCAATCTTTGCCAATTCGCAACAGTCATAGAAAACAACTTCAAAATGATTTTCTAAAATTGTTACATAATAATTAATCCAATCTGATTTTCGCTTGCCCCATATGTCTGATAGTATTATTAATTTTTTCATCTACGATTACGTTGTTTCTTTATGCTGACCGCTAACTTGTATATATATGATAGCGTCCAACTTATCTACCCAAAATTGGGTTGCTATGTCTTACAAACATCAGCATTTATTTAAATCAAATATATAATATTATCTTATGAATCAACACATAAGCTTTTTATTCGAGTACCCAGAGATAAAGATTTGCTTACCGCCATAAAACAGAAAAAGATGCGTCCGCATCTTTTTATTTTATTTTTTTATTCGTTACAGTTCACTGTCATTGTTTGACTTATTTTACTTCCGTTTTGCATTTTCTTTAATAAACTTATCTATATTAATTTCAACGTTTAAGATATTGATAGTTTTGAGATTAAGTGCTTTTCCAAGAAAAATTAATTTTTCTAACGTAGGATTAGCGCTACCTCTTTCAATTGTACCAATTAAATGTTTTGTTAAACCAATATTTTTATCAGCAAGTTCTTGCTGAGAAATATTTCCATTATTATAGTCTGAGCTTGGTATTTTTTCACGGAGTTTTCTCATTTCTTCTCCTAACTTTTCTTTTTCAGTCACATCGTTCTTATTAGCTTTTGCTAAAATTCATGCTTATTTACGAAATTAATGGTATGATATATCATACCATGTTATTTTTTTATTATATTTGTAATATAATTGCATATTAAATGTAATTTTGCGATTCTTCATTTAAAATTATTTGAAGCATTCGCTTTGAATCTCGCGTCGAAAAACTGGTACTTTAAGCAACGAGATGATAAGTAAGATGCTCACGTCCCATGGCGTGGGCTCACTTATTGTTGCACGGTATACCAGTACCTTCGGCGCAGTAAGCTGAGTTCCATGCCATTTTTTATGCGCAAAAGTAACTCCTTTTTATTCATAGCAAATCTTCTTTTTTAAAGTATCGTAAATCAATCAATTAATTAAATTAGTTTGTTTGGAAACGCACTGCCTGAGTTGGGCTGCAACTAGCAACGGCAGTGTACTTTCCTAAAAAAAAAACATAAATTCAAAAGCCTTTGCACCCAAAAAAAGAGTGCTCTCAAGATCTTCGCTATCAGCAATAGCGCAAATCGAAATCATAAATTGAAAAACAGAAAACAACAACGAAAAGATGAAATACTATAAAACTATAAAAGTTACTTTAATTCTAGCTTTCATTACACTGGTAATTTGTTGGCTTTATGGTTCCAATGCTTTTATATAAACAGCAATAACTAAGAAAAATAACTATTTATTTTCACATAACACAGCTTGCTTCGATGTGACAACACCTAATAAAATTCAGATAACGCCTATGACTTAAAAATAAAAATCTATGCCTTAGCGCTTTCGAGGCTAATCACAAAAAAAAAGGCCCTCTAACTCTTCTTGCTGGACGAATAGAGGACCAAAGCAAACTAAACCGAAGTCTCATTTTACCAATTCAAAAGTATGAAAAAAAAATCATTTTTGAAGTTTTGGACAACAACACAACTGTCCAAACTGTACTGCATCCTTTTCCTGTGCTTCACAACAGGATTAAATGCGCAAACACGATCTATCAAAGGTAAAATTACCGATGATACCAGCACAGTTCCTGGAGTAATCATCAAGGTTAACAATAAGCCAACAACAACATTTTCTGATGAAAATGGAAATTACACCATACTAGCAGAGGAGAATGATGTTTTGGTTTTTTCCTATCTAGGTTATAAAACGATTCAAATTGTAGTTGCAAATCAAGCAACTATCAATGTAAAATTGACTGAAGATGCAACTACTTTAGAGGAAATCGTAATAAATGCCGGATATTACTCTATTAAAGAAAAAGAGCAAACGGGTAGCATTGCAAGAATGACTGCAAAAGACATCGGCAAGCAACCTGTTACAAATGTATTAGCCGCAATGCAAGGAAGAATGGCAGGTGTCAATATCATTCAAGATGGGGGAACTCCCGGCGGTGGTTTCCAAATTAAAATTAGAGGTCGCAACAGCATTCGTCTTGATGGAAATGAACCATTATACATTATTGATGGAGTTCCCTATTCTAACGAGTCCATAGGAAGTGCGAACACATCAACGGCATTACCAAGCCAAGCCAGCCCGCTCAACAGTATTAATCCCAATGACATTGAAAGCATCGAAGTATTAAAAGATGCTGATGCGACTGCAATTTACGGCTCAAGGGGAGCAAATGGTGTGGTCTTAATTACTCGAAAAAAAGGAAAATCAGGCAAAACAAACATTTCAGTAACTGCCTCTACGGCCGTTGGTACAGCGACTAAATTTTTAGATCTGATGAATACGCAGCAGTATCTTTCGATGCGTAAACAAGCATTTATCAATGATGGAATCCCAATCTCGGATACTGATTATGATGTAAATGGGGCTTGGGATCAAACTCGATATACTAATTGGCAAAAGGAATTATTAGGTGGTTCAGCAACAATTAATGACTTTAGAACCAGTATCTCTGGTGGTACTGAAACAACACAATTCTTGATTAGTGGGAATTACAGAACCGAGGGAACAGTCCTTCCGGGAGATTTCAGGTACATTAAAGGAGGGATTCTTAGCTCAATAAACCACACTTCTTTAGATAAGAAATTCAAAATCTCTTTTTCGGGAAATTACACGGCACAAGATAATCTACAAGCAGCGACAGATTTGACGTTAACAGCGCGTTATTTGGCACCAAACGCTCCCGCACTTTACGATTCAAATGGTAATTTAAACTGGGAAAATGATACCTTCGAAAACCCTTTGGCACCCCTAAAAAGCACCTACCGCGCGAACACCAATGACTTAGTAACCAACAGCGTGTTGTCTTATGAACTAATTTCAGGTTTAGAAATAAAATCAAATTTTGGTTTTACCGATTTAAAAACCAAGGAAGTTCGAACGATACCATCCACCATTTACAATCCCGTTTACGAAGTTGGGAGTGACAATTCATCAATGTACTTAAACCTTACCAGCAGACAATCATGGATTATAGAGCCACAACTAAGAGGTTTCAAAAATTTTGGAAACCACAAATTTGATGTACTACTAGGGATGACAAGCCAACAGCAACGTACAGAACGCCTATTCCAATCGGGTATTGGTTTTGCAAACAACAATCTGATTAACAACTTAGCTTCTGCAATTACAAAAAACACAACCAATAGCGATACCTTTTTATACCGTTATCAAGCTTTTTTTGGTCGCATCAATTACAGTTACAACGAAAAATACTTTTTAAACTTTACAGGTCGTCGGGATGGATCCAGCCGATTTGGACCAGGCAAACAATATGCTAATTTTGGTGCTATTGGTGCTGCATGGATTTTTAGCAAAGAAAAATTCAATCCAGAAAATAGTAAAATGAATTTTGGAAAACTCCGTTTTAGTTATGGAACTACGGGCAATGATCAAATTGGAGATTATCAGTTTTATGATACCTACGGTACAACTGGTGCAAATTATCAGGGCATAATTGGGTTACAACCTACACGACTTTATAATGCCGACTTTGGATGGGAAACCAATCGCAAACTAGAATTAGCTTTAGAAACTGGTTTTTTTAAAGACAGAATTTTTAGCACGCTAGCATTTTATAGGAATCGTTCGTCGGATCAATTGGTGGGTATTCCTATGCCAGCTACAACAGGTTTCTTGTCATTGAATGCGAATCTTGATGCTACCGTTGAAAATTCAGGCTTTGAATTTTCCGTTAGAACCCTAAATATTGATTCAAACTCTTTTAAATGGTCAACAAACTTCAATGTGGCCGTTGCAAAAAATAAACTACTTTCTTTTCCGAATCTTTCAGGTTCCACTTTTGCAAATCGGTATGTGATTGGCCAATCAATTGATATTGTAAAATTATACCAAAGCAAAGGTGTTAATCCACAAACAGGATTATACGATTTTGTAGATTTAAATGGGGATGGAAGCATAACAGCAGCTGACAAGCAAATTAGCAAGGACTTATCTCCTAAATATTTTGGAGGCATCCAAAACCAATTGGACTATAAAAATTGGCAATTGGATTTTTTATTGCAGTTCGTAAAAAGAGACAATTATGATTACATTTCAAATGTTCCGGGAGGTGGTCAAGTAAACCAAAGCAACACTAGTGGTGACGCTTGGCAGCAAATTGGGGATCAAAGCAGTTCACAACTGCACACTACAGGACTAAATGGTGCAGCGGTAAGCACGTATTATAGGTACATAGAAAGTGATGCTGTAATTACAGACGGCTCTTTTATCAGACTAAAGAATATTTCACTTTCCTATGATATTCCGTTACAAACGACCACTAATGTAAAATGCAAACTTTTTATTCAAGGTCAAAACCTACTGACATTTACATCTTACAAAGCAGGTGATCCCGAGTTTAAGTTTTCAGGATTCCTACCCCCGCTAAAAGTGATCAGCGGTGGAATGACATTAAACTTTTAATCCTCAAAAAAATAGTAATATGAAAAATTTACAATTTATAACGGTACTAACAAAGCCATTCCAGGTGTATCGCATTCTTTTGGTTTTGGCACTGATACTGTCTTCAAGTTCCTGTAGTGATTTTGTCGAGGTTCCATTGCCTAATTCTCAGCTTACAGGAACTACAGTTTTTGAAAGTGAATTGACAGCAAATGCAGCAATGGCACAAATCTATGCACAACTACGAGACGGAGGCATCCTATCTGGATTACCTACTGGTGCATCTGTCAGAATGGGATTGTACGCTGATGAATTACAAGATTATACCAACTCTACAATTTCCCTACCTATTTACAACAATGCGCTTACGGCTGACAATGCTACTGTGGCGTCACTTTGGACTTCAAGCTATAGTCAAATATATAACGCAAATTCAGTTATTCAAGGTGTTGAGAATGCGACTGGGTTAACTATTGCGGTTAAAAACAGAGTGTCGGGTGAAGCACTATTCGTTCGTGCTCTAGTGCATTTTTATCTGTTGCAAATTTATGGTAGCATCCCCTATATTACACGAACCAATTATGAATTTAATAGAAAAGTTACGCGCAGTTCTGCGGATGAAGTATATGCAGCAATCGCCAACGATTTAGAAAGTGCCAGTGCTAGATTGCCTGAAAATTATAGTTCTTCGGATCGTGCCAAACCCAATAAAATGGTGGCCAAAGCCATGCTGGCTAGAGTATATTTATATATGAATAAAAATACAGAAGCAGCAAATGAAGCAACTACTGTTATCAATAGTCCGCTTTATGCTTGGGAAACGGATTTAAACAAAATTTTTCTAAGAAATAGTAAAACTACTATTTGGCAATTAACATCAGCAACAGCGGTACGAAATAGTAATGAAGGTACAACTTTTATTTTCGTATCTGGACCGCCACCAGTTTGTGCGCTTCGTGCCGATTTTATGAATGCATTTGAAACAGGCGACCAACGCAAAGTGAATTGGACAAAGTCAGTTACCACTGGACTAAATACTTGGTACCATCCCAATAAATACAAACTACGTACCGCAACAACAAGTTCGCAGGAATATTCTATTGTGTTGCGTTTAGCAGAACAATATTTGATCAGAGCCGAGGCAAGAGCAAAACAAGGCGATTTAGCGGGTGCAAAAGAGGATTTAAATAAGATAAGAACGACCGCTGGTTTACCAATAATTACATCAACTATTGCAACTGATATTTTGTCTGAAATTCAAAAACAAAGAAGATTTGAGTTTTTTACTGAACACGGGCATCGCTTTTTTGATTTAAAGCGCAGTGGAACAGTCGATGGAATACTATCTGTTTCAAAACCAGGTTGGAACAGTTCAGATATTTTGTGGCCTATTCCAGAGCTAGAATTGAATGCAAATCCAAATTTACAACCTCAAAACACTGGATATTAAAGTTATGAAGTTATTAAAAAACAATAGTACTATTGCTTTCAGTTATTCTTATAAAAAAACAATTTTGTCATTTTGGATAGTAATATCCTGCTCTATTTACGGGCAGGATAATTCCAAAAAAAACATTGCTGAAGCAGAGTATGAAAGGTGGGGCAAATTAGAAAACAGAGCTATTTCCCAGAAAGGAAACTGGATTTCATTTGATATGCAGTACAGCAATGGTTCAGATACATTATTTGTAAAACATACAGAGAAAAATATTGGATTTAGTTTTCCACAAGGAACACAAGGCAAATTTGGCGGTGAAATTGCATTTGGTGCCTTTCAAGGAGATAAAGTAATAGTAACCAACTTAGAAAATAGTGAAAGTACTGTTATATTGAATAGTGCTGCTTTTGAATTTGCAAATAGTGGGAAAATTATTGTGAGCTATTCCAATGATAGGGAATTAATCATGAGAACAATAAAAAACAAAGAAATCATCCGTGTTCCAAATGTAACAGAATACCAATTGGACCAGCTTAATAATATACTGACTTATCTCACTAACAATAATGGGAAAAGTAGTTTCGGAACAATAAAGCTTCGGACAAAACAAAAAACAGAATATCACACAACGCAAAACAAATTATCTGGTCTGACATTAGCAGAATATGGAAAAGGTGTTTTTTGGCTCGAAGAGGCCATCAACGGGAAATACACAAAACTGAACTTCTACAAAACCCAAGATAACAGTATTCAAACCTTTGAGCCAAAATCATTCTCAAATTTTCCAGAAAAGCATGAAATTGTTACCACAAAATCTTTCAAAATTTCAAGTGATGGTAAAAGGATATTTTTTGGAATCGCAAAAGTCAAAGAAGAGGCAACACCAAAAAAAGACGATGTCGAGGTTTGGGATACAGAAGATTTATGGATTTATCCAAAAGCAAGTAGGGAAAATCTTGAGGGGTATTCCACTTTATCGGTTTGGTTTATCGAAGAAAAGCGCTGGAATACGATTACAAGTAAAGAACTTCCTTTTGTACAGCTTAACGGCAGTAAATCAGTTGCATTACTTTACAATCCCACTGCATATGCACCTCATTTTAAACGCTATGGTGAGGTTGACTATTTCTTGTACAATCTGGCTGATGGCACCAAAAAGCTATTTTTAGAAAAGCAACCCGGCGAAAATTACTTATTGTCTTTTTCTCCAAATGGAGCATACATATGCTATTTTAAAGATAAAAATTGGTGGCTGTACAATATAAAAACACAATCTACGGTGTCAATTGTGCCACCTGCAGGTTCCGAATGGGTTTCAAATGATTTAAAGTATATAACTAGACCACATGTTTTTGGAATGAAAGGATGGAGTGATGATGGAGAATACCTTTTACTACAAGATGAATTCGATATCTATCAATTTCACTTCAAAACAAGTAAACTAAAACGCATTACAAACGGACGAGAAAGCGGTACTTACTTCACTGTAGATGGTTCGAACATCAAGCAAATTGGAAATGATAATTATAATGGTTGGGCACTAACTGAAATTAATTCAGCTAATGATTTAATCGTGTCATCAAGAAATGCAACAACCAAAGCACAACAATTCAAATTAGTTTCTACATCCAACACTTTAATTCCAGTAGCAAATAATGATACAAAATCAGATGAATTGCGAAGAGCCAATAATGAAGTCTATGTGTATCGAGAACAATCACAAAATGAGTCTCCAAGAATTGTATCATTTAAAAACGGTGTAAATAAGGTTCTGTTTGAAAGTAATACCCATGATAAAAACTTTAATCAAGGAAAGGTAGAACTAATTTCATTTTCAAATTCAAAAGGAGACAAACTGCAAGGATTATTATATTATCCGGTAAATTATGAAGTAGGCAAAAAATATCCGATGGTAATCAATTTGTACTCGCAAATCACTAACGCACTTTACGAATATTGCATTCCAACTTTATACAACGATACTGGTTTTAATGTGAAACATTTTGTGCAACGAAATTATTTTGTACTAATGCCTGATGTGAAATATTATGAAGGAGAAACCGGAAATAGTGCACTGGACTGTGTTGTTGCTGCAAACAATGCCGTTGTAAAAACAGGAATGATTGACACCAAGCATATTGGCTTAATAGGGCATTCTTTCGGAGGTTATGAAACAAATTACATTATTACAAAATCGAAAATTTTTGCAGCGGCAGTATCGGGTGCAGCAATTTCAGACATGGTAAGTTGGTATTTTAGTAACTCAAAAAGTCTCAATATCCCAGAATTATGGCGAAGTGAATCGCAACAATGGAGAATAGGAAAATCTATTTTTGAAGACAAAGAGTTGTACCTAAAAAATTCACCCATACTTTATGCAGATAATGTTACTACACCATTACTTTCTTGGGTGGGTAAAATGGAGACTAATTTGCCCTACGAACAGAGTTTACTTTTTTATAATGCGTTGAGGAGAGCCAAGAAAAAGAATGTTTTATTAGTATATCCAAAAGACCAGCATGTAATTGTAATCAAGGAGAATAAAATGGACCTTACAAAACGAATTACCGATTGGTTTGACCAATATTTAAAGGAATAAAATAAATAAGTGCAGTTTGAAAAAACTGCACTTATTCGTTAATCTACGGATTAACAGTTCTAAAAAGCGGCGTAGAACAGGTCGTTTCACTATCTTTATCGAATACTTGTGAAGAACCACTCATACAAAAAGCATTTCCAGTAACATCGCAATCTACGTTTACCAGTTTACAACTGGAAGGGAGTGGTGAATGGATATAACCATTAATAATTGCCGTAGCCGTTTGGCTTTCTTTAGCCGTACTAGTGGTTACAGCAGCAGCACTAGCCAATGAGAATGCTACCATTGGAAGCACCATCAATTTTAAAAAATCTGTTTTCATAATAAAAAAATTAATAATTATTATTTCGATCTACTCTTTTCTACAGGTTTTCGATCTTACCCCTGATACCGGCCAGTATATCTTTCATTTTATTTTTTTAGTTGCGTTAACATTTGGGTCCCAAAAGTATATTTTACAATTTGATGTCCTACTATTGCATACAAGGCCTTTTCAGTTATCAATAAATCACTCATTTTCATTTTATTTTCGTGGTAGATGTAGAAACTGAATAAATAGATTTTATTGGTAATATCATAAACATCTATTATGGAGGCATAATTCCAATTTTTTTTACTTTCATAACGACCACGAAGCCCTGATTGATTAAACAAAAGTTGATTAAAGGCAGCACTTCTTAAATTAACAGTATAAGGCGGAGCTGCAAGTTTACTATCCCCTGATTTTTTGACTCTGACTACTTTTAATTTAGCTTTGGTAGTGGTGTCAATAGTCGTAACGCGATGGACAAGTTGCAAAGCTGTATCGGCTACAATAAATTGATTCCGATAGAAATACGTGTAAACGATTTTCTTTAAACCTTCGCTATAAGTCAGGGTTCCGTCCCTGTCAAAAATACCGTCTATTTGTTTTTGTAATAAGTGCTTTTGCTTTCTAATTTTTAAAGAATCATCTAAAGCTATGGTACCCAATATATTTTCGTAAGTACCTAATTGTTGTCCTCTAAATATACAAAGAGTAGAATCAATTGGTTGTAATGTAGTAAAATAAGGTTTTTTGGTAGCCCAAATGGTAGCTTTCCAATCAGAAACTAAACCCCGATAAATGATAGGAATAGAACCATCATAAAGAAAAAAATGAGCACCCACAATTTTTGTTTTAACGGCTCTAAAAGGTAAAGTATCTGGAATAAGTTGAATAGAATATTGTTTTTTATGTTGTAATGTGCTGTCAAACTCAATGATAGTTAAAGGTGAAATTGTATTTCCTAAATAGATCTTTCCTTTAGAGCGGCCGGCAAAGTAAAATCCATAATTATTTAAGTTTTTTGTTAAAGTCCTTGATGCAACGTTGGGAGTAAATCGACGAATAAATGGATTTTGCTTCTGCATCGTATCCTCTGATGATAAAAATATAAAAACAACGAAAAGCACACTTGATACTACTATCGCTAAAAGTGTGATAATCACTTTTTTGTGGAATTGACAAAGCATAAGTCCACAACTACCTATGACGATGAAAAAAAGGTTGAAAATCAAGTGTTCAGTCCATCCTAACTTTTCTAAAATTCCACCACAAGAGCATGGAATAAACGAACTAAAATTCAAAATTAAAATAATATATGTAGTAAAAAAAGTCATTAAGCCCACTGATAAATAAAGGGCCTTTATTCGACTTACTCGCAGAGATAAAGCAAGTACTAGTCCCAATTCCGCAAAAATTACAAGAAACGAGATAGAAGCAGCATAAGCACTTAAAAGTGGCGACTGGCCTAATTGTGTTTGAAAGTTTTCAAAATCAATTAGTTTACTGATTGCAGCATAGGTAAACAAAACGATATACAGGAAGCAGACCATCTCTAAAAATACATTTTGTAATTTAATATTCAGTTTCATAGTACTTTTTATTTAAAGCAAAATTCTGAATTATATAATGACTACAGTTGTCTTTTTGGGAGTAAGAGATGACTAAAACGGATAACTTTAATCCTCATCTGACGAAATAAAACCAACTTCATTTCGCTTTAATTCGTTGGGAGAAAAACCAAATTGTTTTTTAAAAGATTTTGAGAAATTTGGATAATTATTAAAACCATTCATGACAGAAATATTTTTTAACGGTATTCCAGTATGTTCAATCATAAAGAAAGCTCTTTTGAGTCGCTCTTGATTATAAAACTGATAAATACTAGTCTTAAAAAAATGGCGAAAACCATCTTTTAATTTATGTTCATTTGTTCCGAATTTAGAAGAAAGTACCTTTAAGGAGGGAAGGGGTTCTTCAAGGTGTGCTAAAATATAATCATAAAGTTTTTGAATCAATAATGCATCTGCCTTTCGAGTTTTATTATGTTTCTCGTTTTCATTCCCATACAGTAAAGGACTATAAGTATCTTGACGTGCAGGAGTAACCAGATTTATTATAATTTCCGAACGATTAACCAACCTTACAATGTTACTGGCGACCGAAATAGGTAAGTGTTTTTCAGCTGTAAAATCTAATGTAATGGTTATAGGCAAAGTACTATTTGTCTCAAGTACTTCTTGAAATTGTTCAAAAGAGGCTTTTGTAATAATATCCGCCAAAGATAAGTTTAGCAACTCCGATTCTGAATAACCCAAAAAAAGAATAACTTCAGGTGTAAAACTATTAATAAGAAAAGATGAATCTAAAACTATTGTGCTTAAAGCTGTAAATTGATTTGTCCTATGTGTATTCACGTACCCAATTTGAAAAATGGACTCTTTCATTTCTTCCGCAACCATATTAATTAAAACAACTAGCGTTTCCAATTCTTCATCATTTGAACTTAAAGGAATGCGACTGTTGAAATTGCCACGTGCCATCTCAAATAACATTTGATGAATTGTAACAATACGCTCTTCGTTGTATGTTTTATTCATAAGATTCAACTTTTAATTTTTTATCTTACACTAAACGCTAAACAAACCCTTTTAGATAAATTAAAGCGTCATCTTCTTTAGTGAAAATTTGAGTGGGTACAGAAGGCTTACTAATCTCTACATAAAAAGTACTAATAATTAAGGAAACTTTTTCATGTACAATTAGTGCTACTGCTTGCGTCAAAATAGAGCCCGACTGTGCTAAATGATCTCTTCCAGCTTTCTCAGTAGCTACAACACCTCTAATATCACATAAAATAGGATAAGTACATTCGTTTTGAAAATGGATTCTATCGGTTACTACACACTGGGATACCCTTAAATCAATAGTTGTATTAGGTTTGTATTCAAAAAAGAGAATGCCACCAGAGATCCAAAATCTGGCGAAATCATTCTCATAAAAATCATGTGCTGCAATCATGTTTTATGGATTTAATTTTTCTAATTTAACAAAAATATAAACATCTATTAATAAGTCACTTGCCAATTTGGGATTATTTGTTGCAATTTGGATGTTTTAGTTGTCAATTTGGGACTTTGACTTGTTATATTGGGAGTATTGAGGTATAAGATGAAATAACTTTAAATTTTTATGATGAATTTTAGAAATCTAATTTTTAAAACAACCTAAATAATTTGAAGATGGCAAAAATCAAGCACAACAATTTCATTGATACGGTCGATGAGGTTTTATCAGGAGCAAAAAAAGAAGGAGTACTGCATCTATATGCAGAAGACAAAAAATTGACGGGTAGGACAATCCAAATTAAGGGAAAGGAAATGTTTCATTTTGGTACAACTGGGTACTTGGGACTCGAACAAGACATTCGGTTGAAAGAGGCCGCAATAGCAGCCATAGACAATTATGGTACACAATTTCCACTTTCTAAGTCATATATTTCGCATCCGCTTTACAATGAACTAGAGCAAAAAATAGAATTAATGTATGGCGTACCTCCGATTATAACAAAGAACAGTACATTAGGACATTTAGCTGTTATTCCGACATTGTTAAGAGATGAAGATGCCGTGATAATGGATCATCAAGTACATTGGAGTGTACAAAATGCGTGTCAGCTTTTAAAGCTACGAGGAATTCCAGTAGAAATGATCCGACATAGCAATTTGGAAATGTTAGAAGATAAAATCAAACAATTAACTACCAAATGTAATAAAATCTGGTATATGGCTGATGGTGTATATTCCATGTTTGGTGATTATGCACCTATCCTAGAATTATTGGCTTTGACTCAAAAATATCCTCAGCTTCATCTCTATTTTGACGATGTTCATGGTATGAGTTGGCGAGGTAAAAATGGAACTGGTTATATTTTTGATGCGATACAAGAACTTCCCGAAAATTGTATTGTTGTGAGTACACTAAGTAAAACCTTTGGAGCCAGTGGTGCGACGGTATTTTGCAGAAATCAGAAACTAAGAGATAAAATCAAAAATTTTGGCGGACCATTAACCTTTTCCGCTCAGTTAGAACCTGCATCTGTTGCGGCAGCAATTGCTTCGGCAGACATTCATTTAACTCCAGAAATAGAATTGAAACAAAAAGGCCTAACTGATAAAATCGATTATTTTAACCAGTTACTATCAAACGGAAACCTCCCTATAATTTCAAAAAATGATTCGCCAGTGTTCTTTTTGGGTATGGGTACGCCTGTAACAGCTTATAAGTTTGTACATCGCCTATTTAAAGAAGGATTTTTTCTGAACTTGGGAATTTATCCAGCAGTTCCAATAAAGAACACAGGAATCAGAATAACATTATCGAGCCACAACCAGCTGGAAGATATTACAGCCTTAACTGATGCAATGGAATACCATTTTCCCAAAGCTTTGGAAGAAACAAATAATAGTGAAATCAAAATAAGACAGGCTTTTGGAATGGACAATAAAAAAGCAGAAAACATTTCAGAATCAAAAGAACAGGAGCTCTTTATCGAAGAAAAAAATACCATTCAGGATATCATAAAAGAAGAATGGAACCAATACATGGGAAAACAAAATATCTTTGATTGGGAAGGACTGGTTTATTTAGAAAAAACTTTCAGCCGGCATCCAGATCCAACAAACCAATGGGATTTTTATTATTTCACTATTAAAGACAACAAAGGTACCATACTGTTAATAACCTTTTTTTCCTACGGTCTTTGGAAAGATGATATGCTGGCTACTGAATCGGTCTCTATTCATTTGGAAGAAATAAGAAAGACTAATCCTTTATACCTCACCTCAAGAGTATTGGGTATGGGTTCTCTATTCACCGAAGGAAAACACTGCTACATCAATCAGGAACATCCTTTGGCAGAAAAAGCATTGAAACTATTATTGGATAAGCTGGAAGAAAAATACAATGACTTAAATGCAGACATGCTAGTTTTAAGAGATTTCGAAAAAAACAACAGCTACAACAAAACAGTAGTAGACCAAGGTTATTTCAAAATAGATATGCCGGAATCCTGTGTAATTGAAAACCAAGTTTGGCATTCATACGAAGAGTTTACAAAAACATTATCGTTGCGTTCCCGTAAACATTTCAATAAAGAGATAGAACCATATGAGCAGTACTATGATGTTGCAATAAAAGATAAATTAAGCAAATCAGAAATAGCAAGAGCATATCAACTCTACAACAATGTAAAAGACAATAATTACGCTATCAATACATTCCGATATACACAAGAAATTTTCGAAAGCATGAATGAAAGTCCCAACTGGGAGTTTATAATATTAGCCTTGATATCAGAGCCCGAAAATCCATTTGTTGGAGTTATGTTCTGCTACAAAAACGACAATTATACCTATGTCCCTGAATTAATAGGTATGGATTATAAATGGGCAAAAGAATACGAACTGTACAGGCAATTGTTATTTCAAACCATAAAAAGAGCGAATGAATTACAACTTCAAAAGATAGATTTTGGAGTGTCAGCCTCATTTGAAAAAAGAAAATTAGGAGCTAGGATAATTCCAAAAGTAGCCTATGTTCAGGCAAGAGATAATTATGCAATGGAACTTATGAATACTTTGCAAAATGATTACAAATCAATTGCAAAATGACCAAAGATATGGACAACTAATATTTAAAAAGATGTTTGAAGAAGCGATTGAATCATTTAATGCTGTCGGTAATGAAATTTTCAAGCAAACTAAACAATTCAAAATAAGGGTTGCAATGGAATTATATTGTGTAATATAACATTAACATTCTTAAAATTTGGGACCTAAATGAATTACTTATTCACTTTAATATTGTCAGTATGATGCAGTCCACTTATAAAGATGCGCTCTACAGTATACTAAAAAAAGAACAGGAAATAAGTTTGGAATCAGTGCATGTAATAGACGAATCCTATCGTATGACTAAATTCCTTCAGGATTTATTATCAGGTATGAAAAACCATGTTTTGGAACATCATTTTACAGATGAAAATGAAGAAATTGAATTCTTCAGAATCATAAAACCGCAAATTCTGGGTAAGTTAATCTATTACAACAAGATGTACAGAATAGAAACCTCTTGTCCAGTGAGTACAGGAAAAATGTATTATAAATATTATTCCAGTGAATTACAGCAGCTAAAGCAGGAATATAAGGAACATATTTGCAATTCTGATTTTTACCGATATTACCGTTCTGGAAGAACTGACAGGGACCACGATTTTTTTAAATTGGGGAAGATAAATCTTAATACGGGCCTTAACAGTTTTATCTTTGAAGTTGATATCCAATTTTCTACATATTATGATTACAAAGTTTCCCGTATTATAGCGGATGAACTGCTTTATAATTATTTAATTATCAAAATAAATCCTGTAGACAAGCCGGGTATGGCTTTACAGAATACCGAATCTACCAAAGATGTTTTCTGGACAGAATCTAAAAATGCACTGATAGAATTAATTTATGCTCTTTACGCATCTGGAGCAATTTCTAATGGTAAGGTAGGAATCCGTAAAATCAGTTTAATTTTCCAGCTATTATTTCGTGTCCAATTGGGAGATATTCATCATGCATTTCATCGCATGAAAGACCGCGCAGGTAATCGCACTTTATTTTTAGACCAACTCAAATCTTCTTTAGAGCAGTATATGGATAGAGATTTATAAATAATTATAATATTTCCACATTTAAAAGCAGTATTTTAAAATACTGCTTTTTTTGTAATAGCTACCCATATATACCCATTGGTAAAGTTCGCTCTGCACAAAACTTCACTTGTAAAAGAGTAACGTTATCATCTGATAAATAATCAACTATATATTTTTTAGAAATTTAAAAATCTTCTTTTCAATTGGCTAACCTTGGCAGAATATAGTACAAATGTATTCCAACTTTGTATAAATGATTAAAACATATCTATATGAATATCGATAGAATGGAATTTATAAGTTGGATGGAACGTATCATGGACCGATTTGATTTAATGAATGATCAAATTAATGATGTCCAAAAAAGTAGAAACAATATTGATGGAGAAGAATTGCTTGATAATCAAGACGTCCTTCAAATGTTAAAAATCAGTAATAGGTCTTTACAGCGCTATAGATCCTCAGGTAAACTGGCCTACTATACACTTAGTGGCAAAATCTATTATAAACAATCGGATTTACACCAGTTTATTCGTGAGAGTTTTAATGCCTCTTTCAAAGAAAAAAGACAAAATAGGACAAGTCAAGCCAGTTGAAGTCATTAATTGATTGGAAGGTTCTTGTCCCATTATTTTCGGGTAATGAAATTTAAAATACTGTTGTAATGAACGAACAACCTACTGATAGACCAGAATTTTCAGAACAATTTTCGGATGTCTTACTAGTACATGATACAAAAAAAAAGAAAATTGAAGTAGTTAAGGATATTGGAAAAGATCAAGAACGGGAAACGATATTGCCAAAAAAAAAGAATGAAAACCAGTTTATAAGGATAGACAAACACGGAGATCTATTAACTAATTTTTTCAGCAATTTCTACCATCAATTTAAAGATCCTACCCATTTTCTTTTTTTAAGCTTTTCAGCAAAGCAAGTAACTGCTATAGCTATTGAAATAAAAAAAGCGATAAAAAATTTTAGCAAAGATGTAGAAAAAATAATAGTTAAAAATGAAATAAAAATAAATTATAAACAAGAAAATAAGAATACTATGGAAACAACAAAATTGACAACAGAAACGGAAAACCGTTACAAAGTAGAGCAAATCGATTGGAAATCAATGTCTAATATTGGTTTGTCTAAAGAAAGACTTGAAAAAATGAATGTCCTTGAACCTTTACTAAAAGGCTACAAAACAAATGAATTAGTTCCAGTCACTCTTGATTTAGGAACTTCAATCACTAAAATGGATGCTAGGCTTTCGCTGCAAGCAAAAGAAGATGGGCAGGTAGTATTGGCAATTCACGGAATTCGAAAAGAACCTCAATTACAATTTAAGTTCTTTGGCCATGAATTTACAAAAGAGGACAAAGATAATTTGCTTAAAAATGGAAATATGGGGCGAGTAGTTGACTTGACAAACACCAAAACAGGGGAAACAATTCCATCAATCATTAGTATTGACAAGTTAACAAATGAACTTATTGCACTGCGTACAACCCTCATTAAAATTCCAGAAGAAATCAAAGGCATTAAGATTGATGGCCAACAAAAAACTACATTGTCAGAAGGAAAACCATTGTATTTAGAAGGTATGATTTCTAAAAAAGGAGAACCTTTTAATGCCTCGGTACAGTTTAATGCAGATAAGCGATATATCGAGTTTTTGTTCGATAGAGGAAGTAGCTACAAGCAAGCTGAAAAGCAAGATATTGAAGTTCCAAAAACCTTTCGTGGGAAAGAACTAGATACTGCACAATTCGAAAAATTTAAGGAAGGGCAAGCAGTTTATGTAAGCGGTTTGCTTGACAAGAAGGGAAAAGAATACCAAGGATACGTCACATTCGATAAAGATAGTGGAAAAACAAGTTTTTCTTTCGATAATCCCAATAAACTAAAAGAGAAAGCGCAACCTAAAGAAGAAAGTAAAACACAGGTTGCAGTTAATTCCGAAGGTAAAACCAACGATACGACTAAGCAAATTAAAGAGCCTTTGAAAAGCAAGCAGAATGATCCTGATAATACAAAACAGCAAGAAAAGCAGGAGAAACCCAAAGTAGCTGCTAAATCTAAAGGTAGAAAAATGTAATTATCTTAAAGACTTGTTCACATGAAAGTAGTAATTGCTGAAAAACCAAGTGTTGCTCGGGAGATTGCTCTCTTGTTAGGAGCTACAGAAAAGAAAGAAGGTTACTTGATGGGAAATGGATATCAGGTAACCTGGGCGTTCGGACATTTAGTGTCTTTAGCCATGCCGGAAGATTATGGAATTAGTGGGTTTCAAAGAGAAGCTTTGCCAATATTACCTAATCCATTCATATTGACAGTACGTAAAGTAAAAAAAGACAAGACTTATATTCGTGATCTTGGAGCATTGAAACAACTGAATACTATTGATCAACTATTTAAACAGTGCGAGAGTATCATTGTGGCCACGGATGCTGGGCGAGAGGGAGAACTTATTTTTTGGTACATCTATGAATATTTAAACTGCTCTAAACCTTTCGAACGATTATGGATTAGTTCGTTAACCGAAAAGGCTATTCTGAAAGGATTTGAGAATCTTAAATCAGGAAAAGACTTTGATAGTTTGCATGATGCAGGAGTGGGAAGGAGTCGTGCCGATTGGTTAGTAGGGATTAATGCGTCGCAAGCACTAACTGTCACGAGTGGAGGTGGTATTTTTTCATTGGGTCGGGTTCAAACTCCAACATTAGCATTAATTTGTAAACGATTTTTAGAAAACCAGTCATTCACAATTGAACACTATTGGCAAATTGAATTAGAGCATAACAAAGAATACACTGATTTTAAAAGTCTTTCTACACTTAAATGGGATGAAGGTAAAAAGGCTGAGTATGCATTGAAAACAGTGCATAAACATGGAAAGGCTTCAGTGATTGCCATAGAAACCAAAACAGTTAATGAGCAGCCTCCATTGTTATTTGATCTTACAGCATTACAGAAGGAAGCTAACATAAGGTTAAATCTAACGGCAGAGGAAACGCTCAATATCGCTCAGAGTCTCTATGAGAAGAAATTCATTAGTTACCCACGTACTGGGAGCAAATATATTCCTGAAGACATGTGGGATGAAATTCCTAAGTTGATAAGGATAATAGAAGAGATAGAGAAATTCAAAGCTGTAATTGCTAAAATGAGATTAAATCGTTTGAATAAAAGGATAGTCAATGATTTAAAAGTGACCGATCATCATGGTATATTGATCACGGATAAAATACCGTCCGCTTTGTCAGCCAAAGAGAAGGCAATTTACGAAATGATTGCCTATCGATTATTAGAATCAGTTTGTCCAGTTTGCACAAAAGAAATAACGAACATTCTACTGCAAGTTGCACACTATGATTTTGGATTAAAAGGAATTAAAATTCTCGATGCAGGCTGGAGAGTTATTAAAGGTGATTTTAGCGATGATGATAAAGATCCAATTCAAGAATTACCAGCCCTAAAAATTGGTGATGAAGTAAAGATTAAGACAGCAAAAGTATTGCTAAATAAAACCAAACCACCAATTATTCATACGGAAGCAAGCTTGCTTTCTGCAATGGAGAACGCAGGTAATCAGATTGAAAATGAGCAGGAGCGTAAAATAATACAAGGTGCAGGAATAGGTACCTCAGCTACTAGAGCAGCCATAATTGAAACACTTTTTAAGAGGGAATATGTCAAACGCGAAAAGAAACTTCTACTGCCGACAGAAAAAGGATTAAAGGTATATGAATTGGTAAAGGATAAAAATATTGCTAATGTAGAATTGACTGCAAACTGGGAACTAGCTTTGCAAAAAATTGAGAATAAGGAATTGAATTTAGTAACCTTCATGAAAGAAATAGAAACTTTCACAAGGTCTTTAACTCAAGAAATACTTGATTTAGTAATAGAAGTAGAGCGACAACCTGAACTTATTTGTCCAAAATGTAAGGTCCAAAAATTGATTATTCGGGACAAGTTGGTAAAATGCAAGGACGAAAATTGTAATTGGGTTCAGTTCAGAAATATATGTGGCATGCAGCTCAGTCTTGTGGATTTGGAAACATTAATAACTACGGGAAAGACCAATCTCTTAAAAGGGATGATAAGTAAATCAGGTAAGAAATTCGATGCTTTTATAGCTATGGATGAAGGAGGAGAAACCTCTTTTATTTTTCCCCAAAAGAAGAAAATGAAATAAATTAGTTGATGAATCTCTACTTGTTTTAGTAAAAAGTAACTATTACTGAATCTGCAATTCTCACAGAAAAGATTAATCTAAGAGATTTGAGTACCAACTCAAATTATAAAAAGAAAGGCTATAAGCAGGATAGGGCTGGAACGCAGCGGAGCGTAGGCACGGAGCGCAACGGAATGAAGCTTTATCCTGCTTATATAAGCCTGACCGAACGCAAGGAATGAACGTGCGGAGCTGAGGAACGGAAAAGCCTGAAAAAAACAGCTGCTTATTTTTAAGCTGCTGTTTTTTTTTATGGGTTGTGAAGTGCTTGCGAAGGGTAGGTGTGCCGAAAAACAGATTTCGTTTACACCTTAATCATGAAAGCATACCGACTGGAGTAGCCGAACGGAGCAAAATGAATGACTGGAGTGAGACTGATTATTTAAACTATCTCTGATAAATAAAAGCCTTTTCCATCATTTCCAACTCTGCTCTAGAAATTCCTATTTTTGTGGCTATCGCTTTCCAGTTGGTTGTAACTTGTATGACTTCTTGAATGATGTTTTCCATTTGTGAAGCATTCAATCTAAAATACTCCCCAACACTTTTAGCTAATTCAAAAACCAGCGCATTATTATCCATATCAATATTGAGAGCCAAACCATCTTTGTCTATGGATGGGTTAAGGTCGTAAGCAGGGGAGAGCATCCAACCTTCTTTGGTTAAAATAAATCCATGGTTACGCAAATGGTCATCGGTGTTAGAAATGGCTATATTAAAAACGATTCTGCGCCATAGTTGGTGAAGATTTTCTTCTACGTTTGCACCTTGATTACTAATAAATTCGGCAATATCTAAATAACTTGCGGGATTATCTCTTATAGTATCTTCATTGTTGCCTGTCATTGTCATAGCCGACGCAAAATGAATTCTTTCACCTTTCTCCCTGTCAAAGCGTTTGGTAAAGAATGTATTGTGCTTGCCCATTATTTTTTCTATTCGACAGGGCGCCATATTGATTCCGGCACTAATAGCCAATTTATAGGCTAAAAATTCCCAAGCTGCTTTGTCTACTACATCTGTTTTGGAGGGGAATTTAGCAATCCAAAGACTTTTATCGTTGTCTAAAATATTGGCTTTGGGTCTTGCTCCACCCAATGATGACCCCGGTGCCATAAGAACCGCTAACCATTTATTGACCTCTTCATTATCTTTGTCGTTTTCGAAATTAGCGGCTGCATTTTGGAGTTCTCTGATGGAGGACCAGGGCGGGGTAGAAGTAGTTTTATTGTTATCTAAGAAATCTCTATTCGGGTCGGTTTTAAATCGTAATGCACCCATACGACTTTCATCATATACACCTAATAGAAAATCAATATCATAGAGTGTTTTTGGCTTTTCGTTCCGTTCTCTAGCAAGCTGGGCTTCTCGACGTTTCATTAAGGTTTGTCCCCAAGTATCAGGCATGCTGTCTAAAAAAATACCGAAGTTTTCTTTTTGGTTTGGGTATTGTAGACCACCATATAATTGGATATCTGGATCCAAAAGGAATTTTTGTTCTGTTTTGAGCCAGTTTCTGTCGTATTCAAAACTAAATGCTTTTTTACCTTTGGCTTGTTGTGCAGATAAGACACCAATTAATTTAGGTTCCTGCATTTCTTGCCAATGGGCGTAAACGTAGATGTCGGTTTTACTTTGTGACATGTTGTGTGTTTTGAATAAGTGATCTGTTTAATTTGTTTCTAGCAAGGGATTACTTTAATAGTTCAAGGTCTTGAAGTTTTCTTCCTAGTTCGTCGTCAGCAGCTATTTTTAAAAAATCGTCTTGCAAACCGAGTACTCTCAGAACATTAAAATAGGCACCTATTGCAACACTAGAGTTTCCTTTTTCTATTTGGTATAAAGTGGTTCTAGCAATATCGGCTCTTTCGGCAATTTGTACTGCAGTGAGCTTTCTTCTTTTTCGAGCCAATTTAATATTCTCACCCATTTGCTCTAAAAGGAGTTGGTGTTTAGGGAATAAGACTTGCTTTTTTGCACTCATTTTAAAAATGTTCATTAATATGAACAAAAATAGCGAATATGTACATAATAACAAACATTTAATAAAGGTTTATTCTAATTAGGGTCATTGATTTCAACCCTCTTGCACCAAGTGTTGCAGATCAGGATCATTCTTAATGCGTTCCAATTCACTTTCTATAATAAGAACAATATCACGCTTAATCTGTTTATAATTAGCTTCAATTTCGACTTTCATTTGATCTTCACCATGTTCATCAACGAAAGATAAAATAACGGGAATCTTTTTATATGCTTTGGTTTCGGAGGCTACTTTTTCATTGTCTACCACAATTTCAGAATGGAAAATTTTCTGTTCTATGCGTTCGTCAAAGTTATCTGAAACAGCTCCCACAAACACACCTTGCGTAAGCGTAGAGATTTTTGATGCTGGTATCAAGCTGTCTAGTTGTGTAGATATTGAGGTTGATTTGTCATTTCTATTGATGGTTAGACTCTGGCGTTTCTGTAATACTTTGCCAAACCTTTCTGATAAGCTTTTGGCCGTTTCTCCCACAACCTGACCACTAAAAATATTACCCACCGTATTTTGGATCACCTTACTTTCTTTGTCGCCATAATCACGTGTCAGTTGCGAATAATCTTGAAATCCCAAACATACCGCTACTTTATTACTTCTAGCTGTGGCTATCAAATTATCTAGTCCTCTAAAGTAGATAGTTGGCAACTCATCAATTATCACAGAACTTTTTAATTTTCCTTTCTTGTTGATTAGTTTTATAATTCTAGAATTGTACAAACCCAAGGCAGCAGAATAAATATTTTGCCTGTCGGGATTGTTTCCCACGCAAAGAATTTTAGGTTCATCCGGATTATTGATGTCCAATGAAAAGTCATCGCCAGTCATTACCCAATAGAGTTGAGGTGAAATCATTCGAGACAAGGGAATTTTTGCGGAAGCGATTTGTCCTTGCAATTGATCTTGTGCGCCACCTTGCCAAGCATCCATAAACGGAGATAAATAATTTTCAAGATCAGGGTAGGAAGTAAGGATGGTAAAAACATCAACATATTTCTTGTTTAGTAACTCTATGGCATGTGGAAATGTACAATACTTTCCATTATCATAAATTTTCAGAAACCAAATAATAGCGGCTAGTAATATAATGGGAGATTCCACAAAGAAATCGCCTTGCTTTTGTATCCAACTGCGGTTAAGATTCAACATAATGGTATAGGCAGATTCATAAGCATCTGAGATGTCTGTCATAAAATCTGGATTGATAGGATTGCAACGATGACTTCTGCTAGGATCGTCAAAGTTGATGATATAGAATTTTGGTTTAACGGTATACTTGTCCGAATGTTTTAGTAAATGATTATATGCAATGGTAGAAAGATCATCGAATTTGAAATCATAGATGTACATCGAAAATCCTTTTTCGATATGCTGCTTGATATAGTTGTTTATAATGGCATAACTCTTACCAGATCCTGGTGTTCCTAAAACGATGGAAGCTCGAAAAGGATTTACAACATTAATCCAACCTTCGTTCCATGTGCCTTTGTAATAAAATTTGGTTGGCAAATTAACGGAATATTCGTTTTGCATTAATTTGGTTTCTTGCATGAAGCTTTCATTCTCATTATTAAAAACATCGCTCATAAGATTGGTACGCAGCAGTCGACTGATCCAAACGCCAGCCATCATTAACGATATATAGCCCGCTGAGGTAGACGTGATGTATAACGAAATAGCTAGATTAGCAGACAACTTCAGCAATGCTGTGTTCAGAAAGAAAAGTATAAATCCAGCGATTAAGGCAATAGCTATTTTAGACCAAGTAATTTTTTCGTTTTTGACTCCTTTTGTACCCAAACAATTTAAAGCTAACAATACCAATGCAAAAATCTTCGTGTACAAAGTGTGAGAAAATAGACTTGCAGTCCGTTGAAAATCACCTAGTATCTTGTTAATGATTTGTAGCGTCCAGCCCTTTTCTAAGAAAAAACTATAACAAAACCAGTAAAAGTGCATGAGTAGTAGAAGGATACTTACAGCGCGCATGAAAGCCATGATTTTAGCTAGTCCTCTTAGGTCGTCTTCTCCTTGCATAATTGAAAAGTTAAAAATGTAACGAGCGAAAGTAGATCGAACGTAAAAGAATCTAAGTCAATTGACTTTCGTTGGCATCCATTGGCATTGGTTGTCTCGCTAAACTATTTCTTTCCGTGATGATTGTTACGTTTTGTCTTTTTCTTTATTTGATTAGCAAATACTTGCTCTTCATAATCTTCACCTTGAGCATTTGGTAATAAAGTTACAAGGCTTTCTATAAGTCCAAAGTCAGGTATAGAGTGGGTTGAATAATTTCCATTAAGAAAATCAAAAAGTGCATGTGGTTTTTCTGTTTCTGGTAAGGATTCATTTTTACTGGTTTTTAATGAAATTGTTTTGGTATTCTGTACCTCATTTTGAACTTTTTGAGTCCCTTCATTTCTCCATAAATCATTAAAAACGTTGGCAGATAAATTTTTACTTAATTGGGATCCATTCCACACGGTGCGCGATTCATGGTCAATAAAAGTCATTCCGTATATACGCCCTTGATCATTTCTTCGGACAATTGTATTAACTCCTTGATCGACTAGTTGTTTTTTGAAATCAGTTTCATTATTCGTGGTTTGCATGGCAACCTCTATCGAATTTTTTAGGATGTCTTTAGAAGGTTCTGTTTTCATTTTTTCTTTAGATTGTTCGAAATGATTGTGCAAACTATCCATACCAGCCTGTTTTCCAAAAAGAGAGGATTTGAAAGGATTTGTTACCTTTTCTCCTTTTTCGTTCAGTGCAAAATAAATAAGACCTTGCTTAGATTGACCCTGTATTTCACCTATTATTTGCTCAGTGGTAATATTAAAAAGAGAAAGTAGTGCATTATAAGTTCCTAAACTTTGATACTGATAATACTTTGGCAGATGTCGAATTACCGATGCTATTTGACTTTTGACATTGACTTCCTTGTAATCAACAGGTTTAAAAATTACTTCCTTCGGTTTTTGATTCTGTTCAGTTGCAGGAAGTAATTGATATTTTTGCTCCAATGCACGGCAGGCATTCATGGAACGTAATTTTTCATAGGAATCAGATAATTTTTTACCGTAACGATCAACGCAGGTCGAAACGATATGAATGTGAGTTCGTTCAATATCGGTATGCTTAAAAACAACATAAGGCTGGTCGCCATAGCCCATCAGTTCCATATAATCTTCTGCGATTTTTTTAAAGTCTTCATCGCTTACACTATCTTTTGGGTTTGGGTTAAGAGAAATATGCAAAACAGGTTTTTCTGTTCGCTTGTTTGCCATTAGATACGGTTCGAACGAACTGTATAATTGGTTAACGGTAAATTGTCCATTGACTGTTTCTCTTATTCTATGAGTCGATAAAATTGATCCATTTTCTTGATCTACTTTTAGTTGGTTATAAGAAAGTGCACCAATTATATTTGCTCCACGACCAATTTTTGCTATCATTTTTCTCCTTTTTTCAAATGTTTTAATTCGAATTCTTCCGTTAATTGCGTTATGGCACGACATAATTGGGCCAATTCGATCGTTTGTTTTTCCAATTTAAAGAGATAGGCTGCCGCTTTCTTTTCAGAAAAATTGCGGTACAATATCTTGACAATTTGATTGTAATTAACGCCAACGGCACGAAACTGACCGTACAAAGTGGTTAGGCGCATGTAATAATCCATTGCTGCTAGATCTACTTTTACCGTTTTTATTTGCTTTTCAAACAAGAGAGAAGTGATAAATAGCGCTTTATTATCCGCTCCCGAAACTTCAAAAAGAGTAAGGAATTTAGCGTTTTCCTGGTCAGTTAATCGAAAAACATAACGGTGGATACTAGGATCCTTTTTAGGATTCCTACCGCCTTTGTGCTGCTTTTTGTTTTGTTGATTCTCCATTGCGATTCTAACTTTAATTTTTAGAAAACCCCGACTTCGGAGGGAGTTTTAAGCGCCCCGCCGCGGCGGGCAAGTTGTTTTGAGGCACGGAATTCATTTCGAGTGCCTCAAAACACAACTTGCTCTGTTCTGGTGAACAGATAATCCGTCCGCCTGTCGGCGGAACAGATTTAATAGAGCAGGGAAAAACGGCTTTAAGCCGTTCCTGTTCTTATTTAAATATAGATTTGGGCCTTTCATTTTTTAATTTATTTACGTCTTTAACAAAGTAAATCATTGATTTTTAGAATGGTGTAGTAGTGGGTGTAGCCAAATAATGCCATGTAACGTCAATGCATTCCTTGTTCTGAAATGGCTTGGAGTTACTTTCTTTCTTTGTTTCAAAGTTGTAAAAGGATATTTAAAAATGACTTTTTATCCAATTTCAAACACAAAAACCAAGGTTTAGGAGTAAGCAAGTATTTAGTAAAATTGTAAGGTGTAAAACGATACAGTTGTACAACTATGCAACTATAAAAGCATAAAAGCAGTAGTATAAATGAGCTTACCTATTTCCAATAAACAAGGAATAGTTGTTGGAAATTGTATGAGTATGCAATTATAGATAAGTGCATTTTTAAAGTAAATAAATAGAGCAAAAACTTGTAAAGAAATGCAAGAAGGCATGCAGCCATACAGCAAAACAATTTAGTAAATAGATAACTTTTAAATTATAAGTAATGGAAACAATAAATAAAACTTTAAAAATTAGTTTCTCTACCCAAAAGGGTGGAGTAGGGAAATCTACAATGACAACCTTGTTAGCTAGTGTGCTTCATTATCGATTGGGATTCAATGTATTGGTTTTGGACTGTGATTTTCCGCAGCATAGTCTTGGCAATATGAGAGACAGAGATCTTAAAACGGTGATGCAAAATGAATATCATAAGAGAGCGGCTATGAAACAATTTCAGTCGATTGATAAAAAAGCATTTCCTGTCATTCGTTGTAAGGCCGAGAATGCGCTAGAAAAAGCATCAGAATATATAGATCAATCCAATAGTGATTGGAATATTATTTTGTTTGATCTTCCAGGAACCGCCAACACCAAGGGGGTTTTAACAACTTTGAAAGCAATGGACTATATCTTTTCTCCCATCACAGCCGACCGTTTGGTAGTAGAAAGTACTTTAGGCTTTGCCAAAGCATTTCTACAACTTCCAGAAACAGATGGAGGCAACAAGAACTTAAAGTTTTGGTTGTTTTGGAATCAAGTGGATAGGAGGGAGAAGACTAGTTTGTATAAGGCCTATCAAGGTGTAATAGAAGAATTGGGGCTTTCTATAATGGAGTCAAAAATAATGGATAGTAAACGTTTCCGAAAAGAAACTGACGATACTAATAATTATATCTTTAGATCTAGCTTGCTTCCTGCTGAGCCTAATCTGATGAAGATAACTAAACTGGATCTTTTTGTAAATGAATTTCTCAAAATCATAAACCCTTAAATCTTTTCTTGTATGGAATCTGATAAAAAGCATAAGGGGTTTCAAAAACCAGTTGTAGATGAGGATTACCTCATGAATATTATGAGTGGGGATGAAGCAATTAACAACGATAAAAATACAAGCCAAAGTTTCGAAGCTAAAGAAAATAAGCCTAAAGAGAAAATTCGTGCAAGCGCCCCAAAGAAACGAAATTATGAAGAAGTATTTCTCACTAACAGATATCCGTCTGGTCGTAGCGGGAAGGTTGTGTATATAAGACCTGAATACCACGAACGACTCCTTCGAATTGTTCAATTGACAAGGGAAGAGAAAACAACATTGTATTCTTATATCGATAACATTTTAGAACAGCATTTTAATGATTTTGGAACCGAAATCCAGGAATTTTTTAATGAGAGAAACAAGCCGATTTTTTAATCAATGTATAGCACTAAATAGCATGGAAATCGTAATTGTAATTTGTTTGCTCATAGTCATTTTCCTTTTGGCAAAGGATAAAATTGTCATTAAAAAATATAAGGAGCAACAGCCAAGGCAAGAGAAAAATAGTTCAAGTCTCCCTGATATTATGGGACAGCCCAAGCCTGAAAGAAGCCTTTCAGTGCCAAAGAAGTCCAATGACAGTCAAGAGCAAAAAGAGAATCATTATAATGATAATTTTGATATAGAAATCGACGAAGATAAAGTCGAATTACAATTTCCACAAGAAGAGCTGGATGAAGTTTTTTTGAATGAACCTGATTTTGAGAATGAGGAGGAAGAATGGAATAGTTATGGACTATCCGATGGAGATAATGGTTTTGTCCAAGGGGTTACCTTTGAAGAATTAAGCACTGTGAAAGCGTTGTTAAAAAAAGAGAAAATGAGATCCTCTCAAAAGGAAACAGCAACAGTACTACTTCATAAAATACAAGGAACCGAATTATTCGACCTTTTGGAAAATTCCATTGAAGATGCTTCTCAAAAAATAGCAAAGCTGCTAGATGGTACACTTTCTTCAGAAACGGATTCTGGTTCTTCTATTTTGCAAAAAAATGATTTGGAAGATTTTGATATTGGGGAGTTTGTTTAAGCAAACTCCCTTTTTTTGCTGTTGAATTTTCAGGTTTTATTTGATTAATGACAGGTTATTTTGACCAGCTGAATTATTAAATGAACTCAGTTTTAATTTCATATTTATTAAGAAGAAATTCATCTATTTTATTTGAATCATCAAGATTCAATAAAAGTAGCTTATCATCTTCATTTAAATCACAAACCCCGAAGTTTTTGATATAATTTTTGGCTACTGAAAAATAATTACCTGCATAAGGTTTACTGGTCTTCTCAATATAAAACCAAAATATTTTAGACATTAAAATTTTTTGCAAAATGAGTAATTCTTCTTTTGATTCTGAAAATATGGCATATCCATTATAAAATAATAAATCTTGATTTTCAGTATATACGAAACATGGTTCACTAGTTATATAAGGTAATAGTAATTTATAACCTGATATTAATAAAGCTTGATTCCTTCCATATGCATACCATTCTTCATATTGTCTATTACCTTTGTCTCGCTTTGACAAAATTTCTTTTTGACTTGTTAAATATTTATATGTATTTGAATATTCCTTTTTTAAAGTTTTCTCGTCAATAATTTTAAGGGTTTGCTTTTTTTCTTTGAATAGATTTATTTCTAAATTTTCAATTTTATATGGGAAAATTAGTTTTTCGGTATGATTCACAATTTCTGAAGCTAACTTTAATGTATTGGGTTTGACAGCTTCTCTACAAATGTTTTTCTCAATTTTATACTCAACATTGTCCTTTATCATATAATAAACATCCTCTGATTCTTTTGTTGGTACAAATAGATATACATTATTTTTTAATGTTGCAAAACCATTACGGATTTCAAATTTCTTACCAAGAGTTTGACCTGTTGATTCAATTTTATTAATGATTTTTTTTGTCTTATTATTAATTAAAAACCAACCATCAAAGTCATTCAAATCTGAATAAGATATCATTAAGTAATTTGATTCTTTTATTCTCTGAATATCTTTACTTTGAGATTTTATGTATTTGACATTGTCAGAAATTAATTTAGAAATTAAGCAGATACATGTATATGTTGATCTGTTTTTGAAAAGTTGTTCGCCTCCAAAATCAACTATTTTTATACCAAATTTATTTTCTGAAAAGTACTTTCTTACAGACCTTCCATTTAGGCTTTTATAGAAAGTGTTTACCGTTATAAAGCCTAGAATACCATCTAAGTTTAAATTTTCAAGACCAATCTCAAAAAATGGAATATACAAATCAGACTTTCCTGATTTTGAAACCTTCCAGTTTTTTAGCAACGACTTTGTTTCATCATCAATTTTTGAAGCTCCCACATAAGGTGGGTTTCCAACTATTATATCAAAACCATTGTTATTACTTATTTTCTCATGTTCATTCCAATCGTAAGACAGAGCATTACCACAATATAAATTGAATTGAAATTCTTTGCAATCTTCGTTATTGATGATAGCAAATAGACAAAGTAAAATTTTACTTCTAATAATACTATATTCTTGAATGTCTAAACCAAAAATATTGTCTTTATAAATTTCAAAGTAGCTTTTATTTGTTTGATTCTTTAAATATTCAGTAATTGTTTTAAAGAAACCACCACATCCACAAGCAATATCTCCAAATATTAAATTATCAATATTTTTATTTTCTTGATTTTTGATTGTGTTTTCAACAATATATTTCCTGATGTATTGAGGAGTAAATACGGCCCCATTTACTTCCTTATCTTCCGGTGAAATTACAAATTCAAAAAACTCAATCAATTCTTCTATATCAAAATTTTCTTTTTTCAAAAGGTCTAAGAATTCATTAAGATGTAAAAGTTCTTCTTTTTCTTGGATTATATAGTTATTAATAAATACATTATTTACTGTGTAAATTTTATTGACAACTAAAAAAGATGATACTAAAAGACGGTTAACATCTTTAGTATCGTATGAATACTGTTTTAAATATTTAATTATGTTTTGATTCATTCTAGCTTGTGTACAAAGGAAATAGTTTGTTTATTTTATAATCACTGTGATTATAAGCTTGAGAAAAACCATTAAAATATGGCTCCCATAATCTTTTTCTCGAATTGTTTAATATCCTAATGTAAGTTGGATTTTTGTTTATTTCATCTACATAGTTGTTTACTTTTCTATCAATAAAATTATTAATGATGAAATGGAAAGCTAAAATTACGTCCATTGGAGGGTGAGGAATTCTTGGGCTACTTAATATAGCCATATCAGGATCTAAATATTCATGTTTTTTTCCAGCAAATTGAATATGATAATATGGATGTATATAAGAGAAATCTAATTCTTTTTCTTCTTTATCAAGGTGCCAAGTACAACAATATTCCTTAGATTGATTCTGTTCAGATTTATATAAACTTATCTTCAAATCTAATGAATATACAAACAATGGATCTGTAGTTTCACTTAAATCATCTTTAAGAGCAAAGCGATTTTCTAATTCAATTTTACAGAAATGCAAATTACTTGGTTTTGCCCCAGCAATTGATCCTTTTAAATAAATGCTGAAATTGTTTAACCTATAATCGATTAAATCTTTGCCATTTGTTTCAATACCTTCAATTATATTATCTAACCCTGAAAAATCACCTAATATATTATTGTCAGAAATGATTTCTTTAAGAAACTTAATTTCCTTTACGTAACTCCTTCTATTCCAAATTTCCATATCTAAGAGTATTTACGCATTTCAGTTCTATCTAAATCACTAACTATTTTACTATATTTTTCAATATCCTCTAAATATCCATCAATAGAAACATAATCGCTATCTTGCCATGGCATAAATTCTTCCTCTAGTAATTCAATTCCATCAAAAGGATCTAACGCAAGTTTAGTTTGCTTACAAATTGTCCAATAATTTGTACTCAGGTTTTTATCGCTAGAAACTGCTAATATCAAATTTAGTCCTGTTTTATTTTTTAATATTTCAACCCTCTCCTCAGCATTATAATGCCTAAATGAAAATTTTTCATCAATATTAGTATTCCACCAAGTATCAATATAAGACATCCACCATCTATTATAAGAATTGGAAAAAATACCTTTGTATTGATATTCTTGTAAAATATCTTTTAATTTTTGCCAATCATTTGATTCTTTTGATACACCTAATCTTGCAGACAAAACATCTTCTCCAATTATCATTCCCGAACACCTAATCAAATGCTCGAAAATAAATCTGCTATACTCATATGTAGATTTATTATTATCATTTAAATAAAAAAATAATTTTGAGTGTATATTTTTTTTATCAATTTGTAATATGTTTGATATATTAAAATTGACTTCTGCAATTTTATTGTAGGCTTCAATAAATGAAATACATTTATTTATAAATTTTTCTGTACAAACCTTTGTTGCATTTTGCTTTGTAATTGCATAATCAAAAAGGTCATGGCTTGTGTAATCTTTGCGATATAAATTCACAATATGATCTTGATTTGACATCAAGACAATAGGTCGCTCTTTAAACCCTTCAACTGCTGTCAAAGATCTTAATGTTGCAGCCACTGTTGGTGCATTACAAAATTTCAAACTTGAACCTTCAGTTAATATATAATCTAAAATTATCAAATCCGGATTTATCTCATTGATATCACTTATTATTTTATCAATCGAATCTGATGGAGGAATTGATATTACTTCAAAATTATCTCTTTTAAAAGTCAAATTTCTTGTTTCTGCTTCTAAATCTTCTATATATAATATTTTATAAGCCATATTTATCTAAATCTTTTTCTGTTGCTGCTGGAATTTCAATTGATATTGTTGTTGAAAATCCTTCTTTTGGTTCATCTACAAATATTCTACCTCTATAACTGGAAATTATATCTTTTACAATTTTCAAACCTAGACCAGTTCCTGTATATTCATTTTGAATGTTTAAATTATCAACTGTATTTGGAGAAGAAGTAGTGAAAAATTCTTCAAAAATTCGTTCTTTATTTTCTTCATTTATACCATCACCAGTATCTGAAAATTTCAAGTAGATTTTATTTTCAAATTTTCCACATTCAATATTAATTAGACCTAGATTATTACTTCTTTTTATAGCTTTTTTTGAATTTGTGAATAGATTAAATAAAACACTAGACCATTCAGAAGGATGCATAGGACAAGAGAACAAATAATTTCCTTCAATTTTAGGTTCATCAAGTTTTATGTTGTTTTTAATCAAATCATTTTCAATAGTTTTCCAAAAAGTATTTATTGTGTTCCTTAAATCGATTGGTTTAAGATTTCTAATTACATTTTGTGAAATTACTGCATCAAAATAAGAGGTGTAAGTGTTGAAAGACTCAATATTTGACTGGAGCAATGTTAACCTATTTAAAACCACTTTGTCGTTATTCAACTTTTCAATCAAAAAAGAAACATTGTTATCCATATTCAGAATGTAATCTTTCACTTCATGTAGAAAAAGTCCAATCGTTAAACCTACACTACTTAAAACTCGAAGCATAGATCTTTCTTTTAAAAATTGTTCTTTTTCTTCTTCTTGAGCTTTTTGTAATTCCTCAATTTCTTTTTTTACTTGATCTAATTTCTTTTTTCTACGTTTTTTAACTTCAATGTTTCCTGATTCCTTTTCTAATTCTTTGTCTAATTCCTCAAGTGTAAAAGCTATATTTTTTATTCTTAATTCTACTGATTCATAAATTCCATCTACTTGTCTTTGTCCAGAAACAATTTTTATATTTCTTACTTCAGCTACTTTTAGAATTGATGACATTATTGATCTATATACAAAATTTTTTAATTCAATCAAACCTTCATTTTCAATCAGACCTTCTCGACTAGATGTTTCATTAAATTTATTTTCTTTATCAATTAATTCTACAAAGCCGAAAAAATTCAGATTAGAATGAACAGGCAAAATAGAACGTCTTTTAGTTGATTCATCCAATCCAATCCAATCATTGTTTACTTCTCCGTAGGGTAGTACCCTAAATCCATTTCTATATAATCTAATTCCTCCTTGTTTTCTAGCCAATTTTCGAATACTGGATTCTTGCATTTTGGGAATCAAGTCACTTTGATAAATAAAGTAATAAGCTCTAAATTTAACACTCCTCAATTCTTTATAAGGAACATTTTCAATGTCTGGATCTGAACTTAAATCCTTTACTTCGTTAATATTTAATTTATTACTTTCGACTGAATAAATTCCAAATCCTTTATCATCAACATATCCATTTATAATTGCCACTGCATAATTATAAACCATAGTTTTTTCATCAGCAATATTAATTTGTCTACCGTTGATAATTTTTGAAAAATAAACTTTAAATCCTGGATCCAAGTTTAAGTCTTCTTTTTCAATTTCAGGTAATTCTTCTTCGTTAATATCGGATAATGGGAAAGGCTGTAATATGTCACCTATATACTTATAAACTCTTTTAATTGATGCTTCAGACCACTTGTCTTTTAAACCCTCAATTCTTAAGGTTGTTCCATTATCTCTAGTTTTTTGTTTTGAAAATATTTTATTTGTAATTGAATTTAGATCTAAATCATTAGCATATTCATTCCAATTAATTGATAAGACTAATGCTTCTTCATCATTTTCAGTTTGTGTTGTTATAGTCAATTTTTCTCCTAGCCTTTGAACAGCAAATCGTCCAATTCCTTTTTGACCTGATCTTTTACGCTTATAAATTTCAGATAATGGATTATGTATTTTTGAACTAGAAGAAATTCTCATAAATCCATTTATTAATTGTTCACGGTTCATTCCTGTTCCATTATCTTCAATATAGAGGGTACCTCCAACTTCATCTGAATTTTCAAACTTAATATTCACTTTCGTTGCATCAGCATCATAAGCATTTTTTACTAATTCAGATACTGCTGTTTCTTGTCTAGCAACTAACTCACTTCCAAGTCTATCAATTACACCAGCATCAACACTAAAGCGAATATTGTCATCATCAAAACTTGAAAGTTTAGCAGATAATTCTAATATTTTACCATAATTGGTTGGATCATCAACTAGGACTTTTGATAATTCATCACGTATGTTTTTTTCCTCCATAATAAAATTTAGATATAAATTATTTCACCATTGTTTTATACCAATAGTAAAAAAACTTCTGTGATGTTCCTTTATTTTGGAATAATCTCTAACTTCTCTATCAACATTTGAAATCTTTCATCATGCTATATTGCATATTGCGATTTACAATATAACATTATTGATTGCTCAAATTTAGTGATTTTTACTATCAAATAGTAAATTATCAAGTCTTCTTCTGCCAAACAACCCCACATAACGACAACATATTAAACAGCAACTGTTTCCACATGATATTTATGCTCTACTCCTGTAAAGTACAGGAATAAAGAACAATTTAATTTTTTCAAATCATGGGAAATCAAGTTAAAAAAGTAGTGTTGGTAGTGGCTGTACTATCAACAATTAGTGCAGTAGCACAAGGAAACGGAACAGCAGGAATCACGGAAGCGACACAAATGGTTACTTCTTATTTTGACCCTGCTACCCAACTTATTTATGCTATTGGAGCAGTTGTGGGACTTATTGGTGGCGTGAAGGTCTATAACAAGTTTAGTAGCGGTGATCCAGATACAAGCAAGACTGCGGCGAGTTGGTTTGGAGCTTGTATCTTTTTGATTGTAGCGGCAACTGTTTTACGCTCTTTCTTCCTTTAGTATTTGCGGTATGAATACGTATAGTATTAATAAAGGTATTGGACGAACTGTAGAGTTCAAAGGACTAAAAGCACAGTACTTGTTCATCTTCGCAGGTGGTTTGCTCGGGATGCTTATCCTGATAATGATCTTGTACATGACTGGAGTCAATTCTTATCTGTGTCTGTTTATAGGAATCGGTGGAGGATCGCTATTAGTTTGGCAAACTTTTTCATTGAACAAAAAGTACGGCGAACATGGTTTGATGAAAGTGGGAGCAAACAAAAGACATCCACGATATATCATCTGTCGCAAGCCTGTGTATCGCTATTTTCAGTCGAATTCCAAAATGCATCAGCCATGAGAAATAAATCAAAAGCGTCAACACTGGAAAGTAAGTTTCCGTTGTTAGCAGTAGAAAATAATTGTATTATCTCCAAGGATGCTGACATCACAGCTTGTTTTCGAGTACAGCTTCCAGAACTTTTCACAGTAGCCTCTGCGGAATATGAAGCCATTCATTCGGCTTGGCATAAGGCTATAAAAACCTTGCCTGATTATACGGTCGTGCACAAACAGGATTGGTACATCAAGGAAAATTATGCTCCCGATATAGCCAAAGAAGATTTGAGTTTTTTGGCAAAGTCCTACCAGCAACATTTTAATGAGCGTCCGTTTCTCAATCATTATTGCTATCTGTTCTTAACTAAAACGTCGAAAGAGCGTATGCGAATGCAGAGTAATTTTTCTTCGCTTTGCAAAGGAGTGCTTATCCCAAAAGAGCTAAGAGCTAAGGAAGTCCTTTCTCGCTTTATGGAATCGGTGGCGCAATTTGAGCGGATTGTGAACGATTCCGATTTTATAAAACTGGAACGATTAAGTGAGGAGGATATCATTGGAACAGCTGGTAAATTAGGATTATTAGAACAATACCTAAGCCTTTCAAGAGAGGAGGGGACACCAATGCAGGACATTGCTTTGGGCGGAGAAGAAGTTCGCATAGGAAATAAAAGACTTTGTTTGCATACGTTGTCCGATACCGATGATTTGCCTAGTTCAGTATCAGCAGAAACCCGTTACGAAAAATTGTCTACCGATAGAAGTGACTGTCTTTTGTCTTTTGCTGCACCAGTTGGATTGCTGTTAAGCTGCAATCACATCTACAACCAATATCTTTTTTTAGATAACAGCGAAGACAACCTGCGCAAGTTCGAAAAATCAGCAAGAAATATGCATTCCTTGGCACGGTATAGCCGAGCCAATCAAATCAATAAGGAATGGATCGAACGCTATTTGAATGAAGCACATTCTTTTGGAAATGCTTCTATTCGGGCACACTTCAATGTTATGGCATGGTCAGATAATCCTTTGGAATTAAAACAACTAAAGAACGACACCGGTAGTGCTTTGGCCTTGATGGAATGTAAACCAAGGCACAACACTACAGATGTTGCAACGCTTTACTGGGCAGGAATGCCAGGTAATGCAGGGGACTTTCCGAGTGAAGAAAGCTTTTACACTTTTATTGAACCAGCGCTTTGTTTTTTTACTGAAGAGACCAATTATAAAAGTTCACCCTCTCCTTTTGGAATCAAGATGGCTGACCGACTGACGGGAAAACCTATTCATTTGGATATTTCTGATTTGCCCATGAAGCGCGGTATTATTACCAACAGGAACAAATTCATATTAGGACCATCAGGTTCAGGAAAGTCCTTTTTTACCAATCACATGGTAAGACAATATTACGAGCAAGGGGCGCATGTGCTGTTGGTGGATACAGGTAATTCGTATCAAGGATTGTGTGAATTAATCAAAGGAAAAACCAAAGGAGAAGATGGCGTTTATTTCACCTACACCGAAGACAATCCGATAGCCTTTAACCCTTTCTACACTGATGATGGCGTGTTCGATATTGAGAAAAGAGAAAGTGTCAAAACTTTAATATTGACCTTATGGAAAAGGGATGATGAACCACCAACACGCTCAGAAGAAGTGGCACTTTCAAATTCAGTGAGTGGTTACATCGAACGAATCAAGCTGCAAGATGATTTTCCTTCTTTCAATGGGTTTTATGAATTTGTACAAGGAGATTATAGGCAAGTATTAGAAGATAAAAAGGTACGAGAAAAAGACTTTGATATTGCCAACTTCTTAAATGTATTAGAACCTTACTACAAAGGAGGTGAATATGATTATCTGTTGAATTCCGAAAAGCAACTGGATTTACTTTCTAAACGATTTATTGTTTTCGAAATAGATGCGATCAAGGATCATAAAATCCTTTTTCCAATAGTGACCATCATTATTATGGAAGTTTTTATCAATAAGATGCGTCGATTGAAGGGAGTACGAAAATTAATTCTAATTGAAGAAGCTTGGAAAGCTATCGCAAAAGAAGGGATGGCAGAGTACATCAAATACCTTTTTAAAACGGTGCGAAAGTTTTTTGGAGAAGCAATTGTTGTAACGCAAGAAGTAGATGATATCATCCATTCTCCCATTGTAAAAGAAAGTATTATCAATAATTCGGATTGTAAAATACTCCTTGACCAACGTAAGTACATGAACAAATTTGATGATATCCAGGCCATGCTTGGTTTGACTGAAAAGGAAAAGGCACAGGTACTTTCTATCAACATGAACAATGATCCCAAGCGACTTTACAAAGAAGTTTGGATTGGGCTAGGCGGCACACATTCGGCAGTATATGCTACAGAAGTTAGTTTCGAGGAATATTTAGCCTACACCACTGAAGAAACAGAAAAGTTGGAAGTCATGCAACTGGCAAGTCAATTAGATGGAAATGTAGAACAGGCCATCAAAAGGATTGCCCTTGAGAAAAGGGAAAAAGAAAACAATTAGTAAACATTTTAAAAAAGAATAGCAATGAAAAATTTAAAAATTATGGTATGTATGGTGATACTATTTGCTGTCATGCCGAATGCTAAAGCACAGTGGGTGGTCACAGATCCTACAAATTTGGCTCAAGGAATAGTCAATTCAGCGAGACAGATTATACAAACTTCGACCACAGCGACCAATATGATTAACAACTTTAAAGAAGTCCAAAAAGTCTATAATCAAGGTAAAGAATATTATGATAAACTAAAGGCAGTAAACAATCTAGTGAAAGATGCTCGAAAAGTGCAACAGACTGTGTTACTTGTTGGCGATGTTTCTGAAATGTATGTACACAATTTTGGAAAAATGTTGAACGATCCCAATTTCAATGAGCAGGAACTAACAGCCATAGCGAATGGGTATTCAACCTTACTTAATGAAAGCACAGAACTTTTGAAAGAGTTAAAACAAATTGTAAACTCTTCCAGCTTGTCGCTCAATGATAAAGAGCGAATGGACATTATTGACCAAGTGTATCTAAAAGTAAAAGAGTACCACAGTTTGGTTCGCTATTTCACGAATAAAAATATTTCGGTTAGTTATCTACGTGCCAAGAAAGCCAATAGCAGTCAAAGAGTTTTGGATTTATACGGAACAGCGAACCAAAAATATTGGTAATCATGGAATTTAATAATCTTCACGAAGTATTACGTTCGCTCTATGACGAGATGATGCCTTTATCAGCAGATATGGCAGCGGTTGCTAAGGGTTTGGCTGGATTGGGTGCATTGTTTTATGTCGCATTAAAAGTCTGGCAAGCCCTGAGTAGTGCCGAACCGATAGACGTCTTCCCGTTACTTAGGCCTTTTGCCTTGGGTATCTGTATTACATTTTTTCCAACGATTGTTTTAGGAACTCTTAACGGCGTATTGAGTCCAGTGGTGCAGGGAACGCATAGCATATTAGAAAGTCAAGTTTTAGATTTGAATGCTTTACAACAGCAGAAAGACCTATTGGAGAGAGAAGCGATGCTTCGTAATACTGAAACAGCCTATTTAGCATCGGATGAAGAATTTGATAAAAAGTTAGATGACCTCGGATGGACACCTACAGATTTGGCAACCATATCTGGGATGTATATTGAAAGAGAAATGTACGGTGTCAAGAAAATGATTCGGGATAGTTTTCGTGAATTTTTAGAAGTGCTTTTTCAAGCGGCCGCACTAGTCATAGATACGATACGAACGTTCTTCTTAATAGTGCTTTCCATATTGGGTCCTTTAGCATTTGCGATTTCAGTCTGGGATGGATTTCAGTCTACTTTAACGCAGTGGCTGACTCGGTACATTAGTGTGTATCTCTGGTTACCCGTTTCAGATCTTTTTAGTGCGATGTTGTCCAAAATTCAATCTTTAATACTCCAAAAGGATATCGACAGTTTATCCGATCCCACTTTTATCCCCGATTCATCGAGCACTGTTTATATAATCTTTATGATTATTGGCATCATAGGATATTTTACCATTCCTACGGTGACTGGATGGATAATTCAGGCTGGTGGCGCAGGAAACTTTGTTCGCAATATAAATCAAGCGACTACTAAAACTGGAAATATAGTAGGGGCTGGTACAGGCTCTGTTGCTGGAAATATAGGTGGTAGATTAATAAAATAACAATTTAAACTAAAGTAAAATGGAATTTAAAACTTTAAGAAATATCGAAAATAGTTTCAGTCAAATTAGGCTTTACGCTCTTGTATTTGCAGTACTGTGTGTTGGTATATCAGGTTATGCTGTTTGGGAGTCCTACCGGTTCGCTGAATTACAACGTCAGAAAGTCTATGTATTAGATAATGGAAAATCGCTAATGTTGGCTCTTGCTCAGGATGCTTCTATCAATAGGCCTGTAGAGGCTCGTGAGCATGTTCGTCGGTTTCACGAGCTTTTCTTTACACTAGCTCCAGATAAAAATGCTATTGAAAACAACATGAAAAGAGCATTTAATCTTGCTGATAAAAGTGCTTTTGATTATTACAAAGACTTAGCAGAAAAAGGATATTACAATAGGATCATTTCGGGAAATGTCCAACAGCGACTTGAAGTGGATAGTGTGGTATGTGATTTTGAAACCTATCCTTATGCTGTGAAAACGTACTCTAAGCAGTTCATCATTCGATCCAGTAATGTGACAAAAAGGAATCTCGTCACTTCGTGCTACCTAGTGAATTCCGTTCGTTCTGATAACAATCCACAAGGATTCAATATGGAGAAGTTTACGGTTTTAGAAAATAATGACCTAGAAATTATTGAACGTTAAAAATAACAAAGATGAAAGAGATTCGAACAAATATTGATCTATGGATCAATGAAGTTGAGGTGAAATGGAGGATGCTTCCATTGTAGAAACAGTATAAATATATCATGGTTTGTTTTGCCGTCTATCTAATGATCAGCATAGCTGGTATTCTTATCAGTTTGATTTAGTTCCAGTAGCGTGCAATCCCTTGAGGGATCATTAATACTAATTATAAAAAAGAAAAGACATGAAAGAAAGTGAAAACAAGAAAAATGCAGTCTATGTTACAGATGGCAGTGTACATACAGCTTCTGAAGGACTGGAAGTGATTAGTGAGGGTAAAGCCGAAAAAATTAAAAAGCCAATCATTTTTGGATTGATGGCAATCGTATTTTTTGGTTGTATGTATTTGATATTTAAACCAGCAGAAAATATAAGAAATATTGAGATTCTAGGACTTAACGACTCTGTTCCTCAGGCTACAACTATTGGTTTAGAAAATGACAAACAAAAAGCCTATGAACAGGAATTATTAGAACAGAAAAATCAAGAAAAACAAAATGCCCTGACATCTCTATCTGATTACTGGAATGAAGGGAGTACAGAAGAATCTTTGCAAGATGTTCCTGAAAAAAAAGGGAATACTAACGCCTCATTAAATAGTTATCGCAATGCACAAAATACATTGGGCAGTTTTTACAATAATGATAATTCTGAAACGCAGGAATTACGCAAGCAACTAGAGGAACTAAAAGAAGAACTGGCAAGAAAGGAAGAAACACCAACTAATATTGTTGATAATCAGTTGGAGTTAATGGAGAAATCGTATCAGATGGCGGCTAAATATTTGCCGATCAGTTCAGCTTCGCCCGAAACCAAGGCAACTGGAATTTCTTCACCACCAAAAGAAGCCTTTGTTTCCATAATTCCAGAAAGGCACAAGGTCGTTTCTAACCTGGAGCAAAAAGTTGAGGAACATCCAGTAGTAGCGGCTAGCAATAGTAAATTCACAAATAATAATCAACAACAGCAAGCAAAGAATAGTATTCGTGCTGTTGTTCAAGAAACACAACTCGTCTCCGAAGAAACTAGTGTTAGCTTGCGTTTATTGGAGCCCGCAAGGATACAGAACAAAACGATCCCTGTCGGAACTATTGTAACGGCAAATTCAAAGTTTCAGCAAGGTAGGTTACAACTGAAGATCAGCTCTATTGAGTTGGAGGGAAATATTCTCCCCATTGAACTCAATATCTATGGTTTGGACGGACAACAGGGATTGGCAGTACCTTATTCTCCAGAACGTACCGCTATGACCGACATGGCAGCCAATATGGGACAAACTTCTGGCAGCAGTATAATGTTGTCAACTTCCGCTGGACAACAGATCGCAGGGGATTTAAGCCGTGGATTAGTCCAAGGTGTTTCAAATTATTTCTCCAAAAAAATTAAAACTTCGAAAGTTACCCTAAAAGCAGGACTGCAAGTACTGTTAGTCTCAAAAAAATAATTGTTTAAAATGTAAATTATATAAAATGAAAACAACCGTAAAAAACACTTTGATTGTACTAATTTTAATGTTAGGATACACATCAATTACGCACGGGCAAGAGGCCTTGTGCACGAATGCAAAGAAAATTTTAAGTATAATAGAACCCTACGATATAGAAGTAACATTCGATAAAACCTCACATCTATTATTTCCCTCTGGTATTCGTTACGTAGATTTAGGTAGTACTAACTTGGTTGCTAGTAAGGCTGATGATTCTGGTAATGTTTTGAGAGTAAAAGCATTTGTTCGGGATTTTGAAGAAGAAACTAATTTTTCAGTAATTACGGAAGACGGAACTTTCTATAGTTTTAATGTCTCCTACAATTCGTGTCCTAGGGTTACTAATTACAGTTTTACTAAAACTCAAAAAAGCGATCGTGAATGGAATTCAAAACCAATTTTGTTTAAAGAACTTGGAACAAATTCGCCCAACCTGGTCGACGAATTAATGGAGGAGATCTATAAGCGAGACAAACCCTTTATAAAACAAATTGGTACAAGAAAATTTGGAATAGAATTTCTCTTAAAAGGTATTTATATTAACGACGACAAATTTTATTTTCATACACAAATTAAGAATTCAAGTTTCGTTTCATTTCCGATTGATTTTATAAATTTTAAAGTGATAGATAAAAAGAAAGCCAAACGCACGGTTGTACAAGAAGTAATTAAACAACCAATACGAGTTTATAGCGCTATCGATGAGGTACAAGGAAAAACGGTTTCCAGAAATGTTTTTGTTTTGGATCAATTTACCATCGCTGATGACAAAGTACTTCGCATAGAACTCCATGAAAAAAATGGTAGCCGATTGCAAGTTTTGGAGATTAAAAACAGTCACTTACTTAAATCCAAGTTAGTTAAGAAGCAACATACAGCGGAAGATTTAGAGTAGTGATCAAAACTAAATAACAACTGATTGCTTTACTAGATATAGTTTAGCAGTCACTTTGATTTTAAAAATTATAAAAAAATGTAACTATCTTCAAATAAGATACTTGTTGTTAGGTTGTTGCTAGTTTGTTGCTTTTTTTTGTAAATTTATAAAGTAATTTTTATAAATCTTTGAATATGAATCCTGCATTGTTTTTAGGTATAATTGCTCTAATTATAGGTGTAAGCCTTCGATATTGGATCAACAGACGAAAGTTTTACAGACGAAGTCCAATGGGAGTTGAGGGGTTTTCGAGTTACGAAAAATCAGTAGTAATAACATTCTTTGAAAGTGTGACCAAATGGATTTCCATTGGATTAATTTTTTTTGGTCTTCTTATGTTATGGAGTTATTCGAAAAAGGAGTCAAACGAAAAGAGGCCAGCTCCAATCAAAGTAGAAAATTTGCAATAATAAAGCGGCATTCTTTTGCTTCTTTTCTTTTGGCGCTTTTGTGGAAAGAAAAGAAGGCAGAAATAAGTAATAGGATAACGAATATCCTATCATTCAACTCGAACCTTTTCAGAAAGAATAGAAGGAAGCGTTGCGTACTGATTACTTTTTTCTGAAATGGTTCAACTATTTTCTTCAAAAAGACTTTCCCGACCATTTGGAAGGGAAGGTCTTTTTGAAATTTAAAATCGTAAGATATATATTCCCTAAAACAATAATTTAAAACTAATAAAAATAGACGGCCACTATCAAATTGGGCCGTCTATAGTTTTTAAAAGGATTACTAATTAAAACAATTCACACCCAGTTTTTGAAAATTAGTACAGATTTCAAAAGCTTTTTGAGATTTTAATTGAGCAGTACCCCCCAAAATAATGGATTGCAATTTGGCAGCGGTATCCTTGTAGCTACGTACATTTTGGTAGTAGCCTGTTACAGCGTTGTAAGCTCCAAACAAAGTTCCTTTTGTAGTGTTCATTTGTTGTGAGTCACTTGTCATAGCATAGGCAAAAGCATCTTCAACGGTATTTTTAAATACTGTGGATATTTCGTCATCATTTCCAGTTTTTAGATGTTGTAAGGTTTCTTTGTTAGGGCATAGTGCGAATTGGATCATTTTTTTAATTTCATTGTCGGCCACTTTTACTTTTGCCCAAATATTAAAAATGTCCTCTAAATGATTGCTAAATTCGTTTGCCAATCCCATTACTTTGTGCGCATTCTCCAAACGTTGTTTTGCTCCTGAAGTATGGCGTATGCGTACTACATTACTCATATTGCGAAGAGATGCGTTTAGGGTATTTTGGCAAACAATCCTAACGGGTGTAAATGCTGCCGTAATGCTTCCGCTACCATCGTGTGAAGTAGTGAGGAAAATATATTTTTCTGTAACATCATCACCATTGCCCACACGAATATAGTCCGGTAATTTAGCCGTAATAAAAATACGTTCTCCATTTCCTAAAGCGCCTGCAGTCTCGTACAAAATCCCATCAGTACCACCTACAATAGCATCAAAGAAACTAAATGCTTCACGATTTTGTACAATGTGATACTCTTTACCTACTACACCCAAAACAGCATTGTTATCCTTACGGATAGTAGCAAAATAATTGGGTACGTTTACTTCGTTGCCCCTTATTTCTAAACTGTCAGTAGGATCAATTATGTTTGATGCGTTGGTATAAAGAGGACTTTTTATAACTTCATAATCAAGTCCTGCGTGTTTAATAGCTTCGGCGCTTGTGGGATAGTCTGCTACTATTTGACCTAAACCGTGCCAAGCTTTTTCTTGAATGCTAAAAAATGAATAACGTCCTGTTCTTTCATTAAAATTTAAATTGTGTGCCATGATATTAAAATTTTAAAAGTTGAAAAAATGATTAAGTATTTAGTGTTAAAATGGTAGATCATCTAAAGGTTCCTCTATAATGATCTTTGTATTTTCTTGTTTTACGATAACCTGTGCATGTTCTATTTTCTTTTTACTTCCATGTAATTTAATAGTAGCTGTGTGAAAATTTAAGCTAGATCTTAGTTCTCCGTTATTAGCAGTCCAAGCTCTTGTACTTACACTTCCCGTTAGCTCTACTAAAGCACCTTTAATGAGTATTTTTGCTACATTTGGACTTATCCAGTAAGAGCAATCAAAATAGCTAGTTTGCTCTATGCGTTCACCTTGCTTATTTCGGTGGCTATCATTGATAGCTACTGAAAAATTCACTACTTTTTTGTCCTACGGTGTTGTGTGTACTTCCGCATCCCTTGTCAATCTTCCGATGATGTTCATGATTTTTATTTTAGGATTATTTTTTAAATTAATTTATTCGGTAATGAGAGGAGGTGTTGTTTTGTTTCACTCTAATTCCAATATAAATAGTATTAAATTTCATTGTTGACATTTTTTTTATTCGTCCAAAGAGCCGGAGTATGCTATGTTTCGTTTCGAGAGCATAAAAGGTTAGTGTTTAGCAAAAACAAGGTTTTATCAAATAAATACTACCCGAATGGGTGGAGATTTTTTGATAAACCCGTAGGGCTTGACCTTTTTTTTGCGTTAAAAACACTAGAATACCTTTGCTCTTGAAATGGGACAATTTAGCATACTGGTTTTTGAATAGTAATAGACTGGAAGCAAGGTTGCAAAGAGGATTGTGTGGGATTATAAAGTACAAGGTGACTCGTCAAATAAATAGTATGTAATATTATCAATCAACTATTTATCCAAAATAATGATATGGCTAGATAAGCCATGAAAAAGGATTTTGAAAATTATGGATACGTAACCGCTTAAATTTTCAAGATTCTTTTATTGATTATCCGACTAAGCTCTTTTGTGCTGAAGCGTAGCGGAAGTATAAATGTGCTTTGAGGATTGTATTGAATTATAATTGCTGCTCTTTAAATTGTTTATAATTTCAATTTTACAAAAATGAAAAATTTCTTAAGTGATTTAATGTTTTAGATTAGTGTGAAATAACTAAAGAATACGACTTAAATCGTCAGCCTTTTATTGGTAGTATTTTGGGAATAAGGAATTACGATTTACTAGTAAACAGAAGTTGTACAAAGTCAAGATTGTATTAAATAATAGACAGTTGTAGTCAAATTGGGTCTTTAGATGACAGAGTACAATTTATGAAATGGTTCTCTTTAAATTTAATCAACTAATTTTTATTGTTAACATTACAATTATCATTTAGTTGCTTAACGAAGAAAGGGAGGTTGTTTATGGAGGATGAAGTTAAAGACTTGATTAATATAGATATAGACTTGTTAAAAGATATAAATAATATTGAGAAAGAACAAAAATTTGTAAATTTGATGATCGATATTATTATCACAATCACATTAAACGAATTAAATGAAAAGAGCGATTAGATATTTAAGGTTCAGTCAATTGGGGCAAAGTAATGGTTCGATTGAAAGGCAGGAGCTTTATACAGATCAGTGGCTACAATTTAACAATGTTGAATTAGCTGATACTTTTATTGACCGCGGAAGAAGTGCAAAAACATTTGATCGCCCCGATTTTATAAAGCTTCAAGCGTTTATTTCCAAACATTTTAAAAGTGTTGATTATCTTCTGGTAGATCAGATGGACAGGTTTAGTAGAGATGCCGGTGAAGCAATGAGTATGGTTAAAATGCTACAACGGAAATACAGTATTCAAGTTGTAAGTGTCACTGAAGGAATAACATTCGATTATGATACGCCAGGAAGCTTTTTCAGAGCGGGACTACAACTTCTGCTAGCGGAAGAAGATAATATTAATAGAAGTATTAAAATCAGAGGTGGTTTATATACGGCTAGAGCAAAAGAAGGACGATATATTGGAATCAAGGCTCCCTTCGGCTATGTTAAATCTGGTGAAGGAAAAGCTAGAATGCTAGTAATTGAAGAGTCTCAGGCCAAGACAATTAAATTTATGTACGATTCTTATCTGCATGATATTCCACTTTATATAATTAAAGAACAAGCGTTTAAACTGGGGTTTAAAGCGAGAGGGAATACTGCAGTTGAGAGGATTTTGACAAATCCTGTTTATGCAGGTATGTTGCAGGTACAGGGTTATAAAGAGTATCCTGGTGGAATCTTTCCTGCAATACATGAGGCTATAATCGATAAGACAACTTGGCAATTGGTACAAAATAAAATGAAGAAGCCTGAAAAAATCAGGACAATATTGGATGAAAACTTACCACTTCGGGGAATTTTAAAATGTCATTGTGGAAACATACTTACAGGTGCTCCATCAAGAGGAAAATCTGGAAAGTATTTTAACTACTACAAGTGTAAAACGTCTAAACATAATAATATTAGCGCACTCAAAGCACATAATCAGCTTGCTGAAATTTTTGAGCTGATGAGTTTGCCACAAAATATAATATCTGATATTAAAAAGTCATCTGTTACAAAAATGGAAGAGAATTTAAAATCTAATAAACTTGTAATAAACCAAAAGAAAATTCTACTAGATGCAGCTCAAGAAAAAATGTTTTCTGTTGAAGAGAAATGGATTAAAAATGAGATATCTAAAGAAACATATGATAGATGGTATACCACTTATAATACCGAAGTCACATCTTGCAAAGATTCTATCACTCGTCTAAGCCATGTAGATAAACATGCATTTACAATTTTACAAAAAAACTTGGATTTACTTGTTGATTTAAAATCAATATATAATCGAGCTACTATTACCCAAAAGAGAGAATTTGTAAAGCTGGTGTTCGACAGCAACTTATACTATCAGGATGGTATCTATCGAACACCTACAATGATTGATTTATTATCACGTAATCACCTGTTAATGAAGGAAAAAGGTTTGCTTTTATACAATAAAAAAAGGGATGATTTTTCAATCATCCCATCCAGTGGAGTCGCCGGGAATCGAACCCGGGTCCAAACAAGCAACTAAAAAGCTTTCTACGCGTTTATTTCCTGATTGAGTTTTCGATAGTGTGCTAGGCCAGAAACAGCCACACGCTACTTATCTTCTTAATTTTGAAATCCACCCGAAGCTCATGGAAATCTAGGTTTATTTTTACGGTTCTCCTGGACTGAACGCCACAAACCAAGGCTTTCAAGGAGAATCCAGCTTTCCTATCTGATAGGAACGTGGCGTAATCGTACTATAATTCGGATTATGCAGCTAAAGCGTAGTTATTTTCGCCGTGTAAAATGGTAAGATCTTATATTTACGAGCAAGGTCTCAATGCTCGACGTGCTTACTGATCAATTCGACTTGCTGTCAAAACCAGTCGACCCCTTTTTATTTAAAATCAAAAACTGAATTTAAGTCTGCAAATGTACACTTTTTAACTTGAAAAAGTAGTGCTAGAACCATACTCAATTAGTATTACTTTATTCTTTTATTTTTATTCGTCTTTCAATTTGAAGGGATAGTCTCCAAACAACACTGCTAGTTTCCTTACGTCGTATGTTTTTCGGGTAAATTTATTCGAAAGTGCAATTATAGTGACGCCTTCTTTTCTTAGCGTAATGTAGGATGATGTATTTCCATGCCACCAACCGTTGTGAAAATAGAAGTTTTGTCCTGTTTGCCAATTAATCATTCGAATACCTAATCCATAATTTTTGGTACCCTTTCTTTCGTTGCTATACCCTTGATATACTTGTTTTTGAAGATCAGGTGTCAAAAATTTTGAACTATTTCTGGCTCTATCAAATTTCAATAAATCTCGTGGCGTAGAATAAATATTTTTATCGCCATAAATTGCATCCAAGTAGTCTTTGCCAATTTCTACTTTGTTTCCTTTATAAGAGGTAACGGCAGAATCTTTATCCCTATCGTAGTCAAAAACATAAGTGTTTTTCATGCCCAGCGGTTGAAAAATAATTTGGTGCATCGCATCTTTATAGGAAAGTTTTGTGATTTTTTCGATTATTAACGCCAACATCGCATAATTAGTATTGCAATAACTAAATCGCGAGTCTGTCTTAAATTCTAAACCAATATTTTTTGTTGCCATAATGCTCAAAATATCTTGGTTTGTTAATATGTTATGCCTATCCCAAACTGTTTTGTCACGATCTGTAAAATAGGCATAATTACGCATACCACTTCTGTGATTCAACAAGGTTCGAATGGTTACATCGGGATAGGGGAATTCCTTTAAAATTGTATTCACTTTTTGATCTAATTCAATCCTTTTTGCATTTACTAATTTTAGAATTGCAGTGGCTGTGATCACTTTACTCACTGAGGCAATGTGCAGTGGAGTAGATTTGGTAATTAGTGTTTTAGCTCTAAAATTAGAATACCCTTCGTACTGTTCGTAAATAATTTGGCCATTTTTAGCAACAAGAAAACTTCCGTTCGCACTATTATTAGGCCATTTTTTTTTGTAAAAAGAGTCGATAGAAGCCTTTTTTGTTTGAATATATTGAGCGGTTAACTTTGGCTCAGATTCTTTTAAGGGCTTCATTACAGGCAATGTACTTTTAGGGAGTTGCGCATCGTTTAATTCGATTTTCTTTTTCTCTTTATTGCAAGAGCTCAAAACCAAAAAAAGAAGCGATATATGTAGTATCTTTGTGTTTTTTGTAAAATTCATTGTCAAAGTGATAGAAAAGCAAATATATAGAATCAATGTCTTTTGATACCCTGTTTTTTTGAAACCTTAACAGTACTTTATAACTAAGCATTCCTTGTGTTTTTGTATCGTTTTGTACGTCAGTGTTTAAAAATATCTAACTTCCCGAATTGTACTAAAAAATAAATCATTTTTAGATTAAATTGTTATATTTGTAACAATAATGTGTTATAAAGTTATATTAAAATAATAAGATAAGAGAATATATGAAATTTGGAATCATAAAAGAAAGAAAAAATCCACCAGACCGAAGAGTTATTTTTTCACCAGATGAGCTGACGAGATTGAAAAATCAGTACCAAAATTGTTCCATAAAAGTAGAAAGTTCTGATATTCGGATTTTTACTGATGCGGAATATACAAATGTAGGAATTGAAGTTGCTACTGACATCAGTGATTGTGATGTTTTATTTGGAGTCAAGGAAGTTCCTTTAGAAAATTTAATTCCGAATAAGGCCTATTTCTTTTTTTCACATACCATAAAAAAACAGCCCTACAATAGAAAATTATTACAGGCAATTTTAGAGAAAAATATTGATTTGTATGATTACGAAACTATTGTAGACGAGCACAATCGCAGATTAATAGGTTTTGGTCGTTATGCGGGAATCGTAGGTGCATACAATAGCATTAGAGCTTTTGGGATAAAATTCGAGTTATTCAAATTGCCAAAAGCAGAAACATTATCTGGTAAAGAAGCTTTAATTGCACATTTAAAACGCTTGGTTTTACCACCCTTAAAATTTGTAATTACGGGAACTGGAAAAGTAGGAAATGGTGCCAAAGAAATTTTGGATGCTATAAAAATTAAGGAAGTTTCAGTTGAAAATTATCTAACAAAAAACTATACACAACCAGTTTACACCCAGATTGATGTATTGGATTATAACAAACGCAAAGACGGACAAGTATTGGATTTTAATGACTTTTACGATAATCCAGAGGACTATATTTCAGATTTTGAGCGATTTACAACGATCTCTGATGTTTATATTTCTGGGCATTTTCATGCCAATGATGCTCCCGTAATTTTAAGTCGTGAGATGCTCCAATCCAAAGATTGTAAAATCAAAGTTGTTGCTGATGTTTCCTGTGATGTTAATGGTCCTATTGCTTGTACGCTTCGATCATCTACAATTGCAGAACCTTTGTATGGTTACTTGCCATCAGAGCATAAGGAAGTTGATGTTTTTCATCCTGCAGCAATCGTAGTTATGGCAGTTGATAATTTGCCATGTGAATTACCAAAAGATGCCAGCGAGGGATTTGGAGAAATGTTTTTAGAACATGTTTTTCCTTCTTTCTTCAATGGTGACAAAGATGAAGTACTAAAAAGAGCTAAAATAACTGAACAAGGAAAATTGACTCCAAGATTTAGTTATCTGCAAGATTTTGTAGATGGGAAGTAATTTTTATTCTAATACGTTTAAAAAAACAGTTGTAAAATTAATTTTGCAACTGTTTTTTTTTGAAAGCAAGCATTGTTTATAAATCAATTTTTTTGTTGTCTCTAAATTTTAGTATACTACTAAAATACATACTAAAATAAGATTTTTTTCTTTTTTAGCCTTTCTTTTCCTATATTAACATAAAAAATCGATTTTTTTTGAAATTTTAAGATTAATTAGTTTTAAAAACCAAAATAATAATCTAATTTGCCTTCGACAATGCTTAATTATATGTTAAATCAAGAATTGTCTTTAATATAAGGAACTATTAACCCAAAAAGACCAATGAGAACGAACTTTACTTTGCTATTATTTTTACTTATTTCTTTTGTTGGATTAGCTCAAAAAAATGAGATTAAACAGGCTCAAGCCGAATTTAAAAGCGGTAACTTTAATGGAGCTTTATCTACACTAGTGAAAAGTGAATATTTAATCATCAATGCAACCTATGATGACAAGTCTGAATTTTATAAATTAAAAGCAGAAATCTATAAAAGTATTGCAGACAAAAATATTGACCCTGGGGCAAACTTAACTGCTGCTGTTGCTGCTTATAACCAATTGATGTTTGAGGAAGATCTTGGCCAACAATATAAATATACTTTGAAAGCAAAAGAATCTATTAAGTTGATTAAAACTGAAATGGAAAATAGTGCCAATAAGGATATTAAAGCTGAAAAGTACGCTGACGCAGCAAAAAAAATGTATAGTTTGTATGAATTAGATAAAAAAGACACTATTAATTTATACTTGTCTACATCTTATTATATGAAGGTTAAAGATTATGATGCCGCTCTTGTGAACTACAAATTATTACGCAAAATAAACTACACAGGCAAAGGAATGGAGTACTATGCTGTAAATAAGAAAACAAATGTAGAAGAGTTGTTTTTATCCGTTAGTGATAGAGACATTAATATAAAAGCGGGTTTACATGAAAGACCAAAAAATGTTTCGGCTAAATCTAAAAAGAATGAAATTTACCTGAATATGGGTTTCATTTACAGCGAAAAAAAGGACTTAAAATCAGCTGAAAATATTTACAAAGAGATGATTGCTTATAATCCTAAAAGTGCGGAACCGTACATTGAATTAGCATACACCTTGCTGGATCAAAAGAGGGCATTAAACGAACAAATGAGTCTTCTGGGCACTTCTGCAAGTGAAATGCTTGCCTATGATAAACTAAAGTTAAAAATGGATGATGTCGTTAAAGAGGCCATTTCATACTTAGAAAAAGCAAATGCAATCGAACCCAAGAATACAATTGTTTCCGATATATTACTTAAATTATATCGGTCAATGGATTTAACTGCAGAATACAATGCGCTGAAAGCAAGAATGTAATTTCCCTAAACTAATAAATATAATAAAAGCCCTGTAATTTATAAGAATTACAGGGCTTTTGCTTAAATTAGAGGAGTTTTTATTTGAGACTTCCAACCATATCTTCGGGTTTAACCCAAGCATCAAAATCTTCCGAAGTTACATAACCCAAACGAACGGCTTCTTCTTTTAAAGTAGTTCCGTTTTTATGTGCAGTTTGTGCAATTTCGGCTGATTTATAATAGCCTATTTTTGTATTCAAAGCTGTTACTAACATCAATGAATTGTCAACCAATTCTTTGATGCGTTTGTAATTTGGTTCAATTCCTTGCGCACAATGTTCGTCAAAAGACATACAAGCATCACCCAACAATCTAGCTGATTGCAAGAAATTTGCAGCCATTAAGGGTTTAAAAACATTCAATTCATAATGACCTTGCATTCCTCCAACAGTAATAGCAACATCATTTCCCATAACTTGCGCGCAAACCATCGTTAATGCTTCACATTGTGTTGGGTTTACTTTTCCTGGCATAATAGAAGATCCAGGCTCATTTTCTGGGATAATTATTTCTCCAATTCCGGAGCGTGGTCCAGAAGCCAACATACGTACATCGTTTGCAATTTTATTCAATGAAACAGCTAGTTGCTTTAAGGCTCCATGTGTTTCTACTATAGCATCGTGTGCAGCCAACGCTTCAAATTTATTTTCGGCAGTAACAAAAGGATGTCCTGTAAATTCAGCAATATATTCCGCTACTTTTACGTCATATCCTTCTGGAGTATTTAATCCTGTTCCTACCGCAGTACCGCCTAGAGCAACTTCTGATAAGTGAGCTAATGTATTTTTAACCGCTTTCAAACCGTAGTTTAATTGCGCTACATAACCTGAGATTTCTTGACCTAGAGTAAGTGGTGTAGCATCCATTAGATGTGTACGTCCTATTTTTACGACAGTATTAAACTCAATAGCCTTAGAATGTAGTGTATCTCTTAATTTTTCAACACCTGGAATGGTAACTTCTACAACTGCTTTATAGGCAGCAATATGCATTCCTGTTGGGAAGGTGTCATTTGAAGATTGTGATTTATTTACATCATCATTGGCTTTAATAAATTGTTCGCCTTCGCCAATATTAAATCCTTTCAGCACCTGCGCACGATTTGCAATTACTTCATTGACGTTCATGTTACTTTGCGTACCAGAACCCGTTTGCCAAATTACCAATGGAAATTCGTTATCTAATTTTCCAGCTAGGATTTCGTCACACACGGCACCTATTGCATCTCTTTTTTCTTGGGGTAATACTCCTAAATCACAATTGGCGTAGGCCGCTGCTTTTTTAAGATAAGCAAAACCTTCAATAATTTCCTTTGGCATGGAAGCCGATGGACCTATTTTGAAGTTATTTCTAGAACGTTCTGTTTGTGCGCCCCAATATTTATCTGCTGGAACTTGCACTTCACCCATGGTGTCTTTTTCTATTCTGAATTTCATTTTGTTGTTATTTAGAAAAAATTATTTTGTTTATTACGTTTTTTAGCCCTGATGGGAATGGAAATCCTTTTATTTTTATTTTCAAAAATAAAAGATTGGAGTGTACAGCGGGAAATAGCTCCAAATTCTGAGTTCAAAAATAAGGATAATTCCTTTTTTATAAAAATTGATTGGTAGTTTTTATGGTTTTTTATTGGTACGAAAAGGAATTAAACTTACATTTGTGGCTACATTCAAAATTCCGGAAAACATGTTTGAATTTTCACAGTATTTAGGCTTTTTACTTTTCTTAACCATTCTTACAATTGGGTTTTGGTTGATGTTTTTTCTAGTTGGTTTCGTATCCTATTGGGTAGGTGGAGCAAGTTGGGAGGCATACAAAGAGAAAAGAGCAAAAAAGAAGCAAGAACAATCAGTTTAATCTTTTTGTTAAATAAAAAAAGGACTCCTAATTAAGAGTCCTTTTTTTTATGTCTTAAAAAAAAATAGGACCCGTTCTCACGAGTCCTAATTTTTTATCCTTGATAATCTCCTTCACTATCTTGTTGATTTCGTTTAGATTGTTCTCTTTCGTTTTTTGCTTTGTTAAAACGGTAGGTGAATGATAGGGTAAACTGTCTTTCTCTCCACTGCATTTCACTGTAAGAACTTACAACACCTGGAAGAAATGTCTCCATCATTCTTTTTCTAGAATTGAATACATCGCTGATGTTGAATGAAAGTGTTCCTTTGTCTTTTAGAATGTCTTTACTAAATGCTAAGTTAGCACCAAAAACACCTAAACTTCTCCCTTGTGCATTATTTTGTGGTCCATTATAGGTAGCATTTGTTTGCCAGTCAATTTTGTATGGCAAGGTGATTTTTGAAGTCAGTCTTGTAGACCAAGACGTTGCTACATTATCAAAATTTTGTACAATTTCATTACTTTTAAAATCGATATAAGTAAAATCTCCTTGAGTTTCATTTCTAAAGAAATTGAAGTTACTGTTTAATTTCCACCATTTGAAAGGAGAATAGTTCAAAGTGAATTCAAATCCTAATCGATATTCTGTGGCTAAGTTTATTGGTGAGCTTATGATAACAGGCGTACGTTTGTCTGCACCACCATTAACTTGTGTTACTTCGCCATTTACAAATGTATCTTCTCCGTCAATTATAGTGACAACAAATTCACCAGATTCTCTACGAGCAAACTGAAAGGAATCGGTAGTTTTGTTTACATATAAGGAAGTATTAAAAGTTAATTTATCCCATCTTTTTATGTATCCAAAATCTAATGCATCTGTAAAAGCAGGATCAATATCAGGGTTTCCAACAAATATGTTTATGTTGCTTGACAAGTTGTTAAAAGGATTTAGTAATCGTCCTCTAGGTCTTTGTACTCTTCGGCTATAACTTATAGATGTACTACTCTTATCTGATATTTCGTAAGTGAAGAAGGCGCTTGGAAAAAAATTATTGTATTTTTTAGTATTGAAATCATTGGTTGCTAATTGATTGATTTCAATATTAGAATCTTCAAATCGCAATCCAAAAAGAGCAGAGAACTTATTAAATTTCACTCCATATTGTGTATAAACTGCATTTACTTTTTCTTTATATTGAAGCGTGTTAGTGAAATTTGTATTGATTTTACCATCATTAACTACACTATAATCGGTAAGCAATTCGGAGAAATCACCACGATATCCTGCTTCAAATTGACTGCTTTTCCCAAAGGGTAGCACATAATCTGTTTGTAGTAAGTTTCTACTTTGCTTTTGATTATTAATGGTATTGTCAAATTTAACTATACTTGTATTGGTGCGGGTATCTGTAATTAAAGCATCATTAAGTTCATCACTAGTCGAAAACGAGCCGTCGAAAGTCAATTTATGACCGTCTTTTTTGAATTTCTTAGTAAAATTCGTTGTAAATTCTACGTTTTCACTGTCGCTGTTTTCTAAATTGATACGGTTACGGGTATAGTCGTAGTTAAAATCGGCATCATAGTTATTCTGGAAAACGTTATCCACGTTAATACCATTACTTTTTCTGTAGTTTATTGAATTGGTCCATGAAGTCTTTTCATTCAAGTACAACTCAATTCCAAATGTTCCATTATACCCTTTATTGTCTCTTTCGTTTTCTCTAGTTTCATTTACATAATCGCGAGTCGAATTATCAGCATTTAAATACCTTGAATTTGTAAATGCATTTCCAGGATTACTGCGGTCATTATAACCTTGAGTAGTAAATAAGTTGAAATTTTTTGATTTGTAGTTCAAAGTACCGCTCAAACCATACGTTTCAGGATATCCAGCAGAAGCTATAATAGTTCCATTTAAACCTTGGTTTTTTCCTTTTTTTAAGATGATGTTTAGTAAACCTCCTCCGCCCTCGGCATCATAACGAGCAGAAGGATTGGTAATTACCTCTACTTTTTCGATTGCATCAGCAGGAATCAAACGGAGCGCTTCGGCAATATTAATGGCATTTGATGGTCTTCCGTCGATTAATACACGTACATTTTCATTTCCACGAAGGCTCACATTTCCCTCTACGTCTACAGAAACAGATGGTATATTATCAAGGACATCGCTTACAGTTCCTCCTTTTACCATAAGGTCACTACCTACGTTGTATACTTTTTTGTCTAATTTGATTTCGACAGTTGTTTTTTCGGAACGAATAACAACTTCGTTTAACTGATTTGCATCTTCATCTAAACTAATCAAGCCTAAACTGGTGTTTTTTTGAAGATTTTTTTGTTTAATTTCAGCTATTTTAAAAGATATAAACTCAATTTTTATGTCATATGTACCCGGTTTAACTTCTATTTCAAATTCCCCTTTAGGATTTGTAATTCCACCTGCTACAGGTTTTGGATTATTTGGAAGTAAAAAGGTTATTGTAGCATATTCAAGAGGTTGTTTACTGATTTTTTCAACAACTTTTCCTGTTATTTTAATTTTTGGAGCAACGACAACTTGTTGAGAAAAACTAAACAAAGTGGTGAATAATAATACAATAATTAAAACGGATTTGATTTTTTTCATTAGTTAAAAACTTTAGTTATGGCGTTTAGATTATAAAAGTATGTTTTGGTTTAATACTATAATTCACAAAAAAATGTTAATTAAATTAACTTGTGATTTAGAGGATAAAATCGGCGACTTTTTTTAGATCTCGTCCAACAATGGCGGAACTTTCTTTAATGACTATGGGTCTTTCAATTAATATTGGATTGGAGACCATGGCTTGAATGATTTCTTGTGCATTCAATTTTTGATCTTTAAAGTTTTCAATCCAAACTTTTTCCTTTTGACGAACCAGATCAAGAGGATCTAGCTGTAATTTCTCAATAACAACAGACAACTCGTCAAATGTTGGAGGATTAATTAAATAATTAATGATTTTGAATTCTTTTTTTGAATTTTCAATAAAAGCCAGGCAATCTCTGGATTTGCCACAGCGTGAATTATGGTATATTTGTATCATATTTTAGTACATTTCAGAATTTAAAAAGAATTAAATTTGTAACAAAAGTAAGGTTTGTTAAACTAATTAACGATAATATTAAACAAAAATAAAATGTTTGTAGAACAAGGAATTAAACCAGAGAACAAGTTTTGGAAGTATATCGTAGGTTCATTGATACTAATTTTAGCTTCGTTTATAGGTCAACTACCACTTATGATTGGTATAATTTATGAAACTCTTTTTAATGGTAAAGCATATCCAACAAATAATACAGCTTTGATGCACTTTTTTGATTCGAATGTAATGTTGTTTTTGATGTTGCTTTCATTTGTATTTATAATGCTAGGGATTATAATGGTCGTTCGTAATTTGCATAGTCAGACTATGCTTTCTGTTACCACGTCAAGAAAAAATATGGATTGGAGTAGAGTAGGGTTCGCTTTTGTGATATGGTCTCTTTTTACAGTAGTAGTGACCTTACTTTCTTATTATTATAGTCCGACTGATTTTGTTCTTAATTTTAAACCAATACCATTTGCAATTTTATTGATTATTGGTGTCGTTTTAATTCCGATTCAAACAAGCTCTGAGGAATATATCTTTCGAGGATATTTAATGCAAGGATTCGCTAATCTTGCAAGGAATAAATGTTTTCCGCTCTTAATGACTTCGATTATCTTTGGTGGGATGCATATTTTTAATCCTGAAGTGTCAAAAATTGGGTACATTATATTAGTATATTATATAGGAACAGGATTGTTATTGGGGATTGTTACCTTAATGGATGAAGGGATGGAGCTTGCATTAGGATTCCATGCAGCCAACAATTTAGTGGGTGCCTTGCTCATAAGCTCAGATTGGTCTGCATTTCAAACCAATTCAATTTTTAAAGATATTTCAGAACCATCTGCTGGATTAGACGTTATTTTTCCGGTGGTTATTATTTACCCAATACTTTTATATATCTTTAGTAAAAAATACAATTGGACCAATTGGAAAGAAAAATTAACAGGTTCAGTTTAATTAATGGTACTGTTTAAAACTTTAAAATTAAATCATTATGATTGCTACAATAACCTATCAAAATGTTCACAATCTTTTTAAGCTCAACGGATTTCACTTAAATCGTAACGATTTGTGCAGGGTAGCATATAGTTTTATCAAAGAAGGTGAGGAATTTGAAAAATCTGTAGGAGATTTTATTTTAGATTGGTTTGATAACAAATCATACATCGAAATGAATACTTCTGGAACTACAGGAACACCAAAATTGATTCGAGTAGACAAACAAGCGATGGTAAATTCAGCGCTAGCTACGGGAGATTTTTTTGAATTAGAACCTGGTGATAAAGCTTTGCATTGCTTGCCTACTAAATACATTGCAGGAAAAATGATGTTTGTGCGCGGTTTTATATTGGGACTTGAAGTTGATTTTGTGGCACCAAGTTCACATCCACTGCTACATAACGATACCAAATATGATTTTGTAGCGATGGTTCCTTTACAAGCCCAAAACTCCTTGTCTGCATTAAAAAATGTTAAAAAAATGATAGTGGGTGGGGCGAAAATGAGCAAAATACTAGAAAGCGGACTTTCGAAACTAAACTCAAAAGTTTTTGAAACCTACGGAATGACCGAAACCATAACCCACATTGCTGCAAAGGAAGTAGGAGAGCGTGCTTTTTCAGTTTTACCCAATATCCAAATCACTACAGACGATCGCAATTGCTTGGTTATAGATGCACCCTTGATATCAAATGAGCAAATTTGTACTAACGATATTGTAGAATTAGTGGGAGAAAATCAATTTGTTTTTTTAGGACGAATGGATAACATCATTAATAGTGGCGGGATTAAATTAATTCCAGAAAAAATCGAAGAAAAATTGTCAGATAAAATTGAGTCGAGATTTTTTGTAACAAGTACCGAAGATGCTGATCTTGGAGAAAAATTAATTTTGGTTATTGAAGGTGAAAAGCAGACACTGGATACAACTATCTTTGATAGTTTAGATAAATATGAAAAACCAAAAGAAGTTTTTTTTGTATCACAGTTTATTGAAACTGCAAATGGAAAGATAAAGCGTAAAGAAACTGCAGCTACTATTTGAAGTAATAGCTTGAGAGGCTGTTTAATCTATCAGTTAGTTATACCCAACATCCTTTTAAATTTGTTAGTTACATTAGTTTTTAGATCACTTTATAATACAAAAAAATCCCAATATTTATTGGGGTTTTGTTACCTTGACTGAAACAAACGCTTATATTATTAATATAACAAAAACGCATATAAACATATATATATTATACTAATAATATAAATATTACCATATTTATAGTGTAATATATTTGTATTTGTTTGTACGATGTCGTGTGGATTGTCGTGTAAAAATTAATGCTAAATGCGATTGAAATAAAATTTTAATATCAATAATTTTATTTTTATAAACAAGCAATTTGTAATAATTTTTTTATAAATTAGTCTTGATGAAAATTGTTATTTACAAGAGAATACGGACTCAATAAATTTACTATTTTTTAAAAAAAAACTCTAGTAATTGACTTTTTAAACTAAGTGAACAGTTATTTGCCGAAGCTAGTACAAAATTGATAAAATGAGCAGACTCCAAACAATAGAAAATAGACTGAAAGAAATAAATGGAACTGTGTTCCAAGAGCTTTGCGATAGTTATTTAATTATAAGAGATAATAATTACTTGGCTATATCTAGAACAGGAAGCCAAACAGGAAAACAAAAGACAACAAAAGGAACTCCTGACACATTTTTTCAATTGCCAAACGGCAACTTTTTATATTCAGAAATTACAACTGATACGAGTACAATAAATAAGTTAGCTAATGATATAAAAGCTTGTTTTGACCCCGATAAGACAAAAATACCTATTGACAAAATTCAAGAAATCGTACTTTGTTTCAATTGGAACATAGATCAAGAGAAAATAATTGAATTAAATGCATTAGCCCAAACTTTTAAAGCTGATATTAGAATTCGCTATTTAATGTTGCAAGAATTCGCGTTAGAACTCCATTTAAACCATAGAGATTTAGCTCATCATTATTTAGGGTTGCCTTTAGATACAGGTCAAATAGTTTCCATAGACAACTTTATCAAAGAGTATGATAGAGCGTCAAAGGGTATTGCTACTCCTTTAAACAACAGATTCTTACATAGGGAGACAGAATTAGAACAATTAAGTAATGCTATAGATAGTCACGACTTTATAATACTTACAGGAGCTCCTGGAGTTGGAAAAACAAAGTTAGCGATTGAAACAATCAACAATTATTTAGCAAACAATGAATCTTATCAAGCATATTGTGTTTCATATAAGAGCCACACTTTGCTTGAGGACTTGTATCAATATTTTGATGTAGAAAAAGACTATTTACTTTTTGTTGATGATGCAAATAGGATTGATGCTTTTGAACAAATAACAGGCTTTTTTAAGGCTAATAGAAACGGTAAACTTAAAATAATAATTACTGTAAGAGATTATGCGTTTCAAGAAATCGGAAGGAAATGCCAAGAGTTCTCAACTCAAAGAATAGACTTGCAAAAGCTAAACGATGAACAAATTATTGATATAATAAAATCTGAACCGTTTGAAATTTTAAACCCTGATTATCATAAAGAAATAGTTAGAATCTCAGATGGTAATCCACGATTAGCAATAATGACTTCCCTTTTGGCAAAAAAGGAACAAAACTTATATGCTTTACATGATGTTTCCGATTTATTTGAAAAGTATTTTTCAACTTTCATCAAAGATGATGGTGAGTTTGAAAATCCCTTAAATATTAGATGTCTTGGAATTATTACTTTCTTTTATACTATTCCGTATAAGAATAAAGAAGTAACAGAATCAATTTTAGAAAAATTTGATATTTCTTACAGTGATTTTATAGATACTATTGACAAACTTGACAAGTTGGAGTTGGCAGAAATACAATTTGAACACGTAAAAGTCCCTGAACAAAATCTTGCTACGTTTTTCTTTTACAAAGCATTTATAAAAGACAACTTACTTTCTTTTCAAGTTTTGCTAAACAACTATTTTGAAAATTATCAAAGTAGATTTACAGACAGTATAATTCCTGCGAATAATACATTTGGCCCACAAAATGTGATGGACAAAATTAAACCTGAGTTAGTTGAATATTGGAGCTTAGTTCGAATCAACAGTGAAAAGTCTTTTAATTTTCTCAATTCATTTTGGTTTTATTTACAAGACCAAACTTTAGAATTCATATATAAGTACATGGAAACATTTCCGAAAATTGAAAAAACTAAATATGATACTTCTTATGAAAATAATCAATTCAATTATGACAAGGATAATGTAATAGAATTACTAGGTAATTTTTTTCGTCTTAATAGTAGCACCTTAAAAGATTCAATTGAATTGTTGTTTGAATATGTCACCAGGAAACCATTTAAATTGCCGGAACTTATTCATAAAATTAGAGAATTATTAATTTTCGATAGAGATGATGAACATTTCGATTTTTATAGACAAAAAACTCTTTTCGATATATTAATATATGGTCTAAACAAAGATGATGAATTACTTTCAACATCATTTTATGAGCTTTCAAAAACTTTCTTATCCTATCAATTTCAACAATTTAAAGGAGCTAGAAATAATAGTTTTATTCACTATCAATATCCAATTCCTAACAATAATACTATACAAGAATTTAGAACAAAAATATGGGATTCATTAGATAATAGTTTTGCATCTCGTCGTGAAATGGCTTTCAGGTTATTAAAGAATTATTCACGAGTTCATCCCGATGTAAATAATGACATAATGGAATTTGACATTCCATTTGTTCTCAATATAATAGATAATCACTTAAACAATAAAATTTTCGAACATTGTAAATATGTTCAAGACCAAATTAGGTGGTTCAAAAGACACGAATTCAATTTACCTGAGTTCTCAAACTTCACCAACAAATTTGTTAATGAAACTTACTTGACATTCCTAAAAATAGATTGGGATAGATTTAGAGATAAGGAAATGTATGAATTTGATGATTTTCGAGAGTATGAAAGATTAAAAGAGGCAGAAATAAGAACCTCATTCATATTAACCAATGTTGATGAAATCATTATGTTTTACGACACATTTGTTCTATTAAAAAATTCTACAGACAATAATTGGAATTATAACAATACTCTTGATTTTGTTATTGATGAGAATTGTTCAAGAGATTTCGATATTGGACTTGCTTTATTAAAGAAAGTTGTTGAAAATGGTAATGAAATTAAATATGTGCCAACAGGCATTTTTATAAATCATTTAAAAATTGAAAATACAACAAATCAAATTTGGGAAATTATTCAGCAATTTGAGTTTGAATTAAAGGAACTTTGGGAGTTATCCTACTACCAGTACATAGATGATTCTTTAATCAATGCCGAACTGTCTGTATCGTTGGTAAAGACGATTTCCGAAATGAATAGTCCGAACACTATTTATTTTGACAGGCTCGCACGATTTTTAAACGTAGAACCAAACTTATTTCAAATAATTTTAAGAACCATTACAGAAAAAAACGAAAGAGAAGGTACACGATTACAAGTTTGGATGGACTTCTTCAGTAAGCATTTTGACAATCTCGGAGACGACATTGTGTTGATAAAAAAAGCTTATATACAACAAAACTTGATTCAAAATCATTTTGACTACGAAGGAAAAGGTTTTTTAGAAATACTAAAAATTCATAGAAATTTCTTAATAGAATTTGTTGAGAGTTTATATTCAGCAACTAACAGACATAGTCTTGGAGGTGACCATAGTGATATGAGCTATGTTTGGAATATAGAAAACATAGATGAGACGTTAATCCAAGTATTCGATTTAATAATTGAGAAAGACTCATACTTTGGTATTTTGGAACATTATTGTAATGTTTTCTTCAGAAACCCAAAAGAAGAAGAACACAAAAAAAGAGCAGATAATTTTATTAGACAATACGTCATTGATAATAATCACGATTATAAAAAAATGCAAATCATTGTTGACTTGATAAGACATTCAAGAAAAGAATTATTTGAAGAAATCTTTTTGCTATTTATTTCATTAAATCAAGATAGAGAGATTTTTGGGAGACTAATGTGGAGAGGAAATGGAGGAACATATTCAGGAGATGTAATTATTGGAGATATACAAGCTGCAGAATGGAGGAATTTATTTGAGATAACAAAAAAATCTGCTTTAGGAATAAAATTAATTCCAATTAAAAATTATATCAATGATCAAATTGAAAATTGTTTACGAAGCGGTGATAAAGAAAGACAGCGAAAGTTTTTGATAAAGGGTTATTGAATACAAAATTGAAAATTAATTGCCAAAAATGACTCTAACAATTTTATAAGTAAGGTAGCTTAAATCGAAAAAAAATAAGATTAAAATACTAATATCTGTTAACTTATTGTTTTACAGTTTTTTGATGTAGTTTGTAGATGTTAAATCAAATCAAAATTGTCGTGTGGATTGTCGTGGAAATATTAAAAATAAAAACTCAACTAAATGATAATCAGATAGTTGCGTTTTACTTCGTGACCTTGACTGGATTCAAACCAGTAACCTCTTGAGCCGTAATCAAGTGCGCTATTCAGTTGCGCCACAAGGCCATTTGCAAACCGTTATAATAACTTCATTGCGGGTGCAAATATAGGCATAAATGTGTAATTTGCAACTGTAAAATTATAAAAAAATAAAAAAATATGTCATTAGAAAAGTATATCCGTGATATTCAGGATTTTCCAAAGGAAGGAATTATGTTTAAAGACATAACTCCTTTATTAATTAATGCCGAAGCGAGAAAAAAGTGCCTTGATTTTCTGGTTGCGGCAGTGTCAAATCAAAGGATTGATAAAGTGATAGGGGTAGAAAGCCGCGGATTTTTCTTCGGTACATTGCTAGCTCAGGAATTGAATGCGGGTTTTATACCGGTTCGAAAGCCGAATAAATTGCCTTACGAAACCATTTCGGCCACTTATGATTTAGAATATGGAACGGATACTTTAGAAATACATGCTGATGCAATTCAAAAAGGAGACCGAATCCTGATACACGACGATGTTTTAGCGACTGGCGGGACAGCCCGAGCCGTATGTGAATTAGTCGAACGACTAGGTGGAGAAATCGTTCAGTGTAATTTTCTGATCGAATTAAGTTTTTTAAACGGCAGATCAAAACTAGATGGGAAAGCCATTTTTGCTGCCCTTACGTACTAGCGCAATGCCCTTGTGGTTACATAATATCTAAAACCAATAATTGCCATCTGCCATTTTTTAGCTTTGGCCAAATCCAAGCGCTGTTTGGTGAAACTAGGTAAAAGTATTTTGTTGATTTGTGCTAAAATTTTGAACATGTTTTTTTTCTAAAGGTATAAAAAAAGACGGTCTAGCTAGGGACCGTCTTTGTTTTGTTAATGAAAATTATATTTAGTCTTTATCTAAATTAGCTTGAATTTCATCTTTTCTAGCATGAATTTTATCTTTTCTAACTACAATTTCATCTTTTCTAGCTTGAATTTTATCTTTTCTGGCTTGAATTTCATCTTTTCTAGCTTGAATTTTATCTTTTCTGGCTTGAATTTCATCTTTTCTAGCTTGAATTTTATCTTTTCTGGCTTGAATTTCATCTTTTCTAGCTTGTTCGATATCTATCTTAGCTTGAATTTCGTCATTTTGAACTTGTATTTCTTCAGTTCTTTCTTTCTCATTTTTATTTATTAAAATTCTCATTTTTTTTTCATTTTCATCTCCTTTTTCAGGGGAACCTTTTGGTGCTCTAGGCGCTGTTGGGAAATTAGGCGCTTTTGGTGCTTTTACTGTTGGCTCTGCGGGAAAGCGAGGTGGAGTAGGTGGTGTTGGCATTTTAGAATATGATGTAGCCATCGAAGGTGGAACAGGAGCGACAGGTGTTTCCATATCGTTTGAAAATATGTCATCATTTTCATTACCTGTAATTGTATTATTTTCACAAAAAGTAAAATCTCCAGTACCATTTTTATTCTTTTTTAAATTAAATTTTACAGGTGTAATTGGTTTATCACTATCAATATTGTACTTACATCTTGAACCTTTGCTGTCTAAGGCTATAATAAATATACAAGTAATTTCTCCATTTAAGTTTCGTTTGATTTTTGAAATGTTGCATTCAACATTAGCATCGTTTTTTAATTTTTCGATATTATTTTTAATTTCTTCATCAGTAGTATTTTTGTCAATTGTTATTTCAATTATTTCTTGACTAGATTCTAACTGATTTGCAGCATTTTGGCGTTCTTGTGCAACTACTTTTACTTGAAATAAAATTACAAAAGTTACTAATGATGGAATAATGAGCGCATACTTCCATGAATTCCATTTTTTTGATTGGGTTTTGTTTAACATAACGATTCGTTTTTTGATTAATGATTGATAAAAAGAATTAGTAATTGTAAAGCAATTTTGATTAGAAACTACTTTCAAAAGCGTTATTTGATACGCTTTTTTGTCATTGGTATTTTGGATTGCTTTTTGATCAGCAATGTATTCTAAGTTTTGAATGAGTGCCTTTTTGTATAACCAAACAAAGGGGTTAAACCAAAAAACAACACAAAATATTTTTGAAATTAAGATGTCAAAAGAATGCTTTTCCCGGCTGTGTATCCTTTCATGTGACAATATATTTTGCAATTCATTATCAGAATACAATCTAGAATTGTACACGATATAATTGAAAAACGAGAAAGGAGCAATGTCTTTGTTTAAATCTACAATGGCTAATTTATCTTCTTTAATGAATTCTTTTTTATTCAAAATGTAAAAAAGCGAAACGATCTCTGCAATGATTTTAAATCCTAAAAAAGCTGCAACAATAAGGTAAGAACAGATTAAAATAAAGGACCAATTGATTTGGTTTTCTAAAGTAAAATGGTTTGTAGCTGCTACCGTATTTTTGCCCATTACGATTACATCTTGAAATGTATTTTTTGGAGTTGCCACAAAAACTACTTTTTCAAAGAAATAAAAGGGTAGTAGGAGCGAGGTAAACAATCCACCTATCAAGAACCATCTGTTTGCAGTGAAAAAGGTTTCTTTTTGCAACAAAATCGCGTAGGTAAGATAAAATATTATCAATAAACCAGAGACTTTTACGAAGTACAGAAGCAGATTTTCCATGTCTAAGACTTTTTTTCAATCATTTCAAGAATAGATCTTAACTCTTCAGCCGAAATTTTTTCTTCTTTGGCAAAATGCGACACCATATTTTTATAAGAACTATTAAAGTAATTATCGATAGCGGTATTCATAAAGCGTTTTCTATACTCTTCTAAACTTACGATAGGATAGTATTGATGTGTGTTTCCAAAAGCATAATGCGCTACAAAACCCTTCTCTTCCAGATTGCGAACAATGGTAGAAAGCGTGTTGTAATGCGGTTGTTCTTCGGTGATTTCTGCCATGATTTCTTTTACAAACGCTTTTTTGAGCTTCCATAAAATGTGCATGATTTCCTCTTCTTTATTAGTCAGTTTTTGCATGATTTTATTATTTGCAGCAAACATACAACTATATTTATAGTTTACGAACTATTTTTATAGTTATTTAACTAAATTTTTAGTTTAAAATTTACTATTTGGTTTAAATTATTGATTATAATTAACTTACTGTTTTTTGTGTTGTTTTTTTTATTGAGAAGTAAAGTTTAGTAAAGGTTGTGCTTGAAAAAGATACAAGGATTCAATAAAACGACTTTCAATTTGAAAATGCGTGTTCAAGGTACCCATGATTGATGAAAACGCTGTTTCGTGAGGGATAGTAGCGGCATCCTTTTATAAAATCCTGTTTTAAGGATTTCATAAAAGATACAGCGGATAGACCGACCACATTGCTAAAAGGGGCAATGGAACCTGCATGTTGATTTGCCCCTTTTTGAAATGTGGTCACGCCCAAAAAAAAATTATTGCTGCTCTTGTTGTACTAGTTTTTGTAACCAGATACACCCTCCAACGGCTAATATTCCTAGCGTTCCCATAACAAACCAGTTGGATTGATAGCCATATTGGTCAATTATTTCTAAACCAGTTTTAGAGCTGGCAATGTGTGCTAAACTGAAACTCATAGTAAACAAAGCCATATAGCGGCCTTCATGCCCTTTTGGAGCTCTACTCAGTGCAAATGAATTCGAAAACGGAAAAATAAACATTTCGCCAAATGTGATAAAAATAATACTGATCACTAATACACCTGCCCAAATATTTATTAGTAAAACATAAAAACTAATCGACATTAATAAAGATCCCCAAAGAATGATTTTTAGTTTATCAATGCCTTTTCTTTGACTAATACTAACAATTGGCATTTCTAAAAAGAAAATCAAAAGTCCGTTCAACGACAATAAAAGACCGCTTTGAAATTCAGTTAAGCCAAATTTTTCATTGTGATATAGCGGTAAAGTGGTAAAAAGTTGGAAAAACAGCATAGCCGAGACAAAGCATACAAAAAGAAAAATCCAAAATATTTTATCCTTGAAAACGGAGGCTGGTATCTCGGTTTCGTGGCTCGCCGTATTCAAATCGGCTGGTTTTTTACGTTCTTTTACTAGCAATGTAAAAATCAAAATCGAGATGATGCACGAGCTTCCATCTACCCAAAACAAACCGCTATAGCCTAAATTCATAATAATCAAACCTCCTAAAGCGGGTCCGGCAGTAAATCCTAAATTAACCGCAAGCCGCACTAATGTTAAGGCTCTGGTACGGTTTTCGGGTTTTGCATACGTACCTAGAGACACAAACATGGCGGGACGAAACATATCGGCAATAGTCATAATGACAAACATTCCGATGCACAATCCCCAAAATGTGCGTATGTATTGAATAGCGAAGAACAGTAGTCCGCTGGTAAATAAACTAAAAACCATGATTTTATAAAACCCAATTTTATCAGATAATTTACCGCCCAGCCAAGATCCTAGCATAGAACCAAAACCAAAAGCGACCATAATCCAACCTACTTGTGCGTAGGAAAAATTCAGATCTTCCTTTAAGTACTTGGATAAAAATGGCAACACCATCGTGCCAGCGCGGTTAATGAAAGTGATAAGTGTCAATATCCAAACTTCTCTGGTAAAACCTCTAAAATTATTTATGTAGCGTTGTAAAGCGTTTGCGAGCATATGTATTATTTCTATTGTACAAATTTACAATGTTTTTTAGGAGCTTTTTCCAGCTATTCGTTACAATCTTCTATTTTTTTTGCAGCAAAAAAATACAAGGATTTTCACTGCTATCTGGGCTAGAGTTTAACATCTTAAGGTCGTATGTTGCAAAATTACACTTGGCAACTTCCAACATTTAGACTAATTTTGCATAAAATTAAAATATGAAAACCAAAGTACTTTTTTTCTTCTTTATGCAGTTAGCTTTGGCTTACGGTCAAAATGCATTTAAATCGGCAGCAGTTGTACAATTTCAAAATAAGATGAATAAGGAATTCGCTGATGCAAAAAAGAGTCCGCTAACATCCGAAGATCGTGCAACATTTAAATCTTTAGCTTTTTATCCTGCCAATAAAACTTTTTTTGTCACAGCTACTTTAGTTAAAACAGAAAAGGAACAACCTTTTGAAATGAAAACTACTACTGACAGAAAGCCGCTGTATGTAAAATATGGAGAACTTTCATTTGTCATGAAAGGAAGGAGTTTTAAGCTAAATGTGTATCGCAATATCGAACTTTCTAAAAAAGAGGAGTACAAGGATTATTTTTTTTTACCCTTTTCAGATGCCACATCTGGCAAAGAAAGTTATATTGGTGGACGATATATCGATTTACGCGTTCCAGCAGGAAATACATTAACCATTGATTTTAATACGGCCTACAACCCGTATTGCGCATACAATTCGCAGTATTCTTGTCCCATAGTGCCGCTTGAAAATGATTTGGATATCGCCATAGAAGCGGGTGTCAAAAAGTTTCATGATTAAATGAAATTTTACAATTTACATACACATACAGCCACGCAGCAAGAAAATATTGTCGAGTTAGTCAATCAGTATCCACAGGATTTTGATGCTAGTATTCCAGTATATTCTATTGGTATTCATCCTTGGTTTATTGTCGAGGAGCGTTTAGCATCGGATTTAGATATAGTGGAAACAAAACTGCAAGAACCCAATTGTCTCGCGGTTGGTGAATGCGGATTGGATAAACGCATTGCAATTCCGATCGAATTGCAACAGTTGGTTTTCGAAAAACAGTTGGTTTTGGCACAAAAATATAATAAACCAGTGGTGTTGCACTGTGTAGCATCTTTTGATGAATTAATTGCAACAAAGAAAAAATTGAACATCACTATTCCTATGATCGTTCATGGATTTTCAAAAAGTGAACAACTCGCGAAACAATTAATAAGCAATGGATTTTATATCTCCTTTGGGAAATATTTGCTTTTGAATCCCGAATTAGAATCCGTTTTCAAGAGTATTCCAGATGATAAAATTTTTCTTGAAACCGATACAATTTCAGAAAACATTGCAGCAGTGTATGAATTGGCAGCAACATACAAAGGAATTTCAATCTTGGAAATGCAGGAACTCATAAAATACAATTTTCACAAAGTGTTTTTTAAGGAATTGTAGAAATATTAGAGTACCCTATCAATACTAAAATTAAAAAAAAGAGAATAATGGCAGAATGGACAGAAAGAGCAGAACTTCTATTCAAAAAAGAAGGTTTAACCAATTTGCAAAATGCAAATGTATTAGTAGTAGGATTAGGTGGCGTTGGTTCTTTTGCAGCTGAATTTTTAGCACGTGCAGGAGTAGGAACCATGACGATTGTTGATGGGGACGTAGTAGATATTACGAATATTAACCGACAATTACCTGCTTTGCATTCTACAGTCGGACAACCTAAAATAACGGTAGTTGGTGATCGATTGATGGATATTAATCCAGAATTGAAGTTAACTCGCGTACAAGAATTTTTATCTCCGGAGCGCGCTTTTGAAATAGTTTCTGAAGAATTTGATTATGTTTTAGATTGCATTGACAGTGTGACTCCCAAATTAAATTTGATTATTGCAGCAAAACGCAAAAGAGTAAAAATCATAAGCAGTATGGGTGCAGGAGGTAAAATGGAAGCTTCTAAAGTAAAAGTGACTGATATTACGAATACGGTGAATTGTTTTTTTGCAAAAACGATCAGAAGACGATTAAAAGAAGTTAAAATAGATAAACTAAAGGTGGTTTTTTCTTCTGAAATTCAGGATGAATCTAGTTTAAAAATGACAGATGGATCAAATTTTAAGAAATCATTTTACGGAACAAACAGTTATATGCCAGGATTATTTGGCTTGTACGCTGCAGAAACTGTGATTCGGTATTTACTTAAGAAATAGTGTTCAGTGCCTAGTATTAAAAAATCGGAGTAATCTAAAAAGTCTAATAATCTAAAAATAAATGATACAAACCGTAATTTTTGACATGGATGGTGTAATTGTCGATACAGAGCCCGTGCATCGCTATGCTTACTTCAAGCAATTTGAGGAATTAAATATTGCTGTAACGGAGGCAATGTACACTTCATTTACGGGTTTCTCTACTCGCAATACATTTCAAAAATTGAAAGAGATGTTTGTAATCGAGCAGGAAGTTGAAGATTTAATACAAAGAAAACGAAACATTTTTAATGATGCTTTTGATAGTAAAGCTGATTTAGAATTACTAGAGGGAGTTGAAAATCTCATCAAAGAATTACACCAAAACGGAATGCAATTGATTTTGGCTTCTTCGGCATCCAAAGTTACGATTGAGCGTGTGTTTAATAGGTTCAACTTACACAATTATTTTTCTTATAAAATAAGTGGAGAGGATTTTCCACAATCAAAACCACATCCTGCTATTTTTGAACACGCAGCAAGTCTTTCGATTGCACCAAAAGAAAGTTGCATTGTGATTGAAGATAGTACAAATGGTGTCAAAGCAGCCAAAGCAGCGGGTATTTTGTGTGTGGGATACAACAGTATTCATTCAGAAGCTCAAGATTTGTCTAAAGCAGATGTCATTATCAACCATTTTAACGAATTGGACTTTGATCTTGTTCGGAATTTGGATTCTAAATTAAGAAATAATTAACATTTTAAAGCTGTTGAATTTGTAAATTTGAAGTTCAAAAAAATTAAAGTATGAAAAAAATAATCCTTGTATTGGCTATCATTATAGCAAACTTTACTATCGAGGCTCAAGTAAAAACACCTCAGTCTAGTCCAAAATCTACTATTATGCAAACTGTAGGTTTGACAGAGGTAGAAATCGTTTATTCCAGACCAAGCGCAAGAGGCAGAGTCGTTTTTGGTAATTTGATTCCTTTTGGAAAAGTTTGGAGAACGGGAGCGAACGAAAATACAACGGTATCCTTTAGTGATGATGTAATTATTGATGGTAAAACATTAAAAAAAGGAAAATATTCGTTGTATACGAATCCAAAAATAGAAAGTTGGGAAATCATTTTCTACAAGACTACTGATAACTGGGGGAATCCAGAGGAGTGGAAAGAAGAAAATGTAGCACTTAGAGCTACCGTTAAACCAGAAACTGTAAATAAAAGTGTTGAAACTTTTACTATGGGAGTTAGTGGTTTAGACAATAACTTTGCTTTTTTAGAAATGTATTGGGAGAACTCTTATGCTGCTTTAAAATTTGAAGTGCCTACGCAACAAAAAGCAACTGCAAACATTGATAAAGTACTTGCTGGACCAGGTGCTGGAGATTATTTTTCATCGGCTCAATTTTTATTCCAGTCTAATGGTGACAATGCTAAAGCATTAGTTTATGTAAACAAAGCACTGGACATGACAAAAGAAAAACCGTTTTGGTACAACAGATTGAAATCCTTAATTCAAGCTAAATTAGGAGATAAAAAAGGAGCAATTGAAACAGCAAAATTATCACTTGCAGCAGCTGAGATTGCAAAAAACCAAGATTATGTAAAAATGAATAAAGACAGTATTGCAGAATGGAGTAAGAGTTAATTTACTGCATTTAAATACAAAATCCCGCTTCGATACTATATCGAAGCGGGATTTTTTTTTGTATTTTATTTCCAATTTTCAGCTATGATTTTTAGATCATATTCGGATTAGTACAGACTTAGGCAATGATAAATTTAACCGCAGATTTGCTGATTTTTATTTTGAATACGAAGCATTTGTGTTATCCTAATAAACCACCATTGATTCCCAGTTTAGTTGTATGCTGTAAAATGAATAACCGCAGATTCAAAGATTTTAATAATCTGCGAATCTGCGGTTTTGATTACAAAAGTTTATTTATTTAAAATTAAAACGCTTTTACTTTATGCTACAACTGCCTTCTGATTTCTAAAAATAGTCCATTGTAACAGCAACGAAATTACTATGGTGAGCATGGCTCCTATAAAATTTAACCATAGGTAACCCAGTTTTTCTTCTCCACTTGGGAAAATATAGATGGCATAATAATAGATAATAAAAATTGTAAGTTGACTAATTACCGCACTGTAAAAAATAGCTTTAGATTGTACATTTTTGATATAAAAACCAACCAGAAAAATCCCCAAAACGGTTCCGTAAAATATAGATCCAATGATGTTTACCAATTGAATCAAATTTTCAAATAAGGTACCAATACAAGCAAAAAGTATGGCAATAACACCCCACAATAGAGTGAAAAATTTTGTTGCGTACAAGTAATGTCTTTCTGATTTTTCTTCTTTTACATTTCGTTTATAAATGTCAATAGCAGTAGTTGATGCTAGTGCATTTAATCCCGAAGCGGTTGACGACATCGCTGCCGAAATAATTACGGCTAGTAACAAGCCAATAAGTCCTTTGGGTAGATAATTTAGGATAAAATGAAAAAACACATAATCTTTATCATTAGTCTCACTGTTGCTGTCGGCTTTTAGGATTATTTCCTTTGCTCGATCTCTCAAATCTTTTTCTTTATTTGATAATGCGACTAATTCTTTTCGAAGAATTGGATTGTCATAATCTTGATTGAGCTGATCGATATACAACAGATTAATTACTTTTTTATCTTCCGATAAATCGTCTAATTTTTTCTCCAAAGCATTGTATTCGCCCTTAAAAGCTGATTTTTCAATCATAGCTTTGTTATTTGGATTGAAATTCAAAGGAACGGGATTGAACTGAAAAAAAACAAATACCATAACACCAGTCAATAAAATAAAGAACTGCATCGGCACTTTTAATAATCCGTTCATGATCAGTCCCATTTGACTTTCGCGAACCGATCTCCCAGATAGATAACGTCCCACTTGGGATTGATCGGTTCCAAAATAGGCTAATGCCAAGAAAAAACCACCGGTTATTCCGCTCCAAAAGGTGTATTTTTCTTCGGGATCAAACGAAAAATTGACAATATTCATTTTATCATTCGCACCAGCGATATGCAAGGCAGAAGTAAAAGTCATGTCATTTGGTAAATAATGCAAGATCAGAAAAAAGGTAATAAACATACCCGACATGATGACAAACATCTGTTGTTTTTGAGTTACATTAACCGCTTTGGTTCCACCAGAAAAGGTATAAATGATAACTAGAACCCCAATGATAATATTCATATAAGTTAAGTTCCAACCTAATATCGCCGATAAGATAATGGCTGGTGCATAAATCGTTAATCCAGTTCCAAGTCCTCTTTGAAACAAAAACAAAATAGCCGCAAGCGAACGCGTTTTTAGGTCAAATCTTTTTTCGAGGTATTCATAAGCTGTATATACTTTGTATTTGTGATATAATGGGATAAAAGTAACGCAAATGACAACCATCGCTATGGGTAATCCAAAATAGAATTGCACAAAGCCCATTCCGTCATGGTAGGCTTGCCCTGGCGTCGATAGAAACGTAATGGCACTAGCTTGTGTTGCCATCACTGAAAGTCCTACAACGTGCCAAGGAGTTTCATTACTTCCTAGAATAAAGTCTTGAACATTTTTACTGCCTTTGGTTTTCCAAGCACCATAAATTACAATGAACAGTAAAGTGACTATGAGTATAATCCAATCAAATAATTGCATAATTTAGGCGTATAATTTCATGATGAGACAAAAGATCAAAATATAAATGGCATTGGCCACTAAGACCCAAGTATAGTTTTTTTTCCAGGTTTTTACTTTTTTTGTTTCCATTTTAGTTAGGTTTAGGGCTTTATTTTTTGTGTAGGAATCGTTTCTGATGGTTGTAACGAGATCATATTAGAAAGTAATTTATATGCACCGGTAACACCTTCAGGTAGTTCTCTAAAAAAACTTAACCCAGTATAAATGTAGTGTCCTTTTCCATAAGGAGCAATTAACAGCGCACCATTTTTTGGGCTTTCCCCTTTATCATTTGAAGATAAAATAGGAGTGAAGGCTGTATCATATTCACCCGGATAATACAATCCCTGCTCTTGTTTCCAGCCTTCAAAATCTTTAGTTGTAATTTTGTTTGGAAAATTCAAAACGGGATGATTTGGTGCTAAAAAGCGAACTTCTGCATTTTCTTCTGTAACTCGATCACGAGAAAGTTTTAAAGGGTACGGCGCAATATTCTCCGTTACTAAATCGCCAGCAGTATTGTATTGTACGAGCATTGTTTTTCCTCCTTTTACAAAATCAAAAAGTATGTTTTGCTTATTGGCTAAAGCGGTTACAGTGTTGTAAGCCCGAACTCCGGTCATTACCACATCAAAATTTTCTAATTTTTCAGGTGTAATGTCTTCAGGTTTAAGGAGCGTTAAGGTGTATCCTAATTGCGTTAAACTACTAGGAACTTCATCACCAGCACCCATGATGTAGCCAATTTTTTCGTTAATGGTTTTTAAGTCCGTTTTTATTACTTTGGCTTCAGCTGATTTTAAAACTTGTTGTTTGGTAATGTGGTCGTAATTAATGATAATTTGTTCCTTATCAAAACGTTTATTGTTAATAATTGCAATGCTTTTTGCAGTTGCTTCCTCCGATTTATTTGGAGCAGTTACTTCAAAATAGACGACTTGTTCGGTACCCTTTTTTTCAATACTAAACGGAATTGATTTTGGGACAATTTTCCAGTTGTTAGGAAGTTCAAGTTGTAAATCTCCTTTTAATGCGTCTTTTCCGGCCTTGATTTTCACACCTACATATTTACTTTTTGAATCTCTAAAAAGCAAAACTTTGTCAATAATTGATGTGGTCACCTCAGGCACAATATCCAGATAATTATAGACTTCACCCTTTACGTCGTCATTGAATTTGTAAACTACAGTCCGCTCAAATGGAATTTCGATTCCGTTTATTAGAATCGTAAAAACTACTTTAACTTCGCGAATAATATCAGGAATACCTCTATTTTGTTGCTGATTTACGGTATACATTCCTACTGTTCCTTTTTCGTCTAACCAATACGGTTGCGTGTAGTTAATTGATTCAGGTACTTTTAAATCGAGATTTATGTTATTTAGAATATTATTTTTTAACTCGCGATTCTGAGGTGTATTTATTTTTTCTGGTAAAGTGGTCACGCTCGTTAATTGTATAGGCGCTGAGCTTCTGTTAATGGCTTCAAGTTTCAGTTTAATAGTGCTTCCGGGAGTTGCTTCTTGATTTTGGGCTACGGCTTCTAAGTATAATCCTGAGCAGGCAGCTATAATTTCTTTTACTGCCTCAGATTTTAGCGGTACCCAATGATTTTCGTCCACAGCTTTCATCATAGCATAAGCTTTCGCCAAATTTGGAATACTCGCAGATGGATTGTTATAATTGTATTCTGCTACAATTTTAGATAGTAATTCGCCAATGGCTTTCCCTCCTTTAACACGATTCCAAGAGGTATCAATTCCTTCAAAAATAGATTTTTTAGCTTGCAGTGGTTCACCATTTATGAATTCTAAATATTCTGTTTCTTCACCTCGTGTTCCTGTGCTTCCAAAACCTTGTGATTGATGACGACTGCGACTTAAGGCAGCAATTTCCTGATTTGATTTACCAATGCCCGTATAAAACACACCAGTTTGCAAGGCAATTAAATTGGTTTTATCAGCTGCATTAAATTTTTCCATAGTACCGTAAAACCACCATGAGGTGTTAAAAAACTGGCGTTTTACTTGCCAAGGTTGTACAAATTCTAATTGTTCAGGAAAAATAGTTGGATCGTTTGCTAAGGCAAAACTTTCTACACTTAGCATTGCTGATGCCGTGTGATGACCGTGAGTGGTTCCTGCAGAGCGATGATCAAATCGGTTGACAATTACATCGGGTTGAAATTTTCGTATGGCCCAAACAACATCAGCCAATACTTTCTCTTTATCCCAAATTTCTAATGTCTCTGTTGGGTTTTTAGAAAAACCAAAATCGTTTGCACGAGAGAAAAATTGCTCCCCACCATCAATTTTTCTTGCTTCAATAAGTTCTTGAGTTCTTATCACGCCGAGTAATTCCCTTAGTTGCGTTCCTATTAAGTTTTGTCCACCATCTCCGCGTGTCAAAGATAAATAGCCAGTTCTAGCTTTTTGTTCGTTGGCTAAATAGGCGATTAAACGTGTATTTTCATCATCTGGGTGAGCCGCGATATAGAGTGCGGATCCAAGAAAATTTAGTTTCTCAATTTGATTGTAAATTTCAACAGAATTTGGCTTTTTGGGTTGTTGTGCAAGAAGTATTTGGCAACATAAAAGAAAGAGTAATAGTGTTGAGAGGGATTTTTTTTGCATTGTTTTAAATTTAATTTGCAATTGCTTCAAATGTAGGAATTAAATAATCTCTTCTAAAATGTTTTGTATTTTCTTTAGTAACAAAAAAGAGAGAGAGAATCAAAACTGATTCTCTCTCTCTTTTAAACTATTATTTGCTTAATCTCTATCATGTCCTTTTCCTTTACCATGCCCTTTATCGTGTTTTTTATATTCTTTTCGGTTATCATTATCATGATCTCTCTGATAATAATTTCTATTATCGTTGTCATAATACCTGCGATTATCATTGTAACCTATATTTCTTTGTTGGCTACCATGGTATCCTCTGTAATATTTTACTTTATGATTTCTAAAGTTGGTATACGGTCTAGAACCATGATAATCGTTGAGTACTACTTTGTATCCACCGTATAAATCATAGTTTCGATATTGATTTGGTAAATATCTAGAACGAATCCATCTACCGCCACCAAAATAAATGAATTGAGTAGCTCTCACATCATAATAGGCTTCAACATCTGGTAAGTAGTAATATTCAGCTTCAGCGTAGCCAACGGGACCCCAGTTTGGAGCGGTACCTATGTTAAGATTTACAGAAATTTGTGCATGTATGGTACTCGAGGCAAAAAGGATAATTCCTATGGCGATTAGTTTTAATGTTCTCATTTTTTCAAAAATTTAATTAGTAATAATTTTAATATAATAGCTCGTAAACACGATTCTTTTAAATTATTTCCAACAACTGTGCCAAAACATACAAAAGGACATTTAGTTAAGCATTAATATCCTAAAAAAAAGAGCCTCATTGCTGAGACTCTTCTTATAAATTATATAAAATCAGTATTAATTTTTTCCATTTCCATTATTCCCTTTTCCACCTTTATGTCCATTTTCTTTATGTCCATTTCCTTTATTACCATTCTCATAATTCCCATTACTTTTGTATGCCTTGTTATTATAACTTCGGTTTGAACCTATAGATTTTTGTGGTTTTCCTTTATATCCTTTGTAATATTTTACTTTGTGAGATTTAAAGTTACTGTAAGGTCTTGAACCACGGTAATCGTTTAGGACAACTTTATAACCATTGTATAAGTTATAGTTTCTGTATTGATTAGGAAGGTTTCTGGAACGAATCCATCTTCCTCCACCAAAATAAATAAACTGTGTAGCTCTAATATCATAATATGCTTCGATATCTGGTAAATAATAATAATCTACAGAAGAGTAACCAACTGGACCCCATGAAGGAGGATTACCTAAATTTACATTTACTGAAACTTGTGCTTGGGTTGCAGTCGTGGTAGCAAAAAGTATAATTCCTGCAATAATTAATTTTAATGTTTTCATTTTTCAAAATTTTAATTAGTAATTAATACCTAGTAATTTTTAGTTACCGTATTATCTCGTTTTATGATAAAGCCAACAACTGTGCCAATATCATATAATTAACAATTAATAGTGTTATTTTACTGCATAAAAAAAGGAAACGAATATCGCTTCCTTTTTCTACAGTTATAAATTTATTTACAATAAAAGGATCAATAAAAGAATAACTATTATAATTGCTCCTACAGAAAGATATACACCATTTCCTGTAGATTTTAATTCTGCTTTAATTGCACGCACTTCTTTACGCAGCTCTTTTTTCTCTGAAGCGTTTAAAGATGATTTGTCCATTGCTTTTATTTCGTCAAGACGATTCAGCAATACTTTAACTTCAGCAGGTACTTCTTTTGGAGTATTTGAAACCGAAGTTGGATTCTTCTCTGCGGCTAACATTTGTGTTGGAACAACGCTTAATGATAATACCATCATCATTAAATAAAAGGTGATTTTTTTCATTTTTTATGGGTTTTTGTTAGTAACTAATTACAGTATAAAAGTAAGCATTATTAACATATGTAATCTTATACAATTATTATATTAAATTACATAATTAACACTATTGGTTTTGCTGTTTTAAGAATAACTTATTGACACAATAAGAGTTATGTAAAAATAATAAAAAATAGTTATTTATAATGATTGCGGGTTATTTAAAAATAACGGCTCGTGGTTTGCCTAAATCAAAATCTTGAAATCCAAAATCAGTAGTTTCAAATGAGTTCGTTTTAAAAACATTTTCGCCGGTACCAGGAATTGATGGATAGTAGGATAGTGAAATTTGGAAGGCACTAAATATTAAAAAGTCATTGTTTATAATCATTCCTATTCCAACTTTAGAATAGGCTTTACTTACTAATAGTCCACGGGTAGGGGTTCCAAGCAATGCGATAGAATAGTTAAAGTAAGGGTTTAATCGAAATCCCCATAGATTCCATGGTGCATATGCCTGCGTTTGCAAAGTCATTATTGCTTTTTGGGTTCCATATTCAGGACTATTAAATCCTTGGATGCCATTGTTGTCATTAATACTAAGCTGATCGCCAATGCTATTAAGTCGTTTGGAACCAATTATCAGTTGTGGCTTTACGAACTGTCTTAATTTCCATTTCCCAAAGCTCATTAACTTGGTAAAGTAATTTGCTTGAAATGAAAAAGCACTTTGTTCGGTAATAGATTTATTTAGAAAAGTACCCAACTCAAAATTAGCGCTTAAAAATCCCCATTTATAATAATTTCCGAAAGCCGCACGTGCTCCTATGTAATAGCGCCCTAGATTATTTTTAAATTGATATCCCGAAGTAATTCCAAATATTTTTCCAATGGGAACATCTTCAATAATTCCATTTCTGAAAATATAATTATCTTGAACGAACTTACGTGATGCAAGACCAATTCCTAAAAATGAAAATTGTTCATTAGTGTAAAATTTTTCAGGATCGTAAACCAGAGCCGGACTCTCTAAATATTTTACATTTAAAAAACGACCTGCAAGTATTAGATTTGTGGTTCGGTCACTTTCAGTATTCCGGTTAAGAATTTTAAAGGCATAACCAAGCCATAAATCATGAGAATTGTATTTGAAATTTTGGTATGAAAATACACGATTGTTATCTGGAAGCGTGTCTTTTCTAAACTGTGTGTCAAGATAAATTCCTCCAGCCCATTTGGTAAGTGCAGAATAAAACAAACGTTCTATGTTGATGCTTTTACTGTAATAATCATCTAAATCGATCTGATAATTTACTGTAGTTTTAATGAATGTATTTTTAAAATTAGGAATGGTATACCCCACACCATAGGCATTTTTGCCATCGCTGAATCTGTTTCTAAATTTTGTATTTAATTCATGACCAGAACCTATGATATTTCTATCAATAATTTCAAATCTACTTCCGGAACTAGACACAGAGCCTTTTGGAATAATACTCCAAGAATCTAAAACTCTAATGTTAATATCAATCGAGTCACTATTGTTTAGAATTATTTGAGGAGCGATATCTACACGGCTTATGTACCGTTGGGTTCTAATTAAACGTTCAGATTCTTTGACCAATAAGGAATCAAATGGTTTATTTTTTTTTATGAGTAAAACATTTCTAATCGCACTTCGGCTGGTTTTTATGTGAATTCTATTACCAGAACGTTCTGCCCAATTTCTAGCTTTTTTGGTGGTGTCAAGTTCAGAATACCCGAATGGATCTAATGTTACAATATTGATGTTTCGAATAATTTTCCCTTCAAAATTTTTAAACACTTTAGGGGCAATAGCTAAATCTTTAGTTTTTAGATTTACAGGTCTAAACACGAGTCGATGAAGAACTTTTGTAAATTTATTTTTCTTAGAGTAGGTCTGTATTTGTTTATACATGGCTGAGGAATCTTTTCGCTTTTTTTCAACCTGAGAAAAAGAAATTTGATAACAGCAGGCGATTAAAATAAGTAGAACCAGTCTTTGTTTTTTAAACATGATAAAAAATAATAATTTTAAACATTGTTAACCAAACAAAAGAAAAATCTTTTAAGTACTAGTTCGAATTAACAAAATTCAGAATTTGAATAGTCGAAAGATACTCTTTTAAAGATTATTCGTTGGTTCTAGTAGTGTCATTTTCGGTTGTAGTTTCAGTAAATACGGGGACTACAATATCAGTCTTGATAACTATTTTTTTTGGTGTTGATTCAGAATCAAACAACGGTAGCTTAATGTTGCGCCAAGTATATGTTTTGGGTAAATGATCTCCCATAAGGTATCCCCAAGGTTCTAAAGATTCTACTCTATCAAAAATTACTTTGAGTACTGCCAGAATAGGAAGTGCTAAAAACATACCAGAAACTCCTGCAATTGCTCCACCTATAATAATTCCAATAATCGATACAAAGGCGTTTATTTCTACTTTTGAACTTACAATCATAGGAACCAAAATATTATTGTCAATTAATTGAACTATAACTGTGATAACGATGACACCAATAATTATGGACAAATCTGGTGAACTAGTTAGCGAAGCCACAATACTTAATACTCCAGCAAAAAGAATTCCGATGTACGGAATAAGATTTAAAATCCCTGTGATTATTCCCAATAAAATGGCATATTTCACACCAATTACCATAAACCCGAGTGTTGTCATTGTGGAGACCAAAATCATTTCAATGATTAAACCCACGATGTAACTGTTTATGGCAACTCTAATGTTTGTCAATATATCTTTTAACTGCTCGTGGTTCTCTTTTTTGAATAACTTCGATAAAAACAATAAAAAATGCGTTCGATACAACAGAATTAAAAAAGTATAAATAGGTATTAATGTCAAATTTACCAATGTATCAGTAAATGACATTAAAGTAGTACCAATCATTTCTTTTCCCTTTTCCATTGAATCTTCAGTAGCGGTATCAATATATTGCTTTTGCTCTCGGGAACTTAAATGGAAATTATCTCTTATAAAGCCTTGAATATTTCGAATATGAACGTTGATGTTACGCTCAATTTTATCAAAATCTTCTGCAAAATCACTTATTTGAAATGATAAAAAGACAAAAACCCCAATAAAAAACAAAACAAACAAAAGTACAGCCAGCATAACTGCCAAAACGTGTGGAAAGTAGAGTTTCGATTTTAGAAACTGCACTATTGGATACAGTAAAATAGCAAATAAAAAGGACATCATCACCGGCACTAAAATATCCTGACCAATATAGAGTACGAAAATTAGTGCTATTAGACCCAATAAAACAGCGGTTAATTTGGCATACAATGGAAATTTTAAAATGTCATTCATGTTTTTTATTCTTTAAATAATTGGTACACTATTCCATACTGAATGGTTTAATTCCTAATCGACAAATATGAAAAATTAAAAAAAATGAAATATTATATATTTTCTATCAATAGTTGTAAAATTATCACTTTTAAAAAATAAATTTGGAATCTAAAATCGAAAAAAGTTGTGAAATAATGTCTCAATCCACAAATTCTTTATCGTCAAAATAGTCTTTCAATATCGAAATTCCTTTTTGTAAAAGGAGATTATTGGGATAAATGATTTTTTCGCCTTCCCTTGTTTTTAGATACACATGAAATGCTCCAATATCTTCAATTTCAGCTTCGATAGGAAAATCTTTATCATGTATTTTTATGACATCACCAATTTTAAATGGGAATGAAAAAAACAAAATAACACCGGATGTAATGTTGCTTAAAATAGACCATTGGGCAAACATAGCAACACCCACAACGGTTGTGATAGAAGAAAGTGCGATAAAAATATCCTTGGTTTGCACTCCCCAAATAATGATCAAAGCAATTACGACCAAAATATTGATAAACAAGTGAATGTATTTTATCACTAAATTGGTTCTATGCTCCAGAGTTTGATTTGTTTTTGCGTAACGTCTCACCAGTTTTGTAGCAATTATTCGCAATAAAATTAGTAGAATTCCTAGAATTCCAGTGGCAATGAGTTCTCTAGTATATTCTTGAAAAAAGACCATATTCATAATTTAATTAAGCTAATTTACACAAATAGTCGAACACTTTGTCCGTAGGCAATCCCATTACATTGGCATAAGAGCCTTCAATTTTTGAAACGCCAATAAAACCGATCCATTCCTGAATTCCATAAGCACCAGCTTTGTCATACGGTTTATAATTTTCTAAATAATAATAAATGGCTGCATCACTTAGTTCCTTAAAGGTGACTTTGGTAACATCATGCAAAACATCCTCTTTCTCATTGGTTTTAAAACAAACCGATGTGATGACTTCATGGGTTGCATTTGATAAAGATTTCAGAATTTCAAAAGCATTTTTTTCGTCTTTTGGTTTACCCAAAGCGGTATTATTGTGCCAAACAATTGTATCGCTGGTTACTAGAATTTCACCTGCTTTTAATTCGCCTTCATAAGCACTCGCTTTTAACACCGCTAAATAGTTGGTAATTTGCTCGGCTTTTAACTCTGGAGGATAAATTTCATCAATTTCTTTTAATCTAATTTCAAAATCCAAGTCTAAATCCTTAAAAAATTGTTGGCGTCTTGGTGAACCCGAAGCCAGAATTAAACGGTATTTTTCTAATTTATTTTTAAGCATTGTATTTTATATTTATACTGATAATAACAACGGAGAGAATTCCAAAGAACATAATCCATTTCAAGAGCAAACTCAAGGTATAGAATTCCTTTTTAGTTTGTGCCGACCAAACTTTTACAGTAAAATAAAATAAAGGGCCCATTACAAAAAGCAACAAATAAATGGTGGTATAAATCAAGTTTAAAAGATAAGAATTGATATAATACAATAGTAATAAAATAGGAACAAAGCTAAGTCCAAATACTATTTTAGCAGTTCTTGATTTACCAATAACAATAGGTAAAGTGCGTATTCCTTGATTGTAATCACCATCTACATCTTCGATATCTTTGATAATTTCCCGAAGCATATTGATGAAAAAAGTAAAAATTGCATAATCCAAAAGTATAGAAAAAACAATTCTCATTTGTTGTTGGTTTCCAGCGTCTATTGCGGGTAGTAAGTCAAAAATACCAATGATAATGACACTGCAAGACAGTAGAATTGCCACTATGCTATTGCCAACAATCAGTATTTGTTTCAAACTTGTTGCATACAAATATAGGGTGGCAGCGATCAAAATAAAAACAGCCGCAAAGCTAGGTTTCAAGATCACATTTGACAAATAAAAACCAATTAACACACCGGCAACCGTAAGTGCCATATAAACGGTATACGCATTGGTTTCGGAAATATTTTTTCCAATTATAACATTATTTGGCTTATTGATTGCATCTGTTTTTTGGTCCAAAATATTATTAATTACATAACCACCAGCAGCAATCAAAACTGTGGATAAAACTAATAATCCATATTGCCAATCGGCTAGAGCCAAAGGAATATCTTGAATTTTAAAAAAAGCATACCGAAAAACAAGCTGCATAAAAGCAAGCATTAGTAAGTTTTGGTAGCGAATGAGTTTTAAAATTGGAAACATTGATGATATTTAAAATTATGATTTAACATTTAAAATAGTTCTAATCGTGTTTCCCATCAAAATGTGCCATCCATTTTCCTTGTGTTTTCATGACTTGTTCGATGACATCTCTTGCAGCACCTTTTCCACCGTTTTTGTGCGAAATATACTTAGAAATCGCCTTGATTTCTGGACTTGCATCTTGTGGACAGGCCGCTAAACCAACCAGTTTCATCACATGATAATCAGGAATATCATCGCCCATATATAAAACATGTTCAGGATTAATAGTGTAAACATCCGCGTATTCTTTAAATGTTTCTACTTTATTTGGTGTTCCTAAGTGAATGTCTGTAATTCCTAAATTGCGCAATCTTATGCGAACGCCTTCGTTGCTACCTCCAGAAATGATGCACACATTATAGCCACTTTCTACAGCAGCTTTCATGGCATAACCATCGCGAATATTCATAGTACGAAGAATTTCTCCTTCATTGGTCACAAAAACAGAACTATCTGTTAATACGCCGTCAACATCAAATATAAACGTGCTGATATCATTCATGATTTCTTTATAACTTTTTGCCATTCTCTTGTATTGATTGTGTTAGTGTTTGATAAATTTTAAGATGATTTTCATTTGTTAAAAAGGCCTCATGTGTTGCAATAGTAGCAATATCATTACGTTTCGCCGGACCAGTTTGTGCTTCTTGTGGCGAAAGTAACATTATTTTTTGAGCGGTTTCAGAAATTAAAGGAGTTAAAATTTCAAAAGGAACGCGGTTGTCATTACAAATTTCTTGTCCTATTTGATACAGATGATTGGTGAAATTGTTAACAAAAACGGCTGCTACATGCAAGGCTTTTCTTTGTTCAGAGTTAATTACAAATATTTTATCCGAAATTGATTTGGCTACTTTGTCTAATAATTGATAGTCAGTTGCATTTTCGCTTTCCAAGCAAATTGGAATAGTACTAAAATCTACTTCCTTATTTTTTGAAAAGGTTTGTAAAGGATAAAAAACACCTTTTCGATTATTATCATCCAAAGCAATCAAAGAAACGCCCCCTGAAGTGTGTACTACCAATCGATTTTTAAACGGAAGTTGAGCAGCAATCGATGCAATGACAGCATCAGAAACAGCAATAATGTAGAGATCTGCTTCTGCTAAAGAATGTAAATCATCCGTAATTTTAACATGATCGAGTAGGTGAGATACTGTTCCTAATCGCCTTGAATACACTTGTACCAATTCGATTTCAGTTCCCAAATTTTCAGCATTTTGAAAAGCAGTGATTAGATGCTGTGCTACATTTCCAGAACCAATAATAATAACTTTAGTCATGGGACAAAATTAGCAAAAAAATACGAAGTGTTTTTAGGGAATTTCTAAGTTGGTAATAAACTGAAAATCTATGAAAAATATGGTTTTACGCTTGAATTAGCATCTATTTAATTTTGGATTAAATTAACAAATGTGCGAATATAAGAGTCGAGATTTTTAAGTACTTTTGTGCCACTTTTATTAAAACTTAATCCCTTAAAAATGGATAAAAAAATAGTTTCTTTTTTGTTTTCTACTCGATTAATGGCTTTATTATTTATTGTTTATGCAGTTTCAATGGGTGCAGGAACTTTTATCGAAAGCAAATACAATACCGACACAGCAAAAATTCTAATTTATAATGCTTGGTGGTTTGAAGCCATTCATGTTTTTTTTATGATTAATTTTATTGGAAACATCAAGCGTTACCAATTATTAAAGAAAGAAAAATGGGCTACTTTATTGCTCCACCTCTCTTTTATTTTTATTATTTTAGGTGCTTTCGTAACACGTTACATTAGCTATGAAGGGATGATGCCCATAAGAGAAGGTGCCGCTGAGAATCAAATTTTTTCAGATAAAACCTTTCTGACTGTCTTTGTAGACGGTGAATTCAAAGGAGAAATGAAACGTCGTACGTATGAGAAACAAGTTCTTTTCTCTCCTGCAACGGACAACGATTTTAATATTTCTGGGAAATTTGCTGATACACCTTTTAAAATAGAATACGAAAATTTTATAATGGGTGCCAAAGAATACATCAAACAGGACCCTAACGGAGTGACTTATTTGAAAATTGTAGAAGCAGGTGATGGCGGACGTCATGAGCATTTCTTGAAAGAAGGTGAAGTTCAAAACATTCATAACGTACTTTTTTCGGTGAATAAATTTACAGATGGTGCTATAAACATAAACACGACGGGTACGGCTTATACCATTCAAACGCCATTTGAAGGAAACTTTATGCGAATGGCTGATAAATTACAAGGAAATGTAACAAAGGATGCGGTACAACCCTTAATGATGCGCTCTTTATATAGTATTGGCGAAATGCGTTTTGTATTCCCAGATTCTGCGGTGAAAGGAATAGTAGATTATAAATCAGATAATGATTTTAAAGCGAAAAATCATGAGGATGCAATTGCGGTGAAACTTACTGCTGAAGGTCAAGAAAAAACAGTTACGTTATTAGGTTCCAAAGGTAAAATAGGAGAATCTAAAACAGTTAAGATTGGGAAAATTGATTATACTTTTTTCTACGGAAGTAAAGCCTATGTTTTGCCTTTCAAGATTAAATTAAACGATTTCATTGCAGAAAAATACCCAGGAACAGAGAAAAGTTATTCCGCGTTTGAGAGTAAAGTAACGGTTCAAGATAAAGAACCATTTGAAGCCCGAATTTATATGAATAATGTACTGGATCATGATGGATATCGCTTCTTTCAATCGGGTTTCGATCCTGATGAAAAGGGAACTATATTATCTGTTAACCATGATTTTTGGGGAACAGCGCTGACCTATGCGGGTTATTTTATGTTGTATTTTGCAATGATGGCTATTCTATTTACTAAATATTCGCGTTTTGCAGATATCAAACGTAAACTGGAAGTAGTTAAAACAAAAAAGGCTAAATTATTGACCATTCTAGTGTTGTTATTCAGTTTGAGTGGTTTTGCGCAAGAGCAAGAACACAATCATGATGAACATGATGGTCATGCCCATGTCGAAGCTGCTAAGCCGCCAGTAAAACATGAGAACCATACCAAAAAAGTATTGAGTGAAGAAGAACTAAATACTTTGATCACTAAATACAAAGTACCTGAAGAACATGCAGCAAAATTCGGTCGACTAGTGATTCAAGATGGTGGGGGAAGAATGAAACCCATCAATACCTTTTCATCTGAATTGTTGCGTAAAGTAAGTCAGAGTGATTCCTACAATAATATGAATTCCGATCAAGTTCTCTTGTCTATCACTCAGTATGCCAGTTATTGGATTGAAATTCCAATTATTTATATCAAAAGCGGGAATGACAGTATTCGTAAAATTATAGGAATTGACAAGGAAGCTAAATTTGCTCCTTTCGTATCGTTTTTTGATGCAAAAGGAAATTACAAGCTTTCTAAATATTTAGAAGAAGCCTTCAAAGCGGCAAATCCTAATCAATTCGAAAAAGATTTTATTGAAACCGATAAGAAAGTAAACTTAATGGAATCAGCTTTGAGTGGTAGGATATTAAAAATTTTCCCAATACCAGAGGATAAAAACAGTAAATGGGTCTCCTACTTAGAATTGAATGAGTCGGGATTTAAAGGGATGGAAGCAACGTATACCAAGAATGTATTGCCGTTGTATTTTGGATCTTTGGCGAATGCCTCCAGTTCAAATGACTTTAAAACTGCTGATGAATTACTAGAAAGTATTACTGGTTTTCAAAAACGTTTTGGTAGTAAAGTAAGACCAAGCGAGGAACGAATTACATCTGAAGTATTGTATAATAAATATGATGTGTTTAATAAATTAACAACTTGGTATATTTTAGCAGCCATTGCAATGTTGATTTTTACCATTTTACAAATTTTCAAAGAACGTAAGTGGTTGCATTTCTCTGTTAATGTTATGCATATTATAGTAGGTTTACTATTCGTTTTACATACAGCAGGATTGATTGCACGCTGGTATATTTCTGGACATGCGCCTTGGAGTAATGCTTACGAATCGATTATATATATTGCATGGGCAACGATGTTTTTTGGATTGGCCTTTGACCGAAAATCGAAATTGACCGTAGCATCCTCTGCATTTGTGACGGGTATGATTTTATTCGCAGCCAACTTAAATTGGATTGATCCAGAAATTGCTAATTTACAACCTGTTCTAAATTCGTATTGGTTAATGATTCACGTAGCAGTGATTGTTGGAAGTTATGGGCCATTAGCTTTAGGAATGATTTTAGGAGCAGTTGCTTTGTTGTTAATTTTGTTTACCAATGAAAAAAACAAAGCCAAAATGGATTTGAATATTCAAGAAATAACTTATATCAACGAATTAGCATTAACGATCGGTTTGATCATGCTGACTATTGGTAACTTCCTTGGAGGACAATGGGCCAATGAAAGCTGGGGCCGTTACTGGGGATGGGATCCAAAAGAGACTTGGGCTTTAATCACAATTATGGTATATGCATTTGTCATTCACTCTCGTTTTGTTCCTTCTTTACGTGGAAAATGGATTTTTAATTTGATGAGCATGTTTGCTTTCATTTCTACATTGTTTACTTATTACGGTGTAAATTTTCACTTGGTAGGATTGCATTCGTACGCTAGTGGAGAAGCTCATTCATTGAATTGGATCTGGTACTCATTAGGTGCAATCACATTTTTCGGAGTGATATCTTATCCAAAATATAAAAAATATTATAAGAAATAAGTAGCAATAAGTATTTACTGAAGTATTTAGATTTATCCGAGCGCAATCGAGAACTTTTATCAAGACTCGACTGCTCCAGTCATAACAAGGTATATGTGATTAATTTTTTATTGCTTGTTCGAATTTAATGCAGAATTTTATAGGGTAACGACTGCGCTCGAATTGATAAAAAGAGTTTCAAATCGTAAAAGATTTTGTTATTATTTGCAATTTATGTACACAAAAAAGGTTCAACTTTACAGTTGAACCTTTTTTAATAATACAGAAAAAGATATAGTTTATACTTTTCCTAATGTATATAATTGTTCCATTGTAGGAGTCAGGCTTCCGCCTTTAGGCTCTAGCGTTATCCCAAATGCTTGCGCTTCATTAGCATTATTTACAGCAAATAATTTTTGATCATTTTTATCAAAATTTTCTAATAAACCGATGCTTGTAGGTGTTAAAGGATCTAGTTTTAATGCCCATACTTGATATACCATTCCTTCTGGTGGTTCTGGCAATCCAGAAGCATCAACATATACCACTTTTGTGTCTTGGTTCCAATATACTTTTGCAAAAGACTCTGGAGCGACTGCTTGACCACCTAAGCCAACAACGGTATTTTTGGTATCGCGTACTACTGCTAAACTTGTTTCAACAGCTGTATTTTTGATTTTTAAACTTTTAAATTCTTTCTCTAAAGTTGCTTTTTCGATTTGAGTATTTACAATTTGAGTACTAGATTGATTCAGCTGATTGTATTGGTAACCAACTCCAATTAACAATAGAATTGCCGCTGCCCAACCCATGTATTGAGATCTATTGCTAGATGGCTCCATTTGTATCACATTGGCATGTTTTAATTCTAGTTTTTCTTTAATTTTCTCAAAGTTGACCACTGAGTGAAAAGGAGAAAAACTGGATGATAACGCCACAATAGCTTTTTCAATAGAAATGATCTCTGAGTTTATCTCAGCAGAATTTCTTGCTTTGCTGGCAACTTCTTCATTTTCAGACTCGTTTAATAAGCCGTAAACATAAAGTTCCAAAATTCCTGATTCTATATATTCTTTTGTTTCCATTATACTTTCAAATAATTACGTAGATCGTTAATACAATTTCTATTTTGTGTTTTTACTGTTCCAAGGGGTATCGCTAATTCATCTGAAGCTTCTTGTTGTGTGTACCCTTTAAAAAATAGTAAGTCGATAATCTGAATGCATTTTGGTTTTAATTTTTTTACAAAATCTTGCAATCCAATGGTGTCCATCTTATCTGCCAGTTTCGAACTGTCTTCAAAGTGATTTACGAAATTATCTGTAGATAGGTTTTTTTGACTATTATTAAAATTCTTGGAACGCAATTTATCTATAGAAGTATTTCTAGCTATATTTAGTATCCAAGTGTAAAAACGTCCTTTGCTTTCATTGTATGAATCAATGTTTTTCCAAATTTTAACGAATACTTCTTGTAGAACGTCTTCTGCTTCCTCTCTATTTTTTACTAAAACACTAATTACAGAGAACAAGCTCTTAGAATACATATCGTATAGATGTGTAAATGCTCTCTCATCTTTTTTATAAATTAAAACCAATAATTCTTCTTGACTCATATCATTGTTTATTTTTAGTACTACAAATTTAAACTTTACTATCCATAAAAATAGTAAAATTATTCCAATGAACTTATTTCGGAAGTGCATTAATACGGCACATTTAATTTTTTTGATTAAAAACAGCTTTTTTGTAAAACTATTTTTGAATTGTTTACGTAAATATTCAAGTAAAGTATTTAAGGTACTCCTATAAAATATAACGAAATGCAGCTTATAAATTAATGTCCATGAACAAGTTAAACCGAAGGTTTAGCAATAGAAATTTAAATATCACAATAAGTTTTGTTGTTTGTTTGTTTGGAAGCCTGGCAGTTCATAGAGTCAGGCTTCTTTTTTATTTAACGACTGTTTAACAAAAAAATAGTTTGTTGCGACAAAAAATTATTTAATTTTATAAAAAAATTAATATTATGAAAAAGTTAGTATGCATTGCCACTTTTACAATGATTTTGTTCAGCTGTCAAAATCAGGCACAACCTAAAAAATCTGAAACTAATATGACAACACCAGAGGTTACTAAAGAAAATATTTATCAGTTCAAAGTGGAAGATCTATCTGGCAAAGTATTTGACTTTGCTACTTTAAAAGGAAAAAAAATCATGATTGTAAATACCGCTTCAAAATGCGGAAACACGCCTCAGTACAAAGGTCTTGAAGCAACGTACAAGGAATATAAAGATAAAGGTTTTGTGATTGTTGGTTTTCCAGCGAATAACTTTGCTTCACAAGAACCAGGTACCAATGAAGAAATAGCTACTTTTTGCCAGATGAATTACGGTGTTACTTTCCCAATGATGGACAAAGTATCTGTAAAAGGGGATGACATGGCAGCTATTTATCAATTTTTGACTCAGAAATCAAAGAATGGATTACAAGACTCTAAAGTAGAATGGAATTTTCAAAAGTACTTAATCAATGAGAAAGGGGAGTTGGATAAAGTAATTTCTCCGCGTACATTAATTACCGATCCTGAAGTACTAGATTGGATAAAAGCTTAATTTTCTACCGCTAATTTGCTAATTTTATTTTGTAAACAAAAAAAAGAGATTTTCATTTAACTGAAAATCTCTTTTTTTTTGTGGTTTAAGTACGTGTCGAATATTTTCTAAATTTGAAATCATTAAAAACTCAAGTTAGATAAAGAATCAGACCTTAATTTTTCTTAATTTCTTAAAGTTTATTTCTAATTAAATTTTTTCATTTTTGAAAATCTCAGCAACAGCAGCTTCATAATTCCGAATACTTTGTGCTTTTTTAATTTTTTTCAAAACCTTATGCGGATTGGCAAACGTAAGCGAAAAATATTCCCATAAGTGATACATTTTCAATAAAATATGTGTAGAACCTGAGAGTGATTCGCTGTAAATAGCATACAATGTATCATGAAACGCACTAAATAATTCCATTTTGTTGGTGGGATATTCCTGCGTATTCTGTTTTATCATACTTGGTAAGAATGGATCTGAGATTAATCCTCTCCCAATCATCCAGTGATCAATACTCGGATAGCGTTCTTGCATTTCATGAAATTTTGCAACAGATGTGATATCTCCGTTGTAATACAATTTGTGCTTGGTCGTATCAATACATTTTTGAAAGCCATCTAAATCTACACCGCCTTTGTATAATTGTTTTCCTAAACGAGCGTGAATAGCTATATTTTTCAGAGGATATTTGTCAAGAATAGGGAGTACATCAATAATTTCTTGAGGCGATTCATAACCCAATCGCATTTTCATTGATACTAAAACATCTGATTCCGTGTGTGCTCTTTCTAGAATATGATTGATTTTTTCGGTATTACTAATCAAACCAGATCCCATCCCAGACTTAGTCACCATCGGGTAAGGACAACCCAAGTTCCAGTTTAGTTCTTTGTAACCTAATTCTCGAACGTACTTTGCTACAAACAAAAACTCATCAGCATCATTTGTGATTACTTGTGGAATCACTTCTAAATCGAGATTGTTTTCAGGTAATAAGTCGCGTTCGTAAGAGGCTTTAATCACCATTTTTCCGTTCAAGCGAATATATGGTGAATAAAAAGTATCGATACCTCCAAAAAGTTTGTTTTGGGAATTTCTAAATCTAAAATCTGTAAAACCCTGCAAAGGGGACGAAAGCAATGTAAAACTCATAATTACTATAAAAACACAAAAGTACCTTTTTCAAGTTAGTAACACTAATTAAGGGGTCTTATTCTATAATCAATTGCATAAAAACCGAGTGCAACCAGCGATCAAATTTATATCCAGATTCCTTAATAATCCCTACAGTTTTGAAACCAAATTTTTCATGAAACTCCACACTGCTTTGATTTTCAGCATCTATTACGGCAATCATAGTGTGTAGCTTTTGATTCTTAGCAAGCTGAATGAGTTCTTGTAAAAGCAGTTTTCCAATCCCTTTTCCATGATGATTTTCGTTGACATAAACAGAATGTTCAACTGTAAATTTGTATGCCTCACGAAAACGAAACTCGCTATACATACCAAAACCAACCGCAATTCCGTCTAGTTCAGCAACTAAAACTGGAAAGCCTTTTCTGATTTTTTCTTCTAAAATATTTTTTTGTTGCTCAAATGACCTGATAGTATAATCATACAAGGCAGTCGAGTGTAAAATATTGAAATTAATGATGTCCAATATCGCTTGGATATCTTCAATTTTATAAGGTCGTAACGTGATTTTCATGAGTTGTTTATTTGCTTCAAAATTAAGAAAAAACAGCTAAAAATTAAGGAAAAAGGATTGCAAGTTTGTAACTTTGTATTTCAGAAAATTGATACAATGATATACCCCAAAATACCTTTAGCTCAAAGCATTATTGAGATTTGTTTGGCCAAAGGAATTACCAACATTATTATTTCTCCAGGTTCCAGAAATGCACCCTTAACGATAGGTTTTGTGAGTAATCCAGCCTTTCAATGTTACAGTATTGCTGATGAACGAACGGCAGCTTTTTTTGGATTAGGAATGGCGCAACAAACTGGAAAACCAGTTGTATTAGTTTGTACATCGGGTTCTGCTTTACTAAATTATTACCCTGCTTTTGCAGAAGCATTTTACAGTCAGATTCCTATGATTGTGATTTCGGCAGATCGCCCACAAAGTAAAATTGATATTGGCGACGGACAAACCATCCGTCAGGAAAATGTATTTGAAAATCATAGTTTGTACAATGCGAATTTGCATGAGGATGTTTCGGCTGAAAATGATTTAAAAATCAACGAGGCGATCAATATTGCTATTTCTCAAAAAGGTCCTGTTCACATTAATGCTCCTTTTGAAGAACCTTTGTACGAGACCGTGTCGGAACTTTCAGTCGAAGTAAAAACTACTGCTTCCGCAAATGTGACTCAGACGCTTTCCATTGAAGACATTTTGGAATTTGCAACTATTTGGAACAATTCAACCAAAAAAATGATTTTGGTTGGAGTGAATGAACCGAATGTCATCAATGAAAAAATAATTGAGGCTTTCGCCAAAGACGAATCGGTTGTGGTGTTAACCGAAACGACTTCTAACTTGCATCACGATACTTTTATCAACAATATAGATACGATAATTACACCTTTTACGAATGAAGATTTTGAAAATTTTTGTCCAGAAATTTTAGTCACTTTTGGCGGAATGGTCGTTTCGAAACGAATCAAAGCTTTTTTAAGAAAATACAAACCCAAACACCATTGGCATATTGATTCTTGGCGAGCGTATGATACGTTTGGCGCTTTGACTAAACATTTTGAAGTAGACCCAAATATGTTTTTTGACACTTTCTTACCGCTTACAAATGCAATAGAAAGTGATTATTTTCAGCAAGTAGACGCTGTAAAAGCATTGCGAAAGCTAAAAAGTGATATTTATTTAGATAAAATTCCTTTTTCGGATTTTAAAGTTTTTGAAAAAGTGATGCAGGGTTTACCAATCAATAGTCAGTTGCAAATCAGCAATAGCTCGGCTATTCGCTATGCGCAACTTATAGACATTCACCCTACAATTGAGGTATATTGTAATCGTGGAACTAGCGGTATTGACGGAAGCACCTCGACGGCTATTGGTGCGGCTGTAGCCAATGCAAAACCGACTGTTTTTATTACAGGTGACATCGGTTTTTTGTATGATAGTAATGCATTATGGAACAATTACATTCCTAAAAATTTCAAGATCATAGTGATTAATAACGGTGGAGGAGGAATTTTTAGAATTTTACCCGGACATGAGGAAAGCCCTGTTTTTAACACTTTTTTTGAAACTTCACATTGTTTAACGGCAGAACATTTGACTAAAATGTTTGGTTTTGAATATACAATCGCTAGTGATGAGGCAAGTCTTGAAAGTGGTTTGTCTACGTTGTATGGACAAAATGACAAACCTAGTCTTTTAGAAGTTTTTACACCTACATTACTAAATGACCGTATTTTACTCCAATATTTTAAAGAATTAGTGTAATTTTTTTTTGAAATTTGTAAAATTAAATGAATTATTGTTTAAATTTGAGAATACAAAAACCAAATAATCAAAACAAAACTTTAATTTATGAGTGCAAGAGAAGAATTAATTGTGAAGTATGCTGCTGATTTGAAAGAAAAATGTGGTGTAAATCCAGATATGGATTTGTTGACAAAAGTAACTATTGGTTGTGGACCGTCAATTTATAATGCTGATGCAGCAACGATAGCCGGAAGTCAGCAATCAGAATTAGATACGGTGAAAAACAATTTCTTAATTAAGAAATTAGGTCTTGCTGAAGGTCCAGAACTAGATGTCGCAATTGATGCTGTAATGGAAAAATACGGTCGTTCTAACAGGAATAAATACAGAGTGGTAATTTATTATTTACTGGCTGTTCACTTCAAAAAAGAAAGTGTTTACAATTAATACTTAATTGGTAAATGGTAGCCATAAAAAAAGCGTTTGCCTCAGGCAAACGCTTTTTTGTTTGATGTTTTATTGAACCTCTAAAAAATACGATTTAGTACTTAAAACTTAATTCTCTAAATGGCTGAGTGATTAAAAATCTTCTAAAATTTAACGAATTGGTATTGGAAAAACTGGTAAACTGGAATGTCCTAATGCATCTACAGCTTGAACAGCAAACAAAAAGTTATCTTTTGAATACGGGATTACAGCTTTTGTATCTTTCACAAAAATTGTTTTTTCCCAATGTTGAGAGGATGTTTCTCGTACTAGAATATGATATCCGTAAACTGACTTTCCTTCAGGTGCAGCCCAAACTAATGTGGAGAAATTTGTTAAATCCTTCACTTCAATTCCAACGTTTGTTGGTGCTTTTGGAGACCACGCTAAATTACTGAATGTAGCCAAGTTAGAACAGGCTACTTTCTTTAAATATTCAAAGTCCATAAACTCAGCAAGATCGCCATATTGAATGTCATTTTCTTTACGTACGTTTTGGTGTTGATGGTCATAGTTTTCATTCATTTCACAAAAACGAATGGCTGTGAATCCATTTTGACTAAAAGGAGTGTGATCACCTCCGCGCAAGAAACGGTCGTTGCGATACACTAAATTAATATCCAGTTGCTCTACATATTGATTGGTAACCGTCTTGATGTATCGGGCTAATTGTCTGGATGGACTGTCATTATCACGATTAGTTGATTTACGCATTTTAGACTCCGCTTCTGTTTCTAAATAAGGGATGGTTTCACTAAAAACGCGTACTTTAGTATTGTCACGTAGCATTGTCCCGCTAGACAAGCTGTTGCCAATCATGTCGTTATTCAGCATCACAATTACATTCCATTTGCCATCTTTGGCAACATCTGCTAAATGTTTGGCTCCATACAATCCTTGCTCTTCACCAACAACAGCTACAAAAATTAAGGTAAAAGGAAATTCTCTCTTACTCATGATTCGGGCCAGTTCCATCATAGCTGCTACTCCAGAAGCATCATCATTTGCACCTGGTGCGTCAGATTTTGCATCCATTACATCTGAGGCACGTGAATCTAAATGGCCGCTTATAATCATTACACGATCATCAGTAGGATCAGTTCCTTTTAAAGTTGCCATTACGTTTCCTAATTGGCTGTCGGTGGCAATTCGTTTTCCATCGGCTTTGATAGTAAAAAAATCAATAACAGAAGTTAGTCTTCCGCCTGATGCCATTGCATAGTTGTCAAATTCTGATTTTACCCAGCGCTGTGCTGCACCTATACCGCGAGTATTGCTTTTAGTATCGCTCAAAGTGTGACGGGTTCCAAAAGAAACGAGTTTCCGAACGGTAGCTTCCATGTTTTCCGATTTTACTTCGGCTACCATTTTCTTTATTTCGGGATCATCGATTGTAGTTTGTGCGTAATTGGTATGAGAAATGAATAGTAGTAGGAACAAACAGAGAATTGAAGTTGGTTTCATTAATTGTTTTTTTAGTTTTACCAAAGTTAGTAAAAAAGAAAAAGAGTTTTTCATGTCTTAGTAATTTTAGGATTTTTTTGAGGTTAAAATCAAAAGCTAAGACTTGTTTTGCAATTCAGGATTCTACCTTTTAAGTTTTTTTTATTTGTATGCAGGGATTGTGATGTATTGTTTGTGTTGAACAAGCTGTGAAATTCTTGCTGTTAGGGGTGCGTTTATCTTAGTATTTAATTATTTGTTTTAAATGATGCTCCAAATGTTCAACATAGTCAGTTATCAAAAATTTTAAAGTCAGAATATTTTCTTTGATTTTCACTTCTTTTGTTAGGCTATCGTTAGGTATTTTTTTGATGATTTCAAGAAGTTGTTTGTTGTAGCTTGTCCAAAATGAAATAATTTGTTGAGCATTTATTGCTTGATAAAAACTAAATTCATTCCATTTGTTTTGGTCGTAACTAATTTCGGGTATATTTTCAAATTGTCCACGAATAAATCTTTGGTGATTATTAGTTGCGCTGTCTATCAAATGTCCAATAATCTCTTTTTTACTCCATTTTTCTACGGATGTTTTATATGAGAGATTTTCTTCACCAATTTCATAGAGAAGATTTGGAATTATTTCTATTAAATATTCTAATCTTTTTATTGTTATTTCAATCATTTATGTTTTTTTACTAATTATCGGCTTACTTCAGTTTGTATATAATTTAAATTTTTTTATTCCCATCGTAAATATAGTCGATTTAAACTACAAAAAATTAATTTTTTGCAAGAAGTAGATTGCTGATTACCTCTTGAAAAAGAGGTTAGAACTCCAAAAATAGTGTAGCATTAAATCCTTTTTCTAAACTTTACAATAATCTCATTGCAATATTAGTCACGGGTTCTTTCTTTGTTTCGTTTTCGGAACGCGTATCTTGTAAATTAGAAAAAGACCTAACAGGTTTTTAAAACCTGTTAGGTCTAAGAGCTTGAAACATTAAAGTTTGAAAAACGTATTTGGTTTTTTAATTGTCATAGTGTTTGTAGAGCAGCTAACCAGACCATAAACCTCATAAAAAGTTGCTTCTGTTGTTTATGTTATGAAAACAATATCACCTAATCTAGCCCTGATAGAGGCGGTATCCTCGTAGCGTAGCGGAGAGATAAAGCCGAAAGCGGGACAACCCGTGATGAAACAACGTAAATTTATGCTCCTAAAAAAGAAAATAATCGTGGGATTCTGGCTTTGTTTTTTTGTGGACAGTTTCTTAATATCCTATTTTCAAACTTCGTACCTTTGTGCTTTAGAAATTGAAAGAAAATGATTGAAATAGGAAAATACAATACGCTTACCATATTACGCGATACCAAAGTAGGATTGTTTCTGGGTAATCCTGAGCAAGATCCTGAAGGAATTCATGACATTCTGTTGCCTAACAAATACGTACCGAACGAATTTGAAATAGGTGAGGAGTTGATTGTTTTTGTGTATTTAGACCACGAAGAAAGACCCGTTGCCACGACATTAGAGCCGTATATATTATTGAATGAATTTTCACTTTTGCGTGTGAATTATACCAATCAGATTGGTGCTTTTATGGATTGGGGAATGGAAAAAGATATTTTAGTTCCGTTTAAAGAGCAGGCACGTCCTATGGAAAAAGGAAAACGCTACTTGGTGTACCTTTATATGGACGAGAAAACCAATCGCTTGGTGGCTTCCAGTAAATTGAATCAGTTTTTAAAAAATGAAAACCTAACCGTTGAAAAAGGGGAGGAAGTCGATTTAATTGTATCGCATATTACTGAATTAGGAATTAATGTAATCATCAACGAAATGTACAAAGGATTAATGTACAAAGATGAAGTGTATGATGATGCAATTCGCACGGGAGACCGCATGCGTGGCTATATTAAAATGATTCGTCCTGATAATAAAATTGATGTGGCATTGCAAGTTCAAGGCTATCAAAGTATCGAACCGAATGCTGAGAAGGTTCTGGATGAACTAAGAGCCAGCAGAGGTTTTTTGCGTTTGACTGATAATTCACACCCTGAAGACATTAAAACGGTTTTGAAAATGAGTAAAAAAACCTTTAAAAAAGCTATTGGTGCTTTGTACCGAGAGAAATTAATCGAGATCAAGGAAGACGGAATTTACTTGGTTAAGGAATAAAAAATACTAACACTAATGCTATTTAATCTTTTGTAACCATTAAGAGATTAAGGTAATTTAGTTAAGGGGAGATCTCTAATGTAGCTTAATTACAGATGGTTTAGAAAAAAATATATTGTTGTAAAATCTTTATTTATTTAAAAAAAAGAAAGACTAATCGTAACGGTTAGTCTTTCTCTTTTTAATGCTGTTTTAGAATATTAAATTCTGGCAACATTAAAATAAATTTGAAGTTCAAAAGTAGCTTTTTTCCGCTTCTAAGCACAATAGTATGCTCTATATTATTTTAAATATAGTAACTTAAGCGTAAGTACTTTATAATACTATTTTGTCTTTAAATGTAAAGTTACTTGCTTACGAGTTAAGAAATAATTTCACAATAAGACCTTTGGTTTTTATATATATTTTAAGATCATTTTCTTATTTTTTTTTGTACTGTATCGCGTTTGCAGATACATGAAAAATAAATCTTTGTTTAACCATAGGTGTTACTTTATATTTTAACTGCTGGGGCAAGTGCCAGTATCATTAGTTCTTTTATCGGGGCTTTTAAATTGTTTTTATAAGTTATTACCGTAGAAAAAAGAGCGACAAGATTTTTAATTGCATTCAATACATTCTTTTTTTAGGTTAATTAATCAGTGAAGAATCAATAATTAATGCAGATGAATCATGTGTATTCGTCTGGTTAGCTACACTTAAAAGTAAAAATAATTTGAATTGAAGTCGCGAAAAAAAAAATTAAAGTATCATTTTTTAACATTACTAAGCCTTTAATCAGAGAAGGATTACCACAAGCTTGTTGAAATAGAATAGATAAAATCTAAAAAAAGATTTATTTTTACATTAAATAATTTAAAACACAAACAATGGATTGGATTACTGCTAAAGATTACGAAGATATCACTTATAAAAAATGCAATGGTGTTGCCAGAATTGCTTTTAACAGGCCCGATGTACGCAATGCATTTCGTCCAAAAACAACTGCTGAATTGTATAATGCCTTTTACGATGCGCAGGAAGATACGTCAATAGGTGTCGTTTTACTTTCTGCCGAAGGACCTTCTACTAAAGATGGCGTATATTCTTTTTGCAGCGGTGGCGATCAAAACGCACGCGGACATCAAGGATATGTAGGCGATGACGGACAGCACCGTTTAAACATCTTAGAAGTGCAACGTTTAATCCGATTCATGCCAAAAGTAGTTATCGCAGTAGTTCCAGGTTGGGCTGTAGGTGGCGGGCACAGTTTGCATGTGGTATGCGATTTGACTTTGGCGAGTAAAGAACACGCAATTTTTAAGCAAACGGATGCTGATGTAACCAGTTTTGATGGAGGCTACGGTTCAGCTTATTTGGCTAAAATGGTGGGACAGAAAAAAGCACGTGAGATTTTCTTCTTGGGACGCAATTATTCGGCTCAGGATGCTATGGATATGGGAATGGTAAATGCAGTGATTCCGCATGCTGAATTAGAAGATACGGCCTATGAATGGGCACAGGAAATTTTGCAAAAATCACCGATGGCTATCAAAATGTTGAAATTTGCTATGAATTTGACAGATGACGGAATGGTGGGACAACAGGTTTTTGCTGGCGAAGCTACTCGATTAGCGTACATGACCGAAGAGGCAAAAGAAGGTAGAAATGCTTTCTTGGAGAAAAGAAAACCAAATTTTGAGAAAAAATGGTTGCCATAAAAAGTTTCAAGTTTTCGGTTTCAAGTTTAGAACCTGAAACGTTAAACTTTAAACCTGAAACAAAATAAAAAATGGAGAATTTTACAAACGAAACGATTGATACGCGCCAACTTCCAAAATTTGAAGAAGTTACTTTTACAAAATTAGATCCCAAATATTTATGGGTGATATTGATTAATCTGGCGTTTTTTATCAGCCTGCTTATTCTTGTTCCAATATTGTTTTCCATGTTTAAATCCGAAATTTTTTCAGAAAGAGTCTGGCTGATTATAGGTGCTGTTATTCCTGTATTTTCGATTTTGTTGGTAGTATTTTCTTTTATTGGATTCCAAAGAAAAGGATTTGCATTTAGGGAACATGATGTGTTGTATAAATATGGAATTTTAGCTACTAAAACGATCATAATTCCTTATAACAGAGTACAACATGTTGCGTTACATGAAGGATTTGTTTCCCGTTATTTGGGCTTAGCCAAGATTGAAATTTTCACTGCTGGAGGAAGTTCTAGTGATATTGAAATTCCGGGAATCGAAAAAGAACAAGCCGAAAACATCAAACAATTGTTGATGGGTAAAATACAAAAGCAATTGTAATGGAGGCCGATTTTAGTACTCCACAACGGCAATCTTCAATAGGGATTTTAGTGCTATTTTTTTACACGCTTCAGCAGTACGCTAGAGCGTTGTGGCCCATTATTGTGATTTGGATTTTCAAGTTTGACGAGGTTAATAAATTGTATTTTTTCCTCGGAATAAGTATCATTTTTGCATGTATTGGAGTTGTTTCCTATTTGAAATATCTGAATTTTACTTTCTTTTTGGATGCTGAAAATCAAGAATTTATTATTACCGAAGGCGTTTTTAATAAAACCAAAACTGCGATCCAACTACGTAAAATTCAGCAGGTCAATATCAATCAATCATTTATTCAAAAGCTAATTGGGGTGTATGAATTGGAAGTTGATACAGCAGGAAGTGCTACAAATGAGGTTGGTATAAAAGCAATTTCACAGCAATTGGCTTTGCAGTTGAAATCTCGTTTATTAGAAAATGAATCGCTGCAACAAGAGGCAGAGGAAGAAGTTGTATCATCGAAAGAAACAGAATTAAAGGGAATAGATTCTAAACCATTTATAAAAATAAGTTTTTTGAGTCTGTTGAAAGTTGGAATCACGTCTAATTACGTTAAAAGTATCGCTTTACTGCTCCTTTTTATGAGCACTATTTATGAGAATTTTCAAAAATTTGCGGAGCGGAATTCAGCTTACGAACACAAAGTTGATTCCTATATTGACGAAAATTTGATGTCAAAAGGAATTCTGGTTGGTATAGCTGTTTTGTTTGCAATAGTTTTAATTATCAATGTCATTCGGACTTTATTCATCTATTTTGATTATAGTATCACGAGACAAAAAGGTTCTTTGTTGCTTACTTTTGGCTTGCTTAATACAAAAAGCACTATAATTAAACCAGAAACAGTACAAATTACGACCGTTACCCGGAATTATTTTCAAAAGAAAATGGGAATACTCGAGCTTAAAATTAGGCAATCTACTGGTGGAGAAAAAGAGGAACAAAAATCAGCAATAGAAATTCCGGGATGTAGTGAGACGGAACGAGATGCAATTTTGAAATTATTATTTCATAAAATTCCAGAAAGAGGATTGCTGCTAGAGCCTAATTTTCGTACACTTGTTTTTTCTATTTTTCTTTCTATTGGAGTACCTTTGTTGGGATTTATGGCGGTTGCCTATTGGTTTGCACCTATGATTTTTGAATATAATTATGTGGTGCCCATTTATGTTATTTTTATTGGATTAATCCAGTATTTTAAATACAGAAATAACAAATTGTTTATCCATAAGAATTTTATAATTAAACAAAGTGGTGCTTGGGATGTGAGTAATGCGATTATTGTACCTAGTAAAATTCAAGCGATTACAACGTCGCAGCTATTTTGGCATAAAAAACTAGATTTTGGTTCCATAACATTGCACACTGCAGGTAGAAATATTGTATTTCAGTTAGGGAATTATTCAATACTCAAACAAAAAGTCAACCTTTGGTTGTACGAAATAGAAACTTCCAATAGCAATTGGATGTAACAAAATGGTTTAAAGTGTAAGGTTTAAAGTTGTTTGCTATACAAATCTTAAGTTTTAAACTGCAAATTTTTAAATAAAAAAATATGAAACATTGGATCGAAGCCGCACGTTTACGAACCTTACCATTATCGGTTTCTGGAATAATAGTGGGGAGTATGTATGCTTTGGCGCACCCAACAGATAGTATATTGACGCCAACAGAAGTCTTTAACTGGAGATTGTTTGGCTTTGCAATTTTAACAACATTAGGATTGCAAATACTGTCCAATTTTGCCAATGATTACGGTGACGGCATCAAAGGAACAGATAATGAAGATCGAGTAGGACCAAAGCGCGCCATACAAAGTGGTGTCATTACTCCGCAAGCCATGAAACGTGCTATTATAATTACATCAGTATTGACATTGTTATCGGCTATGTTGTTGATTTATTATGCGTTTAGAGATACAAATCTATGGTTTTCTTTGTTTTATTTGGTGTTAGGAATTTTGGCAATTATATCTGCCATTCGCTATACAGTTGGGAATACCGCTTATGGCTACAAGGGTTTTGGTGATGTATTTGTGTTTGTATTCTTCGGATTGGTAAGTACTTTAGGTGTGAATTTTTTATACTCCAAACAATTGGATTTCGAATTGGTTTTGCCTGCAATAGCCATTGGATTGTTGAGCGTAGGTGTTTTAAATCTCAATAATATGAGAGACGAAGCATCCGATAGAAAATCAAATAAAAATACGATCGTAGTTAAAATTGGCGGAGCTAAAGCTAAAATATACCATTACATGCTTATTGTAACGGCGATGGTTTTGGTGTTGATTTTTGCAATTATAGATGATTTTAATTTTGATCAATACTTATTTTTATTGGCGTATATCCCTTTAACTAAGCATTTAATTACTGTATATAAAAACCAAAATCCTAAGGAATTAGATCCCGAATTAAAAAAATTGGCACTAAGTACTTTTGCACTTTCGGTATTGTTGTCGTTAGGTATGATTTACTTCTTTTCGGATCTAGTTGTAAATACTTTTTTAGGTGGTAGATAAATAATAATCAAATACTAAATCACTCAATTTTTAAATTTAAAAAGATGAAAATAACATTTTATGGCCACGCCTCATTAGGGATAGAAGTAGGTGGAAAACACATTCTAGTGGATCCTTACATTTCGGCTAATCCAAAAGCGGCTCACATTGACATTGATATCCTTCAGGTGGATTATATTTTACTAACACATGCTCACGGAGACCACATTCTCGATGTCGAGACAATTGCAAAAAGAACGAATGCAATAATTGTTTCTAATGCTGAAATTGCAGGTTATTATGGCGCAAAAGGCTTTCAATCGCATCCCATGAATCACGGAGGAAGTTGGAATTTTGATTTTGGAAAACTGAAATATGTAAATGCCATTCATTCCAGTTCGTTTCCCGACGGCAGTTACGGCGGGAATCCAGGTGGTTTTGTCATTGAAGGCGAACATAAAAATATCTACATTGCGGGCGATACAGCGCTGACAATGGATATGAAACTCATTCCGATGCGTACTAAACTTGATTTAGCAATTTTGCCGATAGGCGATAATTTTACCATGGATGTAGAAGATGCGATTATAGCATCAGATTTCTTGGATTGCGATAAAATTTTGGGTTACCATTACGATACTTTCGGGTATATCGAGATCGACCACGAGGAATCCATTCGTAAATTCTTCAATAAAGGAAAAGATTTGATGTTGCTTGAAATAGGAAATTCTATAGAGTTGTAGTTTATATTTGGAGCAATCTCCTGCTATTCACTTGTATCTTTACTTGCTTAAAGAAAGCAAGTAAAGGATACCGCTTCTATCAGGGCTAAAAAATCATTTTAATCAAGAACATGAATAGTATAAAAGGAATTTTTCTACTCCTAACTGCACTCGCATTTCAAGCGAGCGCAGCTCAAAAAGAGGGCTATTGGGATAAAATTCGAGCTACAACCGAAGAAATTACGGTTTCCGCTAGAGACAGAATCATCATAAAAACCCAAGATTTTCCTGAGGGTACTACTGAAGTCGTTTATAGAATAACGCTTTTGGACAAAAACCAGCAAATGGCGAGTAGTTTAGTTTCAGTTTTAAAAGCCATTCCGGACCCAACAGGAATTAGTCAAGGTTCGGCAGGAGCGGTTTTTATCGTGTCTAAGATCTCAGGAGATGACAAATGCAAGTATGCTGTTTTTTCTGGCGCTGACTTAGCTACAAAATACAAAGAAAACGGAAAAACAGATGATGCATGTTTTATTCAAGATACGCCGGTGAGCAAAGATGCCAAGCTACTTTCGACCGATAGATCAGCTTGTATGCAAACCGGTTTTAGGAATTTATGGTTTGGTTTCGAAAGTAAAAACTGGATTATGAACCAGAAAATTATTCTAGAAGTCGTACCGTGGGTCGATAACAAACTAAGTCGTGGCTGGACTGTTGAAAACAGAAAAGCAATTATTGATCAATGCAAAACATCTAATTTGGCTCAAAAAATGACTAATTCAGATGATTTTTGCGTTTGTATTCTAGACAAAATCCAATCCAAGTACAGATTTAAGGAATTTCAGAAATTATTGGCTGTAGAGCGTGCTAAAGCATTTAAAGATTTTGGGAACAGTTGTTTTGGACAAAGCAGTCTTTCTAAAAGTGTGTATGACGATTTGCGCAAGCAAGCCGCTGCACTAGGTAAGCAAGGAAAGCTAGGAGATGCCATTCAGAAACTGACAACTATAATCAATGATGGTAAAGCCACTGCATTAGATTACAACGCCATAGGAAGTAGTTATCTTTTGACGAAGCAATACGGAAAAGCGATTAAATTCCTAAAAGAAGGCAAGAAGCTTGATGATACGGAGTTGTTGATCAAATTAAATTTGGCGCATGCCTATTTATTGAATGATAATTATTCGTCAGCAAAAGCCATTTATAAGGAGTATCAGTCTCAAAACGTAACGGATAGCTTGAGTTGGACTCAAAAAGTAAAACAAGATTTTGTTGCTTTCAAAAAAGCGGGAATTCCTTCAAATAATTTTGAAAGAATTTTGAAGTTGATGGAGCGATAAGTTAATTTTTTAAAAACTAAAATGGTTTATCTGTTTTAAAGAAGTAATTATTAAATCAAGCATTTTTTGTTATAATTCTAGTGTTAAAAAAATATATTCCCAAAACGGGAACTTTTTAAGTATCTTTGTAAAATAAATTGAATTTGAGGGTAATTGCGAAAAAAATATTGAGGGATTTCTGGATCGTGCATACTGATTGCGAACAGCAGTTAAAATCTTGGTTTCAGGAAAGTAGCAAAGCAGAATGGGAAAATCCAAATATGATAAAACAGCAATATCCAAGTGCGAGTATATTGAATGATAATCGATTTGTTTTCAATATCAAAGGGAATAAGTACCGATTAATAGTAAAAATAAATTTTGATTATCAAATGGTTTGGATTCGGTTTATTGGAACGCATGCAGAATATGATAAAATTGACGCCAACAAAATTTAATTACAATGGACATAAAACCTATAAAAACAGAAAACGATTACAATCAAGCTCTTGTAAGACTGGAAGTTATTTTTGACGCGAAAAAAGGCTCGTCTGAAGGCGACGAATTAGAAGTGCTTGGAATTTTAATCGACCAATACGAGAATGAACATTTCCCTGTAGGCATGCCAGATCCAATTGAAGCAATAAAATTCAGAATGGAGCAAATGGGATACAATCAAAATGATTTAGCGAATATTGTTGGTTTAAAAAGTCGTGCGAGCGAAATCTTAAATCGCAAACGAAAACTTTCATTGGAAATGATCCGTCAATTGCACGAGCAGTTAAACATTCCTACAGATGTTTTGATACAAGCGTATTAAAATTGATTGAGTTAATTCCAATTCATAATTCACAATTTATAATTCATAATTTTGAAAGCAACCTACCACAAATACATGCTCCATTTTAAACGTCCATCAGGAACTTCCCGTGGCGTTATGACCGAAAAAGAAACTTGGTTTATTGTCTTGGAACAGGACGGTAAAAAAGGAATTGGAGAGTGCGGTATTCTGCGCGGATTGAGTATTGATGATCGACCAGATTATGAAGAAAAATTGCAATGGACTTGTGCCAATATTCACCTAGGAAAAGACAGGTTATGGGAAGCGTTATTAGAGTTTCCTTCGATACAATTTGGAATCGAAATGGCGTTTCAATCTTTAGTGAGTGAGACTCCTTTTTTACTCTTTCCTTCGGCCTTTACAGATGGTGTAAAATCGATGGTGATAAACGGTTTAGTTTGGATGGGTGAGGAGGCTTTTATGAAGCAACAAATTGAGGAAAAATTAGAAGAGGGCTTTACCTGTGTAAAACTAAAAATTGGGGCTATAGATTTTGATCAAGAATTACAATTATTACGCTTTATTCGAGAACATTTTAGTCCGGAACAAGTCGAAATTCGGGTAGATGCTAACGGTGCTTTTGATGAAAATGAAGCTTTAATTAAGCTAACTCAACTGTCTGAATTTAAGTTACATAGTATTGAGCAACCAATACAAAAAAATCATACTGACAGGATGGCAGAGTTGTGCAAAACCAGTCCTTTTCCTATTGCGTTAGACGAAGAGTTGATCGGCGTATTTGGTATGCAAGAAAAAGAACAATTATTGACTAGAATCAAGCCGCAATACATTATTTTGAAGCCTAGTTTTGTGGGTGGTTTTCGTGGCACACAAGAATGGATTTCATTAGCAGAAAAGCACCAAATAGGGTGGTGGATAACCTCAGCTTTGGAGAGTAATATTGGACTGAATGCCATAGCACAATGGACGTATTTACAGCAAAATTTAATGCCTCAGGGATTAGGAACTGGAGCATTGTATACGAATAATTTTGATAGTCCATTAACTGTTGCTACAGGTCAATTGTGGTATAAACCAACAACAGCTTGGGACTTTGAATTTTCAAAATTCAAGTAGATAATTTTAAAAAATGGTTTTGTAATAAATCAAAAAAAAATTATTCTTTTGATTGTTTAGATATGTATTTATGAAGTGATTCCTGCGCCTGTTGTTGAATTTTCTTTTGAAAAAATCCTGTCCATCCAAGTAAAAAACCTGTAACTCCAAAAGCTTGTTTATACCATTTATACAGGTCAAATTCATCAACATGCTTTATGATAAGACCGTTTTTAAATTGAAATTGAGCAGCAATAGTATTGACCACCATTTTATTGGTTTTACTAAATATATAGGTAGCCTGCCATAGGGCAGAGCCCATAAATTCATTGGCTTGACAGTCAGAAAAAATTACTTTTAAATTACCGTTACTTCTTTCTAAAAGCATTTTCCACATCATAGAAATCTGATCACCAGTTAACGTACCAAAAACGGGGTCTCTAAATTGTGCATCCGCAGCGTAACATTGACTCATGCTATTATAGTCTCCAATTGCAAAAGCAGTATAGAATTTTGTGATTGTATTTTCGGTCTCATTCATGATTTTGAATTTTAGTAAAACTACTATATTTCTTGCAAAAATCCGTATTTATTTTTAAAAAATTTACATTTAATGTCAAGAGATGCAATTGATGAGAACAAAAAAAGGATAGCTTTTGGGCTATCCTTTTTAATAAGTTAATTGAAATTATTTTAAAACCTATTTTACAACAGGTATTATATCAATTATAACAGTACGGTTGTAAAAGCGTTCCTCTGGAGTTTTGTTATCAAAAGGGGCGTTATTTTCGTTTTCACCATAACCAGAGACATCAAACTTCACATCGTTTCTACCAGCTTTACTCAAGCTATTTTGAATGATGGTTTTCACATCATTGGCACGAGCTAAAGACAATTCTTGATTGTAAGCCACCTCACCAATAACATCTGTATGTCCTTTAATCATTACGGTTGCTCCCATAGGAATTTTGGGCGTAACAATTTCAGTCAGATATTTTTCATACATAGAAATTGCTTCTGAGGAATTAAATTCGTAGATGATACTATACCTCGTACCTTCCTCCATTTTTGCAGGAGTCCAAAGCACAACATGAGCAGTAGTTTCTTTCTCTACAATTTTTCCACTTTTAGTTTGACCAATCATTTTTACTTTATAATCTCCTTCTGGACGAGACTCTAAAATCATTTTTCCAGGAATTTTTACCTCATCTTGTGTATACGGACCAAAAGATTTTGTTTTTCCTTGTTCGTCTGTTAATTGTAAAGACCATGACGATAAGGCTTCTCCAGCTCCTTTATTATCAAAAGTAACATAACTCTCAACTGGGACTTCCTGTGATGCAATTATCTGCACTGGTTTTAATGGTGCATTAGGACCACTTTGAAATTCCATCAATAAATCTGGAGAGTTACTTTCAATAGAAACTCTACGATCTCCTTCACGTAGTAACACTAATTCTTGCGTTCCTCCTGGTTGTTCAGATGGTATATTGGGTTTGTTTTGACCTTTTGTAGTAATTCTAGATGCATTGATTGCAAATATATTTACCAAGTAGGTTTTAACAGATTCTGCCATTGCAAGACCCTCTGAATTACTATTATTTGATGAACCTACCAAAGTAATTGTTGCTGAAGGATTTTTTTGCATTCGGTCTCCAAGGATATTCAGTACGTTGTAATACACCGTCATTTGACGTTTTGAACGATCTGATAAATTTTTTGGAGCAAATGTTTCCAATTGATCTTCTTTGAAATCCTTTACTTGATTTTTTGTTAAGGATACATAACGATTTGGAATTTCAGTAGAACCTTCATTAAAGAATACATAGTTTCTAAGTGGGAAAATTTCAGTCATTCTTCTTTCTCCAGGAACATTGTTAGGAGAATTTACAGTAAACTGTACTTCACGGTCTTTTACTAAATCTGTAGCTTCTTGAATATTTTTTCCTTGTCCAAATTTAAGTGCAACTCCAGCTCTTATTGTAGTTATATTCCAAGTTTCTGTAGCACGTGGATTTTGTCCAAAATAAGGTTGGAAAGAAACAAAAGGGGATAATACAAACTGTGTTTTGTTACGATCTGATGAAAGTGGAATATCAAAACCAGCACCAATTTGCATGGACAATATAGTTTCTTCAATTTCACTAAATTCACCCGTAACTGGAGCAGATGGTGCTTGATTTGGGAAAGCCGGATTTATACCTAACTGGTAGGTAAAAGATTTATCTAAATTGAAAGCCAAACGTGGACCTCCATACAGATAGAAATTAGATTTAAAAGGTGCAAATCGCACACTTGGCTCAATGGTAATATAGCTCAAATCTGTTTTTAAGTCTGCAGGACAATCACATGCGGTAAGCACCTGATCAAAAGATCCTCTGCGGCTATCATAGCCTGCTTGTAACATTACTCCCCATCTTGAAGTAGCAGGACGATATTCTAAAAGTGGTGCAATAAAAAGTCCAACTCCATCTCCATCATGAAAAGTAGCAGGAGGCGTAAAAGCAGCATTCAACTGATTTGTTGAGCCACGATAAAAATTAAAATTGGCTCCACCTGCAACCCCAAAGTACCAAGAAGGTTTAGCATATTTTATCGCTCTAACTTCTTGTGCTTGAACTGTTGTTTGGGCACTCAACCATGTCAGAGAGACTAATAAAAGCCCTTTGATTGGGAGGTTATTTAGAGACCAAGAATTACTTGATCTTTTTTTTGAAAAATGTATATTGTCCATGTTTTTGTAATTTTTATTGTTTTAAATCGGTATTAATTCCATAACAGAATTAAGTGCTTAATTTTAAAAAACTTAGTTATTAGGTACGTTTATAGTTGTATTTACCATTGTAACAGAAGCTACTAAGGAGATTGCTCTACCATTAAGTATCGTTAAAAACGGATTGGTACTATTAGCAGGTGATGACAAAGTAACTCCAGAGTTAGCAATAATATTTCCTACCATAACTCCACCACCAGCGTAATTAATAACTGCTGCAGTACCTACATACCAATACACATTATTAGGATTACCTACACCGTTTAAAAACGTTACACTACTTGGCATTGAATCACCTACTGTTAAAGAAGATGGAGCTTGAAAATACCATTTTGCATTAGGGTCTCCATTTGCATTCAAGGTAAGATTTCCGTTGGTTATATTAAAAGAGCTTGAAGCGGTGTAAATTCCTGGAGCTAATGTTAATCCTCCTAATTCACCAGCACCAGGATTAGCAACGCCTCCGGGCATAGAAGCTGGAGAAATACTGTTGTATAAATCTCTTGCTGCATTTAGTCCTGCTAATGCTGTTGCTGCTTTTGTAGCATTTCCAGGCATTGGTGTATCTGTAAATATTCCATCAGTTACAAGGCCGTTATTAAGTGGTGTCACTGTATAAACATCGCCACTTGTACCATCAGTAAAACCAGTTACTAACGTTGATGCAGCGGTTGTTCCTATTGCACCATCAACTACTGTTAATAATCCTTGATTTGTTATTCCTGCATTTCCACCAAAAACTCCAAAAAACAAACCGCTTGTAATAACAGGAGGTGTTACAACTACATTTGAAGTTGTGAAATTCCAAATAAAGTTACTAGCTAATGGAATACCTGCTGAACTTTTAGCACCAGTTGTTATGGTAGCTGTATAAACAAGTCCTGGATTAAGAGCATTCACTGGATTAAAAGAGGCAATAGTACCACCGGTGTATGTCACTACTCCTGAAATCACGATTGAACCTTGTCTCAAAATAAAAGTAGTTGCATTGATTGTCAAAGGATCCATTGGTATGCTAAAGTTTGCAGTAACTGTTTTATTTACATCAACACCAATTGCGTTATTTGATGGATCTGTATCTGTAACTCTTGGAATAGGTACTGTTGTAAAATTCCATGAGTAATCTGCTGCTAATGGTGTTCCTTGTGCACTTGTAGCACCAGTAGTAATAGTAACAGTGTAAACTGTATTAGCCATTAATGGATTTGAAGGAGCGAATGAAACAGTTGTTCCATTATAAGTTATTACACCTGCAATTGTATTTAATCCCTGTTTTACAATAAATGTTGCATTAGTTAATGTTGTACGATCCATAGGTACACTAAATGTTGCAGTAATTATTTTATTTAAAGCAACGTTTCCTTGACCAGGTGTGGGATCAGTCGAAATAACAACGGGAACAATTATCATTCCTGTAGCAAATGTCCATACATAATCTGTTTGAAGAGCATTTCCCATTATATCTTTTACCCCTGTAGTAATTCTTCCCATGTAGGTAGTATTAGGACTAAGTGGACTTGCGGGTCTAAACGTCGCTGTTCTTCCGCTATATGCAATTGTTCCAGTAACCACTGTGGCATCTGCTTTTGTAATAATAAAAGTTGAAGCATTGATTGTTGATGGATTCACTTCTTCATTAAAAGTGGCAGAAATAATTTGATTGAATGGAACATTTAAAGCAGTATTTGCTGGAATTGTAGATTCTACAAGTGGACAAATACCTACTGTTTCTATAAAATCGTCTTCTGCACATCCAGAAATTAAAGCAATAAATAGTATTACAAATGTTGATAGTAAATTTTTCGTTTTCATTTTTTTTGATTTTAATAGATTAAGTATTCTACTCAACAAAGGTTAATATATTGTTAAGTAAAAGTGTTATACAATTAAAAATAGAAGTAGTAAGATTCACTTATTTATAGTATCTAAATATTATAATTAACTGATAATAAATTACTTGTATAAAAAAATAATAACCAGTAAAATTTTAAGAATCTTTTGTTTAGAAGATCGAAATTGAAAACAGTATTGTTGAAGCTGATTTTTTGTAATTTTTTTTTTGGAAGTGCTCTTCAAAGAAAAAATAAAAGGCATATTGAAATTTGTTTACTCAATAAAGTTCCATCCATTTTTAAATTGAGTTTAACAAAAAAAAAGAGGATAGCTTTTGTGGCTATCCTCTAATGAATATAAAATTCTTTAAAATGAATTGAATTAAGGTTGCTTTTCTAGGGTATAATTTTCAGCTTTTTTACTTACAAAGTTGGTTATCGCAAATTGCAAAATTGTACCAAGAACCTTTTTAATAGGATTATGGGTAGAACCCAATAAAACTTTTTTTGTTACGTATCCTGATGCAATACCAATAACACTGTTAAGAATATTTCCTTTAAATTCTGTGGTAGTGGTAAGCTGCCCAAAAGCATTTTTTATAAGATTTACCGGTTTCAAACTTTCATACGTATCGTAATACTGATCTTTAAGTTGCATTAAATCTTCAGCTTGTTTTACTTTCAGTAACGCGATTGCTTCTTTAAGAATTTCGGTCTCTTGTTGCTTTTTCATATTAACTTTTTTTAAGCATTTTAGCAATTATAAAGTTGCTGATAGGCATTTTGAGTACTTTATCTTTTACACTGTATAACACAATTGCAAGGACTAAATAGATACCAGAAACAATAAAAAAACCATGATATACTTTTCCAACTAATTCTCCTACCCATAAGGATAGACCAATATTAGCCAGAAAGGCAAACAACACAAAAACAATAGAAACGGTTAAGCGTGAAATTAATGAAGAAAGTACATCAGCAGTTTTATCAACTGCGGTAAGTTTTACCAAATCAATGGTTGTTTTCGTATAATCTTCTGCTCTTTCAAAAAGCATTTCTATTGTTGATGTGTTCTCTTCCATAGTATTTTTTTAGATGAATTTAATATTGAAATTATAATAGTACTTAAATAGTAGTATTTTTTATTTCATTTTTAGCATCATAAAATTTTGATTTTCCCTCTTCAATTAGCGTTTCACCATCATTTTTGACATCATAGAACTTTGATTTTCCTTGAGCCAATAAGGTTTCACCTTCAGTCCAAATTTTTTCATACTTTTTGTTTATTGTTCCAAGTAAAGTGTCTAGTTTGTCTTTAAGTTCATCAGCATAATCATTGCTTTTATCCATGATTTTCTTTCTTGTTTTGTCTCCTTTTTCAGGCGCAAACAAAACGCCTAATAATGCTCCTACGGCTACCCCGCCTAAAACTCCTAAAATTATTTTATCTGATTTCATAATGTTGTATTTTATTGTTTAATGTTATGTTTTAAAGACTTCTACCTTGTATAAGTCTGAATAATATTGCGATTACTGCAATTACAAGTAGCACGTGTATGATAGATCCAAGACTGAATGCAAAGAATCCAATTGCCCAAAAGATTACTAATATTACTGCTATGGTGTAAAGAAGATTGCCCATTTTTTTGTTTATTTAAGTGATTATTTAATTGTTTTATTATTTTTCTTAGACTCTTCTGCCTGATATAAGTCTGAATAAGATTGCTATAACTGCAATTACAAGCAGTATATGGATAATTGACCCAGCACTATAGGCAAAGAACCCAATAGCCCAGAATATTACTAAAATTACTGCAATGGTGTAAAGAAGGTTACTCATGATTTCTAGTTTTTAAGTGGTTGTTAATTATTTTGAACACAATACTACTAACCTTTAAATTCTGCTAGTGTTTGTGTTTTTATATACTTTAATTTAATATTATCGACGATTGTGGTGAAACGCTTAAAGTGCAAAGGAAGCATATACACTCAAGACGCTGTTTTTAGCATCTGGTGAAGTAAAATTACTATTAGCGTCGTCTTTACCAATTTTGGTAAGACCATAATTATAACGTACTCCAAAACTAACGGATTCTAAATCAAGGCCAACACCTCCAGCTAAACCAGCATCAAATCTATTGAAGTCATCTACATCTACATTGTCTTCAAAATTGTAACTACCACTATCAGATTTATTAGTTGTTTTACTACTGATTAAATAAGCAGCATAAGGACCTGCGTGAATGTTTAAATTTTGAGTAAGATTAACAACTAATAAAAGGGGTACTTCGATATAATTTAGCTTGAATTGTGCTGTTCCTTTCACTATCGTATAGTTATAAATTAATTCAGCTCCTTTTCCTGTATAAGAAATCTCTGTTTGGAAAGATATGTTCTCTGAAATTGGCATTTTAGCAAAAAGTCCTGCATTAAATCCTGTAAGTACATTATTATCATCTACATCATCTGTATAAAAGTTAGAAAAGTTTACTCCACCTTTTATCCCAAATTTCGTTGCATCTTCTTGAGCTTGAACAGCAGTGAATGTCATAAAGCTAAATGCTAATGAAGCGAAAATCAGTTTTTTTGAATTTTTCATTTTGTTTTTTTATTGAATTATTATAGTACAAATATCAGAATCTTACCTAAGGTAATTGTTACAATACTTTTGGTTAAGTTTACATTATTCACACCTTAATCATTTTAGTATCAATTATTAGGAGCATTTTTTAAGGAAATCAAAAAACACTAAACAAAAAAAAGACGCGTTAAAAAAGGCGTCTTTTTAAAGTTCTATTTATTATCCACCGTCAGGTTTTTAAAAGCTTGACCTAATTCATTCATGTCACGATTGTATTCTTTCTTGAATGATTCCCAATCATCTTTGGAATCTTTTTTATAGCTTTCAATCTTTGCTTTCATGTCGTTATTTTTTTGTTCTAATACTGCAATTCTTCTAGCGTATTCGGTATCAATCGAACTACCTGTATTTTTCATACGTGCTTTTAGATCCAATATTCTATTTTCATTGGCAGTAATTGTCGCATCTGTGCTGGCTCTAAATGCGTCCCATTCTTCATGAGTTGCTTCTTTACGCGCATCTGATAGTTCTTCTTTAGCGTCATCAAGATTTTCTCTTGCATTTTCAACATTATCTTGAGCAGCTTCCTCTTTTTTTGTAGTGTTTTGACAACTGGTCAAAACGGTTCCGGCCATAAAGGTTGTAATTGCTAGTGTGTAAAGTGTTTTTTTCATTTGATTTAATTTTAGGTTTAGTTTTAATTTGTTTGTAAAGGTTTTGTATGTTCTAATGTAAATTGTGATTTATACGACTGCTAAGTAGAAGAAAATAGAAGCGATTGTTTGATTTATTTTTAAAGCAACTAATTAAAAAAAAATACTTTTACAAAGTTGGGGTATGGAGTAAAAAATTCAGTTATAAAACTTTTAGAATAAGTTGTATTATTTACAGATTATCAAAATAACACATAATTAAAATATATACATTTTTTTATACAAAATATTGATTAAAAGTAATATGTGATTTAACAATTTATGCTATACTTAAAGTATAAAGATTCAGTTTTTGGTAAGCAAAAAAATCATTAAAAACGTTCTACAAGTAGATGTCGTTTTTAATGATTTTAGATTTTTAATTCCTTGAGTCAACATCTTTATAAAATTTAGAAAGACATTGTCAATTTCATTCTTTAAATTATAATGAAAGAACCTATGTCGGTAATTTGACCTGCTGTAATTACTACATCAGTTTTAACTACTGGCAATAATGGAAGTGATGGTGTGATCGTAATTTTGTATGTTCCTGGAGGAAGCCCCATTACCATAAAATCGCCATTATCATTTACATTACTGGTATAACTTACGCCACTTGCAGAAGTTGCTTCAACAACAGCCATAGTTCCTACTGGAGTAATTTTACCTTTTACTGTACCACTGATTGCTTGTTCGATGGTTCTAATCACTGGTTTCAATGAGTACGTTCCATTTCCTTGCTTCACAATAGATTTATTAGCGTCAAAATCTAAAAGAACGGTGTACAAAATACCGTCTTGAAGTTTGTTACTAACTTTTATTTTTAATCCACTTTGCTCTGCACTTGGAGTACTTAATGGGTAACTTACACCGTCTAGAACTACTGTATTATTTGTACCAAGAATAAGTCTTACTTGATTTACTGAAGAAATTTCAAGTGAATCAGTAGCCAGTAAAGTATCTACACCATTAGAGAATTCCAATAAATTATAGATTCCTTTTTTTACATTCAGTAAGACAATTTTTCCACCATCACCTATAACTTCTACACCTTGAATGTCTACATTTACCTCTTCATATGGTCCAGGAGCATCTGTTAAACGAACGGCATAAGGGTAACTTGCATTTGCATCATCATCATTATTACAAGAGTAAATTATTGCTCCAAGTAATAGAAAAGGCAGGATAAATTTTATTTTTTTCATAATTATTTAATTTAGATATTCTATTAATATTTAAGTAAAGGTACTTTCCGAATATTGATATTATGTTATATAACTATAGTTTAAAGTTGTACAATTGTCACTTGTAATTAATCGAAAATAATATTTCAAAAAAGCAATTGGTGATTTTATCTTTTTAAAAAATACAATTGTTGCTATATTCAACGGTTACTTGATAGTATCAAATTTTGCACCCATATTGAGTTCTTTTTTCATTTCATTTTCTTCTAAATCTTCTAAATCTTCCAATTTTTTATCTTCGGCTTTTTTCTTCTTATTGAAATAACCGCGCAGTAGAAAATTATGTTTGGCAGCTTCTATCACTTCATTTAAACCTTTGGTTCCTGTTTTCACATTTGTCATTGTAGAATCTATCATTAAACCCATTTTTTCATCGCTAACTAATTTAGATAATGCTCCTTTTCCATTATTCATTTTCACAGTGAATTTTGAAAATTCGTTAGAACTATTTTCTAGATTAGTAACCATTTTTTTTATGCTATTTCCAAACTCCTCATCGGAGACCAGCCTAGATAAAGCCCCATTTCCATTATTCATGCTACTACTAAACTGAGCAAGCTCTGCGGTAATAACTCCAGCATTATCAACACTTTTCTTAACGCTCACCATCAAATCATCCATCTCTATTGCTTGTTTAGAGGCAATATTGTCGTTGTCTTCTACAATAACATTAGAGTTTTTTCCAGATGAAATTATAAGTACTTTATCACCCATCAAACCATCAGAACTAATACTTGCAATAGCATCTTTTTTGATGTATTTACGAACTTCTTCTTTGATGACTAATTTTATAACCACCGATGTATCTGTTAAAAACTCTATTTCTTCCACCGTACCGATATTGATACCAGAGAAACGAACATTATTGCCTACATCGAGTCCGTTTACTGAATTAAATTTGGCAGTCAACTCAAATGTAGAGCCAAATAAATTTTTCTGTTTTCCAACAAAATATATTGTTGTAACAAAAAGTACCAAACCAATAATTACAAACATTCCTAATTTCCATTGGTATCCAGATTCTTTATTCATTTTATTTTGTTTTTTTGGTTATATAAAAAAAGATCGAACCCATTCGTCATCACTTTTTTCTAATTCTTCGTAGGTTCCTTCCACATGTATTATACCTTCTTTTAAAATTACTAAACGATCAGCAGTATGTTTTGCGCAAGCCATATCGTGCGTAATTATGATGGAAGAGGTTTTATTCTTTTTTTGAATTTCTAATACTAATTCGCTTATCTCTCTCGAAGTAATAGTATCGAGTCCCGTTGTAGGTTCGTCATATAAGATGATTTCTGGTTTTAAAATTAAAGTTCTAGCCAAACCAATTCTTTTACGCATACCTCCTGATAATTCAGATGGCATTTTATCAATCGCTTCACTTAGACCTACATTTTCTAAGATTTCCTTTATCTGATTTTCAACTTCTTCTGAAGATAATTCTTTTGCATGACGCTTGAGTGTGAATGCCAAATTTTCTCGTACACTCATGGAATCGTACAATGCAGCATTTTGAAAAAGAAAACCAATTCGAACTCGTATTTCATTGAGTTCGTTGGTATCCATTTTGGTAATATCAGTACCAAAAACATTAATTACACCTGAATCAGCACTTACTAAACCCACAACACATTTTATTGTGATTGATTTTCCAGAACCCGATTTTCCTAAAACCACTAAATTTTCCCCTTTTTTTACTGAGAAAGTGACTCCTTTTAGTACTTCGTTAGTGCCAAAGGTTTTATAAAGATCCTTGATTTCTATAACAGTTTCATTTGTCGTAGCAAGAGGAGCTTGGGGTGTTGTTTCTTGTATCATTTTAAAGAAATAAATCAGTTATTTGAACCGCTAGCATATCAATAATAAATATTGTTAACGATGCAGTCACAACAGCTGAATTTGCTGCTTTCCCAACACTTTCTGTTCCATTTGCGGCATTAAATCCTTTGTAACAGCCAATCATTCCTATAAAAAAGCCAAAGAAAAATGTTTTAATCGTAGCTGGGAAAATATCTAAAAACGTAATAGATTCTAAAACTTGTGAAATGTATCGAAACATATTAACATCACTGTGAATATTTATTCCTACGTATCCGCCTACAATCCCAATTCCATCGGCATAAATCACTAAAAGTGGCACCATAAGTGTGGTGGCCAAAATACGTGTAACTACTAAATATTTATAGGGATTTATAGCCGAAACTTCCATAGCATCTATTTGTTCGGTAACTTTCATAGATCCCAATTCGGCACCTATACCAGAGGAAACTTTACCTGCGCAAATCAGTGCGGTAATAACTGGAGCAATTTCCCTTATTAAAGAGAGCGCAACCATACTTGGTAACCAGGATTCTGCGCCAAACTTTGCTAATGTTGGTCTTGATTGTAATGTGAGCACTAAACCCATGATAAATCCAGTAATCGTTACTAATGGTAAGGATTTATATCCTATCACGTAACACTGTTTTATAAATTCTTTGAATTCATATGGAGTTTTCACTACTTCCTTGAAAAAACGCGCACCAAATATTGTGATTTTGCCCACATCATCGAAAGTTTCTTTCAAGTAGTTTGTTATACTTTCTTTTCTGACTGTTATAGTTTTATTCATTAAGTATTTTTTTTGAATGCGTATTAACCATCAATAATCTCTTGTTACGCTATTAATACTTCTCTTTTATATTCTATACTCTTGAGCTAGTATGTACAATAGTCTGTAAGTATTATTTATAAAGCTTTTTTTGCAAATTTAATTACGAATAGCGCTACAGCTGTTACATAACTCTTATGTAAAGTTTCAATATTCACAGATGCAAAAAATGAAATTGTAACAGTACTATTAAGCATGATGCTTTTTGCCAAAAAGTAAAAACAAAAAAAAGGCTATTGTTAAAACAATAGCCCCAAATAAACAAAACCAAACTAACCTTTTATTTTTCGCAAATCATGAGATCTTTTCATTGTGAAAAAATTATTATGCTATAAGCATCTGTATTTTCTAACTTAAGAACTATATTCTTATCGTGTGGTATTTTTTTAGTAATGAAAAAGAAAAAAATAAAACCATTAAAAAAATATTTATAGACTATTTTTAACAACAGTTTCAAAAAGTGTTCAAATGGTTCTATTCAATAAAAAAATAGGGTAATTATTTCAGGAAAACACTATTTTTTTTCTAATTATTAAAATCAGGCACTTTATTTAATTGTTACTTTGATTTTCTGATTCTAGTACTAGTCTTGGCACTTCAAAATTTCTTTTGGGTGTTATTTTACCTACTCTGCAATAACTTCTGGAAGCTGTATATACTTCGTTTGTTGAATTTTCCATATACTTTTTTATTATTCTAAATATCTTCTTAGTGTCCATGCCATTGTTTCGTGTGCTTTCATCAAGCCAGTCAGGAAATCAGCGGTTCCAGCATCCTTATTTACATCGGTGCTAGTATCAACATCTTTTCTCAAATGAACGATAATAGTTTCGTGATCTCCTAATAATTCTTTAACCATCTCTTTTTGAGTTGGGTAGTGATTAGGCGATTCCTTTATGATTGTTAAATCGGCAAACTCCTTCATGGTTCCTATGGATTTTCCACCCAGTTTGCTTATGCGTTCAGCAACTTCATCAATAGATGCTTCAAGTTCTGTATATTGAGCTTCAAATAATTTATGAAATTCCATAAAACTCTCCCCACAAACATTCCAATGGAATTTTCTTAATTTTACGTATAATGTCATTTCATTTGCCAAAATCGACGATAAGATAGCAATACTGTTATTTAAATGTTCTTGCGTAATTCCTATTTGTAGTTTCATAATTTCTGAATTTTATTAATGTTTAATTTTTGGTACTTAAATACGATTTTGTCTAATTCTTTTCTTTGAAATTTTCAAAATAGTATGATGCAATTAAGACTAAAATTTTACATTACAAAGTTCATTTTATTCATCTGAAAAAAATTATAAAATTTATTTAAAAAGTTGCATTATTCACACACCATTTGTTTCTTAAAATACAAATATTCAATATTTAATTGGTGTGATCATTCTACTACAGTGTATTATGAATCGGATAATCAGTATATCCTTTTTCATCTGCCGAATAAAATAAATCCGTTTTAAGATCTTCTGATAAAGGCCAATCATTTTTAAATCGTTCCACTAAGTCTGGATTATTAATAAAAGGACGACCAAAAGCAACAAGGTCCGTAAGCCCACTTTCAATGGCTGCCTCGGCGCTTTCTTTATCATAACCGCCACAAAGAATCAACGTATTCTTGAAATTATGACGAATCAGTTTCTTTATTTCCTTAGGGACAGCAGGTGCTCCTGTTGCAGAATGATCTACAAGATGAATATAGGCAATGTCTAGTTTATTAAGTTCTTTAGTAAGGTAATCGTATGTTTCATGAATTTCTGGATAATGAGGCATATCACTGGCTACTCCGTAGGGCGATAAACGAATGCCTGTTTTTTCTTTTCCAATAGCTTGTGCAACTGCGGCAACTACATCAAGTACAAAACGGCATCGATTTTCAATACTGCCGCCATATTGATCCGTACGGATATTGCTTATAGGCGAAAGAAATTCTTCTAACAAATACCCATTGGCACCATGCAATTCGACACCATCAAATCCTGCAAATAAGGCGTTTTCAGCTGCAGCTACATATTCAGTTTTGGCATGTAAAATATCTTGTTCAGTCATCTCTTTCGGTACTGGAAAATCTTGTAAGCCTTTTAAGTCGGTCCACATTTGTCCAGCAGCTTTAACTTGAGAAGGAGCAAGAATTTGAGATTCTATAGGCATATTCAACGGATGACTTATTCGTCCAGAGTGCATTAATTGAATAATTATTTTCCCACCGTTTTCATGAACGGCTTTAGTCGTTTTTTTCCAACCCTCTACTTGTACTTTACTAAATATTCCTGGAATTCTGGCATAACCAAGCCCATTTAGAGATGGAGATGTGCCTTCGGTTATGATTAATCCGGCATTGGAACGTTGTTTGTAATATTCGGCCATCAATTCATTAGGAATATTGTCAATAGCTCGACATCTTGTCATTGGTGCCATAACAATTCGGTTTTTCAAATCAATAGACCCCAGTTTTTTTAATGTAAATAGCTCGTATGTTTTCATGTCTTTTTTTAATTATTTATTACTATCAAAATACTTGTGTTTTATTAATTAAAAATACCGTCACAATAAAATTTAGGTAGTGTAACAACACTATTAATCTTTATTTTTTTTCGAAAAATATTTTTTTAAAAATCTAATGCTACAGTTCTCTTTCTCTCTATTTTGCTTATCATTTTTACTGTTCGTCGCAACTCTGCTAAAATCTTTACAAGAGATGAAATGTTGAACTAGCATGGTTTTTATTAAAAATAATTTTAAACGAAATCTGTGTTAAATTTTATATTATGAAACTTTAGTGATAAAATTATGTTAGGCAACATTCCTTTTTTATTCTAATTAACGGGTATCAAGCTCGTGTACCGCTTCGTTGGTCATAGGCGGAAGATTGGAAAACCCCTATGTTCTTGATGCCGTTGCGCCAATCTGGCAAATCAGAAAAACGTTACCTAACATAATAATTTTATATTCTTATAAAAACTACATAGGGTTTTAAAGGCCGCTAATGCGAATGAGTTTCTTGTTTACAAATTCATGAATTCCTAATTCAGATAATTCTCTGCCATAACCAGAATTTTTAGTTCCTCCAAAAGGCAGATCAGCTTGGGTGGTGGTTGGCTGATTAATAAATACCATTCCAGTATCAATTTTATCAGCGATATGTTTCCCTCGTTCTATATCTTGCGTAAATATGGAGCAACCTAGCCCAAAACTAGAATCGTTTGTCAAGGTTATAGCTGCTTCTTCATCGATGACTCTGTAGAAAGAAGCCACAGGACCAAATATTTCTTCATAATACGCAGGAATTTCTGGATTCAAATCGGTTAAAATAGTAGGCTGAACAAAAGCGCCTGGAAGGTCAGAGCGAGTTCCACCAAGCAAAATGGTTGCTCCAGCATCAACAGATTTCCTAATTTGATCTATAATATGTACAGCAGCAGCTTCGCTGCTCATCGGTCCTAACTCCGTTGTAGAGTTCATCGGGTCACCAACAATTAAGTTGGACATTTTTTCTTTGAATTTTTCAAGGAATTCATCTGCAATTGCTTCTACAGCTATAAATCTTTTAGACGCTACACAACTTTCACCATTATTATTAATTCGACCTACTACTGCCCTTTCTACGGCTTTGTCAATGTCTGCATCTTCAAGAATGATGAAAGCATCATTACCACCCAATTCCAATACTGATTTCTTTAAATATTTTCCGGCTTCTGATGCTATACTTGCACCAGCCTCCTCACTTCCTGTTAGTGAAACTCCTTTTATTCTTATATCTGCAACTAAAGATGTTGCTCTTTCTCCAGAAATCAAAAGATTAGTATAAAGACCGTTTGGCGCTCCTGCTTCGTTAAACAAATCTTCAATAGCAATGGCGCATTGCGGAACCATAGATGCGTGTTTTACAAGAACCGTATTTCCCACCATAATATTTGGAGAAGCAAAACGTGCTACTTGATAAAACGGAAAATTCCATGGTTGAACGCCCAATAGTACACCGATGGGACTACAACGGACGACGGCACTTCCAAATTCAGGTTTTAACTCTTTGTCTGCTAAAAATTCTGAAGCGTGAGTGGCATAGTAATCAAAAATATCAGCACTCAATAGAATTTCACCCTCGGCCTGAGCAATTAATTTACCCATTTCCAGTGTTATTATTTTAGCTAGATATTCTTTTTTTTCACGCATCAAAGCAGCTACTTTGTGCAATATTTGAGCTCGTTGCTCATAACTAGTTTCTTTCCATGAATTGAATGTTTTTGCAGATTGTGCAACCAACATATCAACAGCTTTATCAGTCATTTCCTCAAAAGAGCGTACAACTTTATTGGTGAATGGATTAACGGTTTGAATAGCCATTATTTATTATTTGAAAGATTAATTGAATTTTTTTCGGGAGTTATTAAACCATACATTGCTTCATATTGTAGCATGATATGTTTTTCGCCAATGGAATTAAAAAAATCTTCCAGACGTTTGATATGATCTATTGTAAATCTCAGATGTACTTTGAGTGCATCAGCAAGTTCATCACTGGCAGCATTTTTAATCAGTACAGGAATAGATATAAGTAGTGCTTTTTCTGTAAAGTAAATTTCTTTTAGTTCCTCTACAAAAATATTTCGACAACCTTCACTTGTTTCAGGGGATGTTGTATTTGAATTTCCTTTCCCTTTTTCTAGCCTGACATTTTTGTCCGTTTTGGTTATGGTACTTTTCATTTGTTTCTAATTTATTAAAAAACATTAATTCTATATTGTAAAGTTGGGGTTATATTACTTTTAAGCTATTACACAATTACTCGTATGTATTACATCTTTCACATATTAGTAAACTAATCTTTTAAAATTAATCAGCATGAAATCCTAACTATTTCAGAGCTTGTCAAAGAATTTATTTCATTTATATTTACTAAAATAATTGGAACAATTTTAGGGATACAACTTGTTAAAGGGGATAGACAAGTTGTCGTTTTAATAGGATTTTATAATAATCTATAAATCTGATGAGTTTATAGATTATTATGAAATGCAATTAGTAGTTGGAGAAAATAATGTAGAAATAAATAGAAGTAGTTTTAGTTCAGAAAATAAACCGCTAAGAGTTATAAAAAATAGACTCCATATTTGGTATTTTAAGGTCTGTAATGCAAAAAAAGCGATGATTATAGAAATAAAAAAACTTCCTTTTACAAAGTAAAAAGGAAGTTATAGATTGTAATCAATTTATTTGTGCTTGAATGGTCAATTATTTTAAAGAAAAAGAATCATTCAAGAGGAACTATAATTTATGACTCATCTTTTGTAGTGCGGACTAAACTAATTCCAGATACAAAGAAAATAATTCCTAATATACCGTAGATAATTAGTGATTTAACATCTCTTGTTTCACCTGATGTTCCAGCAAATATAACCGCTGTATAAATAAGACCTCCTATTCCAAGAGCAGTTAGTAACGCTCCAAAGATTCGTTTTAAATTCATGATTTTTAGTTTTTATGATTTATATTTATCTTCATAAGTTTCTTATTGTCAACTAAATGTTTTAAAAAAGAAACTTTTTTTATCATTAGAACTACATTTTAATATAATACTAATTTCATGACAAATATATTTCGATTCGCATTTGAAAGTCTTATACAATTGTTAATAAAACTTACATCTTTCACACTCTTTGCTAGGCAATACTAGTTGTGTATGAATTAAGTATAGCAAAATAGTTTTTTGCCATTAAACAAGAAATGAGTTGGATTGCTGCTTAATTTATACTTTTTATTGTCTTTATAATGTAGCAGAAAAGTAGTATCGGAGTGTATGAAGTTAAATATCTCTGATGAATGTGAAAACTTGGCTAAACCGCTGGTAGAGTTATTTCAAACTATTTTTTAGGGTATTGAATTCTTCTTGTAATTCAGAGCAAGCTTGCTTACAAATTTTATCTAATTGCGTTACTAAACTAAATATAGTATTGTTTTTATCTTTTGTGATTGTAAAATCATGAATTTTTTTGGCAACGTTTTCATGATCTGGATGGATTCCCATAATAGTAAAGGAAGGTAGCATTTTATGAACAGCAGCGCCTAATAAGGTCCAATTCTCTTCTTTCAAACTTTGTTTAATTGTATTTAATAGGTGAGGAGTTTGTTCTAAATAAATTGAAATCATTTCCATCATTAACTCAGGATTTGATTTGGTACGTCGGTTTAAGTACGTTAAATCAACATATCTTATTTCTTCTATTGAATTTTCATTCTCTACTACGGCATCAATAACTTCTATATTTTTTGGCTTAGATAAAAAGCTCACTATTTTGCTGTGCAGTAGTTTTTCATCAACTGGTTTAACAAGATAATCATCCATTCCTGCTAATTTACATTTTTCTAAATCTACTGTCGTGACATCAGCTGTTAATGCAATAATTGGAATCGAAGATTTCATTGTATTTCTAATGTATTCAGTAGCTTCAAATCCATTCATAACTGGCATTTGCAAATCCATGAGGATTACATCAAACTCTTTTTCTTTCAGTTTTTCAACAGCTATTTTACCATTTTCAGCAATTTCACAATCAAATCCAAAGTCATCTAAGATGGTTCTCATCAACATCTGATTCAAAGTAATATCTTCAACAACTAATATTTTCACATTTTTCATTTGCGAATCGAGCTCCATGATTTCATTTTCTAGTTCTGCTACAGCGTTAGTTTTTTTGAAACTCAACATAAAACTAAAAGTAGATCCTACATGTAAAGTACTTTCAACACAAATGCTACCACCTTGTGCTTCGAGCAATTGTTTTACTATTGCTAGTCCTAAACCCGTACCGGCATACAATCTAGAAGTTCCGCTAGTTGCTTGTTGAAAATTTTCGAAAATACTTCCAATTTTATCCTCAGATATTCCGATACCAGTATCCTTAATAGAAAATTTTAAAACAACATTGTGTTCATCTTGTTGAAATAAATCGACACTAACTGTAACCTTGCCTTTACTAGTAAATTTAACAGCGTTACTTACAAGATTCAGAATGATTTGGTGCAACCTAACAGGATCTCCTATTATAAAATCGGGTATTTTACTATCGTATTCTTTAATTAATTGTAAGTTTTTTTCTAAAATTTTAGGTTCAAATAATTGAAGCATTACGGAAACAGTTGACTTGATTTTGAAAGGAATTTTCTCAAATGTCATTTTTCCAGAATCTACTTTAGCGAGATCGAGAATATCATCTATAAGTACGATTAAAGCATCACCACTCAGTTTGATAGCATTAAGGTATTCATTTTGTTTTGCTGTCAAATCAGTCCTCATAATCACTTTTGTAAATCCAATGATGGCATTCATTGGCGTACGAATTTCATGACTCATATTTGATAAAAATTGCTGCTTTGCTTGCATGGCACCTTCTGCAACTCTAGTTGCTTTTTCTGCTCTAATTTTTGCCTGTTCAGCATGTCCTCTAGCAGATTCAGCTGAAATTTTAGCCTCAATTAATTCATTTGCAATATGTTTTTGATCGGTAACATCTCTTGCAACAAGAACTACACCCAATACCTTTTTTGCATCATTTTTATATACAGATCCATTGAATAGTACATCAATTAAGTCTCCTTTTTTTTGTTTCAGAATTAGTGGACAATCCGTTACAAATCCTTTTTCAAATGCAGTTTGATAAACTTCACGGCCTTTTTGTGAATTCGTAAAATAATCAAAAAAATCAGTACCTATTAATTTAATTCGGGATATTCCTGTTATTTGCACAGAAGCATTATTTACATCCGTTATTTTCCCTTCAGGACTAACTGCAAATAGTGGATCATGACTCGCTTCAATAAGACTGATTGTATATTCTGAAAGTAACTTTTCTTGTATAAGATCGGTATTTAATTTTTTTAGTTGTTCTGCTTGAACCAGTAATTCTTGTGTTTTTAAATGTAAATCTACAAAAATAGCTACTTTAGCTTTTAAAATTTCTGGCGAAAGTGGTTTAATCATATAGTCAACAGCACCCGCTTCGTATCCTTTAAAAATTTGTAACGAATTATCATTACTCGCTGTTAAAAAAATAATAGGTACATGTTTGAGTTTATCGATCTGGCGGATTAGATCTACCGTTTCAAACCCGTCCATTAAAGGCATTTGAACATCAATTAGTATGATGGCAAAATCTTGTTGGTGTATCAGTATTTTCAAAGCCTCATTTCCCGAGTTGGCTCTAACGCATAAATAATTTTCATTAGACAGTATAACTTCTAAAGCAAATAAATTTTCGGGTAAATCGTCAACTATTAAAATTTTGACAGGGCTGTTTATTTTCATTTTCAATTGTAAAATAAAAGTTTTGTTCTTAACTAATTCAAAATTATTTTTATAAAAATCAAAACCATATAAATGTAGTACTATTGCTAATTATAGACTTTTTAAGTGAATTCAAATTATTTACTTAACCAAACACGCATTAATGATAAAAGTCGGTCTACATCTATTGGTTTTGTAATGTAATCGTTTGCTCCAGCGTCGATACATTTTTGTTTGTCATCTTTCATTGCTTTTGCAGTTAATGCAATTACAGGTAATTTTTTGAATTTAATTTGAGAACGAATTCGTTTCATTGCTTCATAACCATCCATTTCTGGCATCATAATATCCATTAATACGAGGTCTATATCTGGATGTTGCTCCAACATTTGTAGTGCATTTTTACCGTTTTCTGACTTGATCACTTCGATTTCACGTTCTTGTAAAATTTTTGATAATGCAAAAATATTTCGCATATCATCGTCTACTAAAAGTATTTTTTTGGCATGAAATATAGCATCCTTGTCGTGTATGCCAGAAATTATTTTTTGTTTGGATTTTGGTAGGTTGTTAATTGTTCGATGCAGAAAAAGTGCCGTTTCATCGAGCAAACGCTCCTCTGATTTTACGCCTTTTATTATAATACTTTCAGCATATTTATGCAACAAATCATTTTCATCTTTAGAGAGTTCTTTTCCAGTATAAACAATAATAGGAGGCATGTTTTGGCCTTTAATACCCTCTAATTTTTGAATAAGCTCAAAGCCACTCATATCTGGTAATCCTATATCTAGAATAACACAATCTATTTCATGTTTCTCATATAGTTCCAGAGCAGCTGCCCCAGTTTCTGCTTCGAAAAATTGTACATCCCCAGTGCCAATGAGTATTTTCATCGCTTTTCTTGCATTCTCATTATCTTCGATGATTAATAATTTTTTTATTTTTTTATTTACAAAATTTTCGATTCGATTGAAGGCATCATCAAGGGTTTCTTTAGATATTGGTTTTATTAAATATTCAACAGCTCCTTCGCGTATTGGCTCAAGCGAACGATCATTTGCAGAAATAATATGTACTGGTATATGTCTTACGGTTGTATTTGATTTTAGCTCTTGCAACACCTGTTTACCTGAAATTCCTGGTAAACCCATATCCAAAATAATGGCTTGTGGATTGAATTTAGAGGCCAGTACAAGCCCATCTTCACCAGTAGCAGCGGTCAAGCATTTAAAACCTTTTATATTGGCTTGTTTTAAAAGTATGTGGGCAAAATTTGGATCATCTTCAATAATTAGCACCACTTTATCTCCAGGACTTAGGTTTGCCCTATCGTCTGGAATAGTAGCATAATTTAGAAAAGTAGTTTCATTTTTATCTATCGGAATATACTGTCTTGGTAGTATAGGTAAAGAATTAGATAGTTCTATTTCAGGCTTGATGGCAAGTGGAAGCACTAATGAGAAAGTTGCACCATTATTTAGACTACTAGTAACAGTAATCTTACCTTCTAATAATTTTGCTAACTCGCGTGATATAGAAAGTCCTAATCCTGTACCACCATATTTTCTAGAAGTTCCGCCTTCGGCTTGCTGAAAAGCTTCAAAAATGGCTGCTTGTTTATCCCTAGCGATACCAATACCAGTATCAGTAACTGAAATATTTATTGATTTGTCTGTATCGGGTTTTACAAGAATGGTAACACTGCCTTTCTTTGTAAATTTGATCGCATTAGAGAGTAGGTTTTTTAATATTTGATTTAAACGTTGCGAATCAGTTGTAAAGAATTCGGGCACATTTTCAGCTATTTCGCAACTAAGAAGCAATCCTTTTTGCTCTGCTAAATGTTTAAAATTTTGAAGTAGTTCAGCAGTGAAATTTTTAATAGTTACATTTTCAATATTTACAGACATTTTTCCAGCCTCAATTTTAGAAAGGTCCAGTACTTCATTGATTAAAATTAGAAGATCATGACCGCTTTTATAGATAATTTCAGCACTTTCGACCTGTACATCATCTAAGTTTTTTTTCCTATTTTCTGATAAATCTTTGGATAAAATAAGCAAACTATTGAGTGGTGTTCGCAACTCGTGTGACATGTTTGCTAAAAATTCTGATTTGTATTTGCTACTTATTTCTAGTTGTTTTGTTTTTTGTTCAATACTACTTTTTGATGCCTCAACTTCTTTATTTTTCTCTTCAAGGGACTGAGTTTGTTCTTCTAACTCGTCATTAGTCATTTGCAATTCCTCTTGTTGTTGCTTCAAATTTTGAGCTTGTTGTTCCAATTCTTCATTCAATTGTCTTAGTTCTTCCTGCTGAATTTGAAGTTCTCCCGCTTGATTGGATAGTTCTTTATTGGCAGTATGCAATTCAGCGGCTCTTTTTTCTTTTTCTTCATTTTGAAAAGCAAGTTCTTTAATAGCAATTCCTAATTCTGCGGCTCTTTTTTCTTTTTCTTCATTTTGAAAAGCCAATTCGCTGTTGGCAATAGCTAATTCCGCAGCTCTTTTTTCTTTTTCCTCCGATTGTAGAACGGTATTTACACTAATCGCAATACTACTCATTGAGACTGCTACAAATTCCTTTTCGGTTTCGCTAAAATCAGTAAACTTTCCTATTTCTATAACACCTATTGTTTTATTATCTAACATAAAAGGAGTTATCAAGATACTTTTGGGTTGGGTATCTAGTACTGCAGAAGTAACACGAATTTGATCATCTGTGGTGTTGGTAAAAACTATTTGTTTTTGTTCCCATGCTGCTTGACCTATAAGGCCTTCATTTAATTTGAAAAAGTCTTTAGTGTTTTCTGCGGATGTAAAAGCAAATTTACCGCTTAACATAAGGCTATTTTCTGATTCATTTAATAAATACACAGCTCCTATATTGGCTTTCAAGTAGGTACACAAAAAACTGATCGTATTATTGGCTAACTCGGTTATGTTTTGGGTTCCCAATAACTTTTCATTCAGCGCCGCATTTCCTAGAAGAAACCAATTTTTACTATCATTTTCTAGTTGAGAGGCTTTAAGTGCCTTTAAATTTGTACTTACTATATTGTAAATTACAATCAGTATTAGTGCTATTATTAGTAACAAAATCACAAAAACAAAATTGAATTTACTAGCTTCTTCATCAGTGGCTTGTGTCCTCTGACTAAGCAAAACGGACTCAGTTTCCTGTGCTTTATTTATAATGTTTCTTATTTCATCTTGAATTTGTTTTCCTTCACCTGATGCTACAAATTGTCGTACTTTTTCATAATCAATTCGTCGAAGTGCAATGCATTTTTCCAGATTTTCAAAACGCATTTTAATTTCATTACGAAGTTCTGCAACATTATTTTGCTGAAAGGGATTGTCTGTAGTTAGTTCGTCTAATTTAGCGAGTTCTTCATTTACTTTGATGTTTGATGCTGTAAAAGGCACTAAGAAATCGTCATTACCTGTAATAATAAATCCTCGTACACCAGTTTCTGCTTCAACGGTTAACATTAAAATTTGTTCAAATTTGTACAATACTGAATTAGAATGGTTGACCAAGATAGTAGAGGCAATGAATTTTTCAGTATTTTTAAAAGAGAAAATGGCAACACCTAAAAGTACCATTGCGCAAGCAATAAACCCAGTTGCTATTTTTTTATCAAGAGTCATATTCATTTTTTAATGTAATTTATTAACTTTTTTGTTGTGCAATTTGTATTATATAATCTGCTATACCTTCTATTGTTCCCAAATAATCAGGAGTAACGGCTGCAATAGCCGATCGAGGCATGTAAGCTGATTCGGCTGTTTCTGGATCTTGAATAATAACTAGTCCTCCATAGTCCTTTATCCTTTTAAGACCTTTTGCACCATCATGATTAGCACCGGTTAAAATGATACCAATTAAGGTGTTTTTATAGGCTTCGGTTGCAGATTCAAACAATACATCAATTGAAGGCCTAGCAAAATTTACACGTTCATCAATAGTAAGCGAAAAAGTTTTATTTTTTTCAATGAGCAAATGATAATTGGGCGGTGCGATGTAAATAGTTCCTTTTTCAATTTTTTCTTTTTCATCTGCTTCTTTTATTTGAATTAAATTTTTTGAATTCAAAATTTTAATCCATTCGCTATCGGAGTGAGGTCCTAAATGTTGCACAATAATTATTGGTAAACAAAAATCAACAGGTAAAGCTGAAAATATTATTTTCAAAGCACTCATACCGCCAGAGGAAACACCTATTACAATTGCTTGGTACTGCATTTTAGTATTTTTTTTTGAAAATACGTTGCTTTGGGTCTAACTCACTATATTTTGAATAGTATTCTGTAAACTGGATACTTTCCTTAGAACCTAAAGCTAAAATTCCTCCATTAATTAAACTATCATAGAAAAGTGTCTGAACTTTATTTTGCAAATTTTGATTAAAATAAATTAACACATTCCGACACAACAATAAATTCACTTCAGCAAAAACGCTGTCTGTTACTAAATTATGATTTGCCCAAACAATATTTTTTTTTAATGATTGGTTCATAATTACATTGTCATAATGAGAAGTATAATAATTTGAGAATGATTCTTTACCACCAGATAATTGGTAATTTGCGGTATATTCTTTTATTAATTTATTCGAAAAAATGCCCTCTTTGGCACTATTTAAAGCTGATTGGTTAAAATCAGTAGCATATATTGTAGTTCGGTCATACAAACCTTCTTCTTGTAATAAAATAGCCATAGAGTATGCCTCTTCACCAGAGGCGCAACCTGCATGCCATATTTTTATGAATGGGTATGTTTTTAAGATGGGAATTACTTTTTCACGCAAAGACTTGTAAAAAACAGGATCTCTAAACATTTCGGTTACTGTGATTGATAAATCCTGCAAAAGTTCTGAGACGAATAGATCATCATTTAAAACCATTGATTGCATTTGAGCAATATCTTTAATACCTGAAATATTCATTCTATTGGTAATCCTTCGTCTAATATGAGCTTGAGAATATTCTCTGAAATCGTAACCATATTTCCTAAAAATGGCTTCTAACAACAATGAAATTTCGAGATCTGATGTATTTGTATGGTGCATTTATAAATATTTTTGGTTTTATTCCAACCAAATCCCGGGATGATATTCATCTAAATAAAATTAAAATACGCTTTGTATAAAGCCTATTTTACATTCGATCCATGTACCAGTTCAATTCTTTTTGCATTTTTTGATACTGAAAAATTGAGGTTATAATTTTTTGTAAACGAACAAAAGCGGTTTCACTCTTTACCACATAATCAAAAGCTTTATGATGCATACAGTTAATAGCAACTTCTATTTTATCCTGAGAGGACAGCATGATTACAGGAGTTTCGGGATTAAACTCTTTTACTTTATCTAAGGTTTCAAGTCCATTCATTGCATTGACTACAATTCCATCAAGTTGATAATCTAATATGACAACATCTGGATTATTTGATAAATTTGCAACACATAATTCTCCAGTGGGGTATGTTTCAATTAAAAAATCGGCATTGTCTAAAAATTCAATTTCTAAAGATTTTAAAAACAGTGCGTCATCGTCTACTAGGAAGATTTTTACTTTAGTATCATTTTTCATTATATGGTATTTTTAGTGTAGGTGTATATTTTATGCTATTTACGCATCTTTTGATTGTTTTAAATATAATTATAGAAGTACTAAAATAAAATTTTGACAATTTTGCAATCCATGAAGATTAGCGAACCTGGTTATCTACTTTATTGTAAATACGAAATCGAGAATTTTTGTACTTAAATATTTTTATAGTTTAATTTTTTTTATTTTTCCATAAAAAAAACCAAACTATTTTTTAAGACCAATTTCCTCTATTGGATTTCGTCTTTTGTCTTTTAGTTGTTTAAAATGTGATGGAGATAATCCAGTAACTTTTTTAAATTGGCTTGATAAGTGCGCTACACTGCTGTAGTTCATTTTCCAAGCAATTTCAGTAATGTTCAATTCACCATAAATAATCAATTCTTTTATTCTTTCCGTTTTATGAGAAATAATAAATTGCTCGATTGTAGTACCTTGAACTTCCGAAAATAAGTTGGATAGATAGGTGTAATCATGATTCAATTGTTGACTCAGATAATCAGAAAAATTAATTTTTATATTTTCAGTCGAGTGATGAACCATTTGAATGATTACGTTTTTGATCTTCTCGATTAGCATGGATTTTTTATCATCCATTAATTCTAATCCAGAGTCTAAAAGAGCCGATTTTAATTGAAGACGTTGATCCATAGTTATGTTTTCCATGATTTCAACCTCGCCTAAATCCACAACCATATAGTGTAAATGGAGTTTTTTTAACTCTTCTTTAACCGCCATTTTGCAGCGATTACTTACCATGTATTTAATGTATAGTTTCAAATTTATTTTTTTAACAGATTATGTAAAATTCTAAAAAAAGACATCAGAAATACTTATATAACTTTAAAAAAAAGTTATAAAATTCACAGATTATTAACAAAAAGATTGTACCAATAGTATAACGCTTAACTAATGGAATACGTCTGGTTTTGATAAATTATTTTAAATCAAGATGAAACATAAGCAGTAAATATTTTGACAACAAAATAAGGCAAAAAGCATTAAATAGGATTTAGTGTTGCAACAAGTACGTTTTTTAACAATTAAAAATAATTATTTTGAACAATTACTTATCAATACGTTGTTTTGTACTAGTATTTTATAGTAAAGTATCTATTTTGAAAAAGAATCTACCCAATCGAGAGATTTAATAGCTGAAACTTTATTTTCTACATTCATTGAAACACGAAGTTCTTTGTTGGCTACTTTTTTTGAATACATTGCTTTGTATCTAAAAATTGTTGTTTTATCGTAATTGTTTTTATACACTTCAACGAGTTCTAAATCTTTGAAAGTACCATAATATTGACGAAATCGGGTACAGGTTTTTGTCAATCGTTCCTCGGTTGTGTTTTGTATAACGGATGATGTTGCCTCAGTTGTATTGAAGGGTTTAAACTTTGATGTATTGCAAGTCATCAAAACTCTCTTACCCAAGTCGTATGCTTTGTCTTTTTGTAAATCATTTATTTCTGCAAAATTAATTTTTTCAAAATTAGCTTTTTTGGGTTCCTCTACGGCTGTTTTTTTTGATTTACAACCAATAAGCAGTAACAGACTGAATACAATAAGTATTTTTTTCATTTTAAGTAATTTTTAATAATAAGTTAGGATCTGGACAATTTTTTAGATAAAATGCCAAATTATTTTTACTACAAACTCCAGGATAATCTCCAAATAAGTTTGAGATGTCGGCAATAATTTGAAAATGCAAATGAGGCGCGTAATCCCCATTTACCGATGCATCACCTAAAGTCGCTATTTTTTGTCCTTTTAGAAAAACGGTGCCAATCTCAATTCCATCAATACTTTCTAACGACAAATGCCCATATAAAGTATAAAATTTATGATCTTCAATTTTATGTTCTAAAATAATTGTAGGACCGTAGTCTCCTAATCCAGTATTATAATTAAAGCTATGAACAAAACCATCTACAGCTGCTAGAACGGCAGTACCTGCTTTTATCCATAAGTCTAATCCAATGTGTATGTTTCGCTCTTCAGTTGTTGTATCGTTGAAAATTCCACTTCGTTTGTACAAATTTCTAATTTCATTGTACCCCCCAAAAGCCACTTTTGCATTATTTTCACTTAAATAATTTTCTATATAAGTTTCAAAATCAGTAGCATTATCTATGTTTTGTTTTTTAAAAATTTCATTATTTATAGAAATATCCAATGGAATATATTGATTATAATCAATTGTAGCATCTATAACTTTTACATTTTCAAGGTCTTGTAATATATTTTCTAGTACTTTCATTTATTATTTATTTTTTAAAACACTAAATTAAAATAATAATGCCAACATAATTATATTACGTTGGCATTATTTAAGTAATTTATTTTTTTAATCTATCATTTTCTCCTTTTAAGTGAGAACGTTATTTACATTTCACTTTCAAAAAAAAGCTAGCAGTTATTTTACAGCTAATAACGCTACAAATTCAATTACTGGATCTTTAGAGAGCAGGGTGCCAGCATTTGCCATCAATGCCTCAGCAATTTTGCCTTCAAGATGTGCTTTTCTTCCCTCTTCTGTTTCAAAAGTATCAAAAATTCCAAAAGTAGAAGTTCCTATTTGCCATCCGTACCAATTTACTGTTTCTGGCTCGTCCAAAACTAGTGGTAATGCGTTTTTTAAAAATGCGGCAACTTCCTCTTCTTTTCCAGGTTTAGCTTCTAGTCGAGCTAATAAGGCATATTTTTCCATTGTTATTTTTTTTAGAATTTAAAAGTACTATTAATCCTTTTCAGATTGAAATAGTTTAACTTTTGTTTACTAATTTATTTATGCTTTATAATGCTCCAAATCGGATAGAGGTAGTCATAAAAAATCCTAACTGTTGCCAGTCAGGATCATTCATTATTAATGTTGTCTGGACTAATATAAACTAGGAAACTTAACAGGATTTACTTCATTCATCATCTCATAAACTTTTTCAAAAATGTCTTCGGATGAAGGTTTAGAGAAATAATCTCCGTCTGTTCCATAAGCAGGTCTATGGGCTTTTGCAGTCAAAGTTTGTGGTTTGCTGTCTAAATAATTGTAGGCGTCTTGTTGTTCAATGATTTGTTGTAAAATATAAGCTGAAGCGCCACCAGGTACATCTTCATCTATTACTAATAGGCGATTTGTTTTAGCAATACTTTTTACAACATCTTGGTTCACATCAAATGGGAGCAATGATTGTAAGTCGATAATCTCACAATCTATACCTACTTCTAAGAGTTCATTTGCTGCTTGTTGAACTAAGCGTAATGTTGATCCATAGGAAACTAATGTAATGTCTGTTCCTACTTTCAGTGTTTCTACAACACCAATTGGCGTTTTAAACTCACCGTAGTTCAATGGCATTTTTTCTTTCAATCGATACCCGTTCAAGCATTCGATTACCAAAGCCGGTTCATCACATTCAAGCAAACTATTGTAAAAACCAGCTGCTTGCGTCATATTTCTAGGTACTAAAACATGAATTCCTCGAATTGCGTTTATGATCATTCCCATAGGAGATCCAGAATGCCAAATTCCCTCCAAACGATGGCCACGTGTTCGTATAATTAATGGTGCTTTTTGTTTACCTACAGTTCGGTATCTGAGTGTAGCTAAATCATCACTCATGATTTGTATCGCATACAATAAATAATCTAAATACTGTATTTCAGCAATTGGTCGCAAGCCACGCAATGCCATACCAATTCCTTGTCCTAATATAGTAGCCTCACGTATGCCTACATCGGCGACGCGTAACTCACCGTATTTTTCTTGCATTCCTTCCAGTCCTTGGTTTACGTCACCAATAGCTCCTGCATCCTCACCAAAGATTAGTGTTTCTGGATATTTGGTAAAAATAGCATCAAAATTATCGCGTAAAATCATACGACCATCTGTATCTTCTTTCGCGTTTTCTGGATATACGGGCAATACTTTTTCTACAGAAAAAACATTTAAATCTGTTTCTGAAAAAAGATTGCTGCTAAATTTTTCTTGTGTTTTTGTAGTGTATGAACTAATCCATTGAGATAGTTCTTCTTTACCGTTTTCATTTTGTAATAATCGCAATACTTTACGTGCTACAACCAAAATTTCCTTTTTCAAAGGTGATTTAATCCCTTTTAAATCGGTGGTAAATTGTACAATACGATCTTTATTTTTACTGGTTGCAGCTAGCTTTTCTAGCAGTCCAACTAGTTGTTTTTGTTCTTCAACAATAGGTTCTATAAATGCATTCCATGCCGCTTTTTTAGCTTCTAAAACTTCTTTTTTGGCATTAGCATCAATAGCATCAATTTCCTCTGGAGAGGCAATATTGATGGCGATCATCCAAAGTTTCATTTGACGAATACAATCAAAATCTCTTTCCCAAGCCAAACGATTGGCATCTTTATATCGTTCGTGAGATCCAGAACTCGAATGCCCTTGTGGCTGTGTTAATTCATTGACGTGGATCAAAACAGGAACGTGGTTTTCACGAGCAATTGCAGCTGCTTTCTCATAAGTAGCTACTAAGTCTGCGTAATCCCAACCTTTAACTCTCAATATTTCATAACCATTAGTACCATCTTCTCTCTGATATCCTTTTAGAATTTCTGAAATATTTTCTTTGGTTGTTTGGTGCTTTGCATGTACAGATATTCCATATTCGTCATCCCAAACACTCATAACCATTGGTACTTGTAATACACCTGCAGCGTTTATGGTTTCAAAAAACAAGCCTTCGGATGTACTTGCGTTACCTATGGTTCCCCAAGCAATTTCATTTCCTTGATCAGAGAAATTTGCAGCATTTGGTATTCCAGCAATTTGTCTGTATATCTTGGAGGCTTGGGCAAGTCCTAATAATCTTGGCATTTGTCCTGCCGTTGGCGATATATCAGCACTTGAATTTTTTTGTTGAGTTAAGTTTTTCCAGCTTCCATCTTCATTTAAACTATGAGTAGCAAAGTGGCCACCCATTTGCCTTCCTGCAGACATAGGTTCTTGTTCTACATCTGTATGACCATACAAACCAGCAAAAAATTGTTGCATTGTCAACTCTCCAATTGCCATCATAAAAGTTTGGTCGCGGTAGTAACCAGATCGGAAGTCACCATTCTTGAAGGCTTTTGCCATGGCTAGTTGTGGTACTTCTTTCCCATCACCAAAAATGCCAAATTTAGCTTTTCCAGTCAATACTTCTTTACGTCCCAAAAGGCTGCATTCTCTACTTGTTATTGCTAACGTGTAGTCACTCAGTACTTCGGTTTTGAAATCTTCAAATGTTAATGTAGTATTGGTTTGTTCTTTTATCATAATTGAAAAGTATAACTTATTAAGGCAAATTTACTTAAAAACTAGTTATTTTCATAATTCTCTAAAAAAATAAAATTAAATTTTAGTAATTTATTCTAATAAAATGAACTATATTTTTTTTACATATGTAATTTTTATACCGTATTATTGAGAATAATTTAAAAAATAATTAAAATCTATATCGAATTAGAACCATTTTCGATTAAAAAGATTGATTAATGTTTTAGGAGAGAAAGTTACTATGAATCGTATTTTCTCGTTGTAATTATTTTGTGCTATTTCCCATCCATTGGAAGAATATACCGGAAAATACAGCTCAAAGTAGTCCGTTACCAGATTCAGTCTTACGCCACTGTCGTAAATAAACTGCTCTTTTTGGTTTTTATTTTTTAGCAATCCAACATCTCCATAAATTTCAATCCAATTCCAAATACTCACACTAGCATTTAAACTGCTAATCCATTGATTTGCATAAGGTGTTTTTATTTTTGATTTAAAACCGCCTTCTGCCAAAATGAATTGTTGACTAAATAAACCAGTACTTTCTGAACGTCCTAAATAGTTATAATCAAACAAGTAATCAGTAGGTCGGTCTGCTGCATAACTAAAAAAATCAGATCCAGTTTTATTGTACAAGAAACTACCAGCATAAAAACGTAAATTAAGTTGACGGTTGTTTTCAAAAAGCTTTCTGTATTCAATTTCGCCATTTATTTTTCCAAACCCACCTGATATTTGAACATCAGTATTAAAATTAAAATGATTTGTAACCTCGGTTTTGGTGTTTACATACCGCGCATTAAAAATAGAGTAGTTGGCAGGTCCGTTGTCAATTACAAAAGCGCTCTTTTCCCGGTTTACTAGCACTTGTCTAAATAAAATTAATTGTTTTCTATTGTCTCTAAAATTAGGCTCTCGGATACGCAATTGAACCATTGGATTTAGTTTAAGATAGGAAGCATCTTGCGCATAATGAAAGTAAGAACCACTCATGGAATACCTCACATTAAATAAGGTGCTGTTTCGATAATTTTGATTTACTGCAATAGAACCTGATCCTGATACGTTATTAGACCTAGTAGAATAGGATGGATTAATATCAAAAGTAAAGGGTTTATCGAGTATTGTTTTATTATGCAATCGCAATCCGGGTGTAATTCCGTCATATAAGTTATAAGAAATAGAGGGTACATACAATATTTGATTATAATATGGATCTTCTAAATCTTTCATAAAAACGAACTTTATGGGTCTGTTATTCGGAAAAAAACCATTAAGCTTTTTCCAGTTATTTCTTAAATTAAATTCGGGAACCTCATTTTTTAGATTCAAAATTATTTTATCTGCCCCATTTCTCTTTAGCGTAAAAGTGCTATCACCCGTTGTTATATCCAACCATTCTTTAAAAACTACAGTACCTTTTTTAGTGCCATAAACCGGAATTGGAATGGGAGTTCCAGTACGATTTTTTATGGTGAAAGTGATGCTGTCATTGGTTTTTGCTACACTAGAAAATTTATAATCTATAATGTCTCTGGAATCAATAATCGTTTTAAAAAACCAATTAATATCTTTATCTGTATTTGATTTTAGTATGTTTTCAAAATCTATTCTAGAAACTTGTTTGACTTGATTTTGAATGTAAAATTGTTTGATGCTATTTGGTACAATATTATTTTGTGCATAGGAATCCAGAAATCGCAAACTCAAACCAGATCTATATTTACTGGCTATTTGTTCGTTGAATTTGATCAAAGTATTCTTTGAATCTCCAAGTGGCTGATCCAAATTTCTTCGCGCCATTAACATATAAAAATAACTGTATTGCTCATTAAAACTAATAGTAGCAATATTAAAACTATTTAAAAGGCGTATATTAGAGAGGCTGCCCATCATTTTAGCTTCAGGGTGATTTTCATCCATATATTTCATCATGGCATATACCTGCAAACCATCATAGATCCAGTTGTCTTTTCTTGGGTCTAGTTTTAAACTAGTTTTAAGATATTCATTAAGATAGGTTTTGAGGAATTTAATTTCAAAAATAAATTCATCTGGAAACGGACTGATAAACGCTGGCAATTGATTCAAACCATAAAACGGATTTCTGTCATAATCTGTCTGCGAAACGATAATTTTGTCGTGAGGAAATTTGCCTATTAATTCGTTTGCAAAATTCACAACTCGATCTATTACAATTGCTTTTTGAATGGCGTCTAACTTATTGTTTTTTAAATTAGTCAGTACTTCTACACTGCTATTTTTAAAACTTTCAAAATTTAATTTAGGTTCAATGATAAGATTAAAATTAGTTCTATTATCTCCTGATAATTGATAATTTGTAAACATTGCGTCATTAACTGATTTGCTGCTATTTAAATCAGAAATAGCTTCTAAGTTTTTAGGAATATTTAATTCAATTTGAAAACTAGTGGTAGCATTAGCAATATCATCTAAATTAATATTGCTGTATCTTATAAATTGATGATTTTCATAACGGGCCGGTGTCAAAAACCAGTTTTTTAGAGTAATAACTCCATTGGAACTATATCCGTATTTTGTAAATTTATCACTGGGAATTTTAGTCAAGTACAAGATAAATAAGGTGATTTTCTGATTGGGAAGTAGTTTTTCTTTCAATTTAATTTCAATTAAATCGGGGGTTTTCTCGGTTCTTTCCCAAGATAAATCCATTTTATTGGTATCCAAAATAGAGATATTTGTGGTACTTCCTCGTTCTTCCTCTTTTGCCAAATGAAAGCCTCTATAAAATTCATCTGAAAAACGTTTGGCAAGTGGTGTATTTTTATTAGAATAGGCGTTGTTCCAATCGTTTAAAACAATCGACGTCAAAGTGTCATTCGATTGATTAAAAAATGTAATTTCTTGCTGTGTACGTATTGTTTTAGTACTGGAATTCAGTTCAACTACCATTTTAGAATGATGTTGTGCTTGCATTTTTATTGAAAGTAATACAAGAAAGGTATATATCGTAATTTTAAAAAGTAGATTCAAGTGCTTGGATAAATTATATTAAAAAATAAATATACTTTTTTTTACATTAGAATTGGAAAAAAAAATTACCACAAAAAAAAGCTGTCGATTGAGACAGCTTATTTGTTAGAAATTTGGAGATAAATTATACTTTTTATAAAACTTATCGAGGACGTCAACCACTTCATCTTCAGTATCTACAATTTTAAATAAATTCAAATCATCAGCACTTACGGTGCGTTCTCTTTCTACCAAAACTGTTTTTATCCAATCCATTAATCCAGACCAAAAACTGGATCCGACCAATATAATTGGGAATTTAGCAATTTTTTTAGTTTGTATTAAAGTCATGGCTTCAAACAATTCATCCATAGTCCCAAAACCGCCAGGCATAACCACAAATCCTTGCGAATATTTGACAAACATTACTTTTCGAACAAAGAAATAATCAAAATTTAAATTTTTATCGTTGTCAATATATGGGTTGTAATGTTGTTCAAACGGCAATTCAATATTCAATCCTACCGAAGTTCCGCCACCTAGATGCGCGCCTTTATTCCCGGCTTCCATAATTCCAGGTCCACCGCCGGTAATCACACCATAACCAGCTTTACTGATTTTATAAGCAATTTTTTCAGCCAACAAGTAATATGGATCTTCGGGTTTTGTTCTCGCAGAACCAAAAATACTCACACACGGACCTATTCGTCCCATACTTTCATACCCATTAACAAACTCAGCCATGATTTTAAAAATGGCCCAACTGTCATTGGTTCTAATCTCGTTCCAAGTCTTTTGTTTTAATCGGTCTTGGATTACTTTATCCTCGTCATTGTCAAAATCTTCTAATCTCATATTCTGTATTTTAATTATCTATTTTATTTTTTTTGGAGCTTTATCCTGCTTTCCGTTCTATCTTTTTATTTTTTAAAGAAAAAAATAAAAAGGATGCCACTTCCATCAGGGCTAAAAATCAAGCCTACTAAAGTAATTCTTTTTTTATAACTGCAACATACTGCTTTTGTATTTTTTATTATTCTCTAGTCTCATATTCCCCTCTTTTGGAGGGGTGCCCGCAGGGCGGGGTGGTTTTTAGTCCTACATTTTCAAAAGTTAATAGCTTATTTACCAAATTCTACAACAATATATTGCTCTAGCTCCTTCATCACATTATTCAAATCACGTTTCACCCGTAAATCAGATATTTGATACACCTTTAATCCTAAAGATAGTAGATATTCCTCTCTTTTTTGGTCGTATTCTTCTTTATTGTCATGGCTTGAACCGTCAATTTCGATCACCAACCCCAAGGTTTTTACATAAAAATCTACTATGTAGTTACCTATAATTCTTTGTCTGTCAAAATCTATTTTCCAAAATCTACCTTTATGAACTTGCAACCAAAAAATTACTTCTGATAGCACACCCGCTTTGCGCAACGCCTGGGATCTAGTTTTTAGTTTTATGTTGTAGGGTAAGTTTTCGATGAAATTTATATAAATTGGTTGTGAATTTATATATGCAGTTATCTCACGAGTACTTTCCATACGATTTGCTTTTTTTACATTCCCTTGATAGTAAAGGCTACAATTAAGTTGGTGCAATTACAAGACGTCAATTTACATCAAAAAGCCATTTTTTGCAAAAATCACAATATTTAAAAACCAACCCGCCCGCCGCGGCGGGCACCCCTCCAAAGGAGGGGAATTACACCAACTCTTTCTTTAAAAACTGTGCAGTATAGCTTTTTTTATTTTTTGCAACTTCCTCAGGAGTTCCCTTGGCAATTAGCTGTCCGCCTCCTTTTCCACCTTCAGGACCAATATCGATGATGTAATCGGCTAGTTTAATTACGTCCATATTATGTTCGATAATTAATATCGTATTGCCTTTATCAACCAGTTTGTTAATTACTTCCATTAAAACTCTGATGTCTTCAAAATGCAATCCTGTTGTAGGTTCATCCAAGATGTAAAAGGTATTTCCAGTATCTTTTTTAGACAATTCTCCAGCCAGTTTAATTCGTTGTGCTTCACCACCAGAAAGAGTAGTGCTTTGTTGGCCAAGTGTAATATAACCCAAACCTACATCTTGTATCGTTTTTACTTTTCTATATATTTTCGGAATCATTTCAAAAAACGGAACCGCTTCATCAACCGTCATATTCAACACATCCGAAATAGATTTTCCTTTGTATCGAATTTCCAATGTTTCTCGGTTAAAACGCTTTCCTTGGCACGTTTCACATTCTACATACACATCAGGCAGGAAGTTCATTTCAATCGTTCGAACACCAGATCCTTCGCAGGTTTCACAGCGTCCGCCTTTTACATTAAAACTGAATCGACCCGCTTTGTATCCCCGAATCATGCTTTCAGAAGTCATTGTAAACAAATTTCTGATTTCTGTAAAAACTTCGGTGTATGTTGCTGGATTACTTCGTGGCGTTCTACCAATTGGACTTTGGTCAATATCAATTACTTTATCGATATGTTCCAATCCTTCAATTTTTTTGTACGGTTGCGGTTTCTTGACACCATTGAAATAATAGGCATTCAAAATAGGGTAGAGCGTTTCGTTAATCAAAGTCGATTTACCGCTTCCCGAAACTCCAGTCACACAAATCATTTTACCCAAAGGCAATTCTATCGAAACATTCTTCAAGTTGTTTCCTGTTGCTCCGGTCAGTTTCAGGAATTTTCCATTTCCTTCTCTGCGTTTTGCAGGAACTTCGATTTTCATTTCACCATTCATATACATTGCTGTAATAGTATGATGTTTTAGGATTTCTGCAGGTGTTCCTTTACTGATGATTTCGCCTCCATATTTCCCAGCTTTAGGGCCAATATCAATTACATAATCGGCACGTTCAATCATGTCTTTATCGTGTTCAACCACAATTACGGAGTTTCCAATATCTCTTAATTGTTCTAACGAATGAATTAATTTTTCATTGTCTCTTTGGTGTAAACCAATACTTGGTTCATCCAGAATATACAAAACACCAACTAACTGAGAACCAATTTGAGTTGCCAAACGGATGCGTTGTGCCTCACCACCGGAAAGCGATTTGGAGCTTCGGCTTAAAGCCAAATAATCCAAACCTACATTCATCAAAAAGTTTAGTCGATCCTTAATCTCTTTGATTACTTCAGTTGCGATACGCTTCTGTTTATCAGATAAATGGTTGTCTAAGTCCTTAAACCAAGTGGTCAAATCCGAAATGTCCATATCGCACAATTCGGTGATGTTTTTTTCGTTGATTTTAAAAAACTGCGCTTCTTTTTTCAAACGGGAGCCTTCACAAACCGGACATTTTATTTCGTCCATAAATTCTTTTGCCCAACGTTTTATACTTGTGGAACCACTTTCATCATGTTGGTTTTTTATGAAATGCGAAATCCCTTCAAAATCAATTTTGTATTCTCTCGCAACTCCTAAATCTTTAGAATTAATGGTGAATTTTTCTTTGCCACCATTCAAAATCATTTCCATAGCTTCCTCCGAAATTGTGTTAACTGCATCCGTCAATTTGAAGCCAAATTTTTCACCAATAATTTCTAATTGCTTAAATATCCAAGAGCTTTTGTATTCGCCCAACGGAGCAAAACCACCTGCTTTTATCGATAATTTTGGATTTGGAATAATCTTTTTAGGATTAATTTCATTTACCGTTCCCAATCCGTTACAATGATCACAAGCGCCTTTTGGGGAATTGAAAGAAAATAAATTCGGTTCTGGATTCTGGTAGGAGATTCCAGTGCTTGGACACATCAAATTCCGACTAAAAAACCGAACTTCATTAGAGTCTTGGTCTAAAACCATTAACACATTTTCTCCTTGATTCATGGCTGTATTAATGCTTTCTGTTAACCGTTTTTCGTTTTCTAGAGTATCATCAATAACCATTCTATCTACAACAATTTCTATATCGTGTGTTTTGTAACGGTCTAATTTCATTCCTAAAGTTATATCCAGCACATCACCGTTTACACGAACTTTAAGGAAACCTTGTTTGGCAATTTGTTGGAAAAGTTCCGCATAATGTCCTTTTCGAGCTCGAATCACAGGAGCTAAAATATTGATTCGTTTTCCTGAAAAATCTTGAATAATCAAATCTTTGATTTGCTCATCAGAATAGGAAACCATTTTCTCGCCACTGTTGTAACTGTATGCATCGGCACCACGAGCATACAACAAACGTAGAAAATCATAAATTTCGGTAATCGTTCCTACAGTAGAACGCGGACTTTTACTAGTTGTCTTTTGTTCAATAGCAATTACAGGAGAAAGTCCGTCAATTTTATCAACATCTGGTCTTTCTAAACCACCCAAAAACTGACGCGCATAAGCCGAAAACGTTTCTACGTAACGGCGTTGCCCTTCGGCATAAATGGTATCAAAAGCTAAGGAGGATTTCCCAGATCCTGAAAGACCGGTAATCACAACCAGTTTTTCTCTTGGAATCGAAACATCTATATTTTTTAAGTTGTGCACACGAGCGCCTTGAACTTCAATGGTATTGTCTTTGTCTAGCATAATTCTTTGCGAAAGAGCAAAGTTACCATTTTGAATTGTTCTTTTGATGTAACAGTTTAGAAGTTTGTGTTAAAATGGGGCATAAAAAAAACGCTAATTGGAGTTAGCGTTTTTGATACAATTTGTTTTAAATGTGCTTATTCTGCAATAAACTCTGCATATGTTTTCAAAACAAACGGAATGTTTTGTTCTTTAGCTTGTTTTAAATAAGTAGCTTCATTTTTAGCCTTAGCCGTTTTGAAATCTTTCATTTCACTATCAAAGCGTTGCATAATGGATTCCTTATTTTCTAACTGTGAAGGAGAAGGAGCTGTAAAGTTTCCAGCAACAGATGCATATAATTCTCCGAGTTTTTCTCTTAACTGAGGTTCTGCCGAAGCTACGTAGCCATCACCAGTAGTAACTACCATTTTTGCTTTTACGTTCTCAAAATCAGTTTTGATTTTTGTACCATTTTTAGCAAACCCCTTATTTTTAGCAATCAATTGATCTAATAATTTTACAGTTTCGTCAATTTCATATACCGCATAAGCTAGTTCTTCATTTTTGTTGAACAACTCTCGTGTAGTTTCTTTTTGTTTAACTCTGTCAGATGCAGAAGTACTACTTTTTGGATCATTTAGTACTTTAAAAGTGTGTGTGTAAGTATCTTTCCCTTTAGTCATCACCACTTTATAATTACCCTCTTGAACACGTGGCGCAGTGAAACCAGCAAATGATACTGTTTTTCCAGCTGCAATTTTTGGGTTTTTCATATTGTAGTCCCAGGTTACTACATTGATTCCTTTTTGTTTGCCTGCAGGTAACGACACAAGTTTGTTGCCTTGTTCGTCTTGTATTTCAAGATCCATCTTACCCAAAGTATGTCTTTTTTTCAAGTAATAGATAATTTGAGCACTTGACGATGGGTTATTACCCACAAACTCCAATTCTGTAGCAGTAGTTCCAAAACTGGATTGCTCTTCAATTACAGCTGGCTTCATATCAAAGAAATGAACATCTTTAGTAAGAACGTCTTGACTGATTTGGCGCAACGGTGTAATGTCATCAAGAATGATAACTCCACGACCATGAGTTGCCATCACCAACGAATTGGTTTTAGTACTTAATTCCATGTAATGTACAGCAACCGATGGCATTTTATTGGTAAAATGAGACCAATTTGCTCCACCATCTATAGTAATGTATAAACCTTTTTCAGTACCTAAGTATAATAAGTTTTCATTGGTAAAATCTTCTTGAATATTACGAACAAAACCATCAACATCAGAAGTAATAATTGATTTCCATGTTTTTCCAAAATCTGTCGTTTTGTAGGTATATGGAGTATAATCATTGGTTGCATGTCCTTCAAAAACAGCATAGGCTGTTCCTTCTCCAAAAGTACTAGCTTCAATGTGATAACACCAAGTGTTTTTTGGAAGTCCAGTAATGTTGGCTACCACATTGGTCCATGTTTTACCTCCATCCTGAGTAACTTGTACATTACCTTCATCAGTTCCGGCCCAAATCACTTTTTCGTTTAATGGTGACTCGGCAATTGTAAAAATAGTACAGTGTTTCTCTGCACCAGAATTATCAACAGACAATCCACCAGACTTTTCTGTGTTATATTTTGATGCATCGTTTGTAGTTAAATCGGGTGAAATTTTGGTCCATGTTCGACCCATATCTTCTGATTTATGTACGAACTGACTTCCCATATAAAAACGATCGGTTTGTTTTTTACTTATTTCCATTGGAGCATTCCAGTTGAAACGTAATTTTGGATCGCCTTTAACCGCCAATGGCTGAATGGTGATCAACTCCTGCGTATCTGTATTGTAGCGCCAAACATTTTCGGCACCTTGCATTTCGCTGTAAATAATATTTTTGGTTGGATGTTTTATTACTCTAAAACCGTCACCTTGACCAATTCTTGTCCAGTCTCTAGATTCTATTCCGCCCGGACTTTTTGAAGGTCCGTACCATGAACCGTTATCTTGTAAACCTCCATAAACATTAAATGGTTCTTTATCGTCGATACTTACGTGATAAAATTGAGAAACAGGAATGTTGCTGACCATTTCCATAGTATTTGCACCATCCCAACTTCTATAAACACCGCCATCTGTAGCGCAATACATTCTGTTACTATCATTAATATCAAAAACAATATCATGGATATCAGAATGCATGTTTCCGAGGTTTTTGAAGGTTTTTCCACCATCTCGACTAATCGATCCGCTCAAACCACCTTTGACTACAATTTCAGGATTTTTTGGATCAACTGTGATTCTAGAAAAATAGAAAGGTCTTACCACTAAACCAAAATCATTATTCAGATGTTTCCAATTGGCACCTGCATCATCAGAGCGATACAAGCCATTCAATTCTGCTTTTTCTGTTTCAAGAACAGAATATAAGATGTTGCTATCAGAAGGAGAAACAGCAATGGCTATTCTACCCAATTGACCAGCAGGAAAACCAGTGTGGATTTTGTTCCAAGTTTTTCCACTGTCTACAGATTTATACAAAGCAGATTTAGTTCCACCCGAGCTAAACGACCAACCTGTTCTTCTAAATTCCCAAAAAGAGGCATACATTATGGCGCTATTTTTAGGATCTACAATCAAATCTGAACATCCTGTTTTGTTATCTACAAAAAGAACTTTGTTCCAAGTGGTTCCCCCGTCTGTTGTTTTATAAACACCTCTTTCATCACTATCTCCCCACAAGGCACCAAGAACACCAACCCAAACAATATCGCTATTCTTTGGATCAACGATAATAGAACTAATTCTGTCAGATTTAGGTAATCCCATATTCTTCCAGTTCTGACCTCCATCTGTCGACTTGTAAATGCCATCTCCCATGGAAACACTATTTCTAGTCCATGTTTCTCCAGTACCAACCCAAATGTTTTGGTCTGGTTTTGAAGGATCAATTGCAACACAGCCAATAGATTGAATATGTTCATCGAATATTGGATTAAAAGAGGCTCCACCGTCGTTACTTTTCCATACACCACCTCCAGCTGTACCTGAGTATATGATCTTGTTGTTTGTAGGATGCACTTCAAGATCTGTAATTCTGCCACTCATTAAAGCAGGACCTATGTGTCTGGCTTGAATGTCACCAAAAAGCTCTTTGCCTTTTAGGACAATTTTATCTTGTGCCAAAGCATTTGTTGCAGATAGTATTCCTATACAAGCAACCCATATAATTCTTTTTTTCATAAAAATGTTTGTTAAAAAAAGCCCTTATTTTGCAATAAGGACTTCGAGTTGATTATAAAGATATTATTGAGCTGGAAAAGCGTAAATTTTTGAATCTACAGTCGGATTTAAAATAATTTTTTTAACCTTCATTTCTTGACCACCTTGATTGATTGAAAAAGGGAAATAGATTCCATCCACCTCTTGATAATCGCTCATAGTAGATGTTGATTTTTGTCCTTTTGCAGGTCCTTGCTTAATCTCAGTTTCAGCTGCGATTGGTAAATTGTTTTCGGTTTCGAAAAAATAGTAAGAAACATCATCAGATTTTACACCATTGACCATGATAGGTTTTTTGGTGAATTTTATTTTGAAGCATTCTGTTCCTTCTTTTGTTTCTTTACCCATGAATTCTGCACTATACCCTTTGGATTTATAGTCTAAAAATGGCTCTGGAAAATCTTCACTACTCAATTTAGCATTTGCTGTAGTTTCTGCATCCATTTTTTCAGCTTTCATAGTCATAAAGTTAGTGCTCCACATGGTTTCGCCGTCTGACGCCATCTGTGTTATTTCTTTTCCTTGTAAATTAAGCTTTACGGCCATTTTCCCTCCTTTTTCTTGGAAAACTTCAACTGGAATTTCCATTCCTTGAGCGTTGGTCACCATTTCCATCTTCACACTTTTCAGGGCTTTTAGTTTTTCTGCTCCACCAATGGTCGCTATGTATTTTGAAATAATTTCATCTGCACTTTGTGCAAAAATTGGTGAACTAGCAATTGAAAATAAAAATGCAACGATTGATAATTTAAATGTTTTCATATTTTTTTTATTTGGTTTATAAGGTTAGTATATTTTTATTTTAAAATGTTACACGCTTAACTACAATCCTTGTTAATTTTTGTTTTGTTAGTTGTTTAAAATATATAAAACTAAACTTCAAGTCTAAGAGGATATGAGATAGTTGCAATATTATCTGTTCATTAGGTTAAAAAGACATCAGTTTTTCCTTAGTGTCTTTAGGATATATTTTTTTAAAAGAAAGCTTTTCAGCTTTTAAACCCAAAATTTATTCAATAGTCATGGATTTTAATTTTGTTCTATACGCTTCAAGTGCAACAGATTTGGAAATAAAACCAAAATATTTTCCTCCTTGAATAACGGGTAAAAAGGCTTTTTTGGTTTGTTCAAATTTATTCATGACCATTTCCATACTGTCATCAGGAGAAATGATTTCTGTAGGTTCTGTCATTATTTCTCTGACCAAAGTGTATTTTACGCGATAGGTATTGAATATTATTTCTCGAATATCATTAAAATGAACAATTCCTAATAAGTTCTTTTCAGAATCAACGACTGCAAATATCACTTGATTAGAATGTGATATTAAATCGACTAGTCTTTCTAAATTTTCATTAGGGGAAACAGTCAAATAGTCGGTTTGTATGATAGAAGTAGTCTCTAAAGTCGAAAGGATATTAGTATCTTTATTGCTAGTAAACGCATGACCTTTTTTGGCTAAATTCTTAACATCCATCGAATGTTTTTCAAATCGTTTTGAAATTGCAAAACTAATGGAAGCCACAATCATCAAAGGAATCATCAAGTTATAGCCACCAGTAATTTCGGCAATTAGGAATATAGCAGTCAAGGGGGCGTGAAACAAACCACTTAAAATCCCCGCCATCCCAACCAATGTAAAATTACTAACAGGCAATTTAGTAAGTCCTGTGAGATTTAAAAATTTAGAGAAAAAGAAACCAACATACGATCCCAAAAATAGGGAAGGAGCAAAATTCCCGCCGTTTCCACCACTACCTAAAGTAATTCCGGTTGCAAAAACTTTGAGCATCATGGTTAAACCAACAAATACTAATAAAGCCCAGCTATTGTCGCGAAAACTACTAAATAAAGTGTTTTCCAATAATTTTCCTGGATCACTCTCTGATAATGTTTTAATGCTTTCGTATCCTTCTCCAAAAAGCGTCGGAAAAATAAATATAAGAATGGCTAAAATCGACGAACCAAAAAGCGCTTTTCGATAAGGTGATAATTTAAGTCTTTCAAAAAATTGTTCTACTTTCTGGAAATTACGGGAATAATAAACAGATATGAATCCAGTAAATAAACCTAATAAGATATAGAAAATAATATTATGATAATCAAAGCTTTGTTGTTGTTTGAAGGACAATAAAATCTTTTCATCTAATGCGATTACTGAAACTAATGCTCCTGTTGCAGCTGCGATCATAATAGGAGTAAATGCTGCAATACTTACATCAACCAACAGAACTTCGATAGCAAATAAAACTCCTGCAATGGGTGCATTAAATGCTGCGGCAATTCCGGCAGCAACACCACAACCTATAAGGAGCGTTCGGTCTTTGTAACTTAATTTATATTTTTGGGCATAATTCGAACCAAAAGCTGCACCTGTAATAACAATAGGACTTTCTAAACCTGCAGAGCCTCCTAAACTAACTGTAAGTGAACTGGTTACAATTTGGGCATACATTTGTTTTTTGGGAATAATACTCGCTTTTTTTGCAACAGCATATAAAATTTGCGAGGTTCCTTTTTGGATTGTTCCTCCTAAAACTTTTTTAACTACTAACACGGTTAATAGGATACCAATTATGGGCAGTAAACTATTAAGAAATCCTAATTTTAGAATTCCACTGACATACGTAGCAAATGAGAATACCCAATGCGCAAAAGTTTTTAAAACAATAACAGCAAAGGCTGCCGAAATTCCAACTAGAACGGATGATAAAAATATAAACTGCTTTGGCGTCAACATAGATTGCGCAAAAGCTATTATGGTTTCTAATTTAGAAATATATTTTTTGAACATGATACTTTTTAAAAGGGGTGCAAAACTACTATTATTTTAATTTCAACAAATATTTTTCAACGCTTCTTTTGCACTTAAAGGTTTTAATATAACGTTTTTTACAAATGTTGTTACAGCTTCTGGATTTGATTTTGCATATTCCCGTAATGCCCAGCCAATTGCTTTTTGAATAAAAAATTCCTTAGAATGTTTATGTTTTAAACATTCAGCAAATAAAAAATCAGCATTCGTTTTTTGTTTGTATCCCAATTGAAATAAAATAGCACTTCGGTTCAACCACATATGCTGTGAATCTGAAAATTGTGTTATTACTTTTTTGGTTTCTGATGGAAATTCTAATAGATATTCTCCTAAAATGTATTTTGCAATCGTATCGACGCTATCCCACCAAGAATTGTCGCTTATCAGTTTTTCAATCAGTTGAATATCTTCTTTTTTATAATTCCCTTTGAGTTCTTTTATCAAAATTTCAATGGCACAATAATGAAATTCCCGTTCTGACTTTAAATATAAATCTAATACAATTGTTCTTGCGTTTATTGAAACCACTCCTTTATTTTCTTTCCAAATTTCCTTAAAAATAAGTCTTCGTTCCTCAGTTTTTATTCCAAAAAACGGAAAGTTATTCTTCATGTATTTTGCCATGGCAAAAGCATTTTCCGGATTTTGATTTGCTTTAAAAGCGTTTTCTAAGACAAGTGTAAAGTTCATAAATAGTAAATTTCAATGGCAAAATTCAATTGCAATATCAAAAAACAAAATTTAATAGTAAACATAAAATCTGCTTCTTAAATTTTCTTTTTTCTATTTTCTAAAGTCTTATAAATGCTCTAAAAACCAACCGCTTTATCGTCTCCTCTAAAATCTGCACCACCTTCGAGTTTTTTATTTGGTAAAACCAAAATCGCATCTACTTTTCCTATTACTGGAGTCGTTTTTTCATTAATGATATATCCTTTTGATTTCAAGGTTTCAAAGGTTTTATTGTCAAAAGTATTGGGTTCAAAAGTGATTAAATCCGGTAACCATTGGTGGTGAAAACGAGGTGCATTTACCGCTTGCTGCATACTTAAACGATACTCATAAACATTTAAAATAGTTTGCAATACGGATGTTATAATTGTCGAGCCTCCGGGAGAACCCACAACCATAAATAATTTCCCGTTTTTCTCCACAATTGTTGGCGTCATAGAACTCAACATTCTTTTTTGTGGCGCAATGCTATTGGCTTCGTTTCCTACTAATCCAAACATATTGGGTTCACCTGGCTTAGCACTGAAATCATCCATTTCGTTGTTGAGGAAAAAACCAAGTTCATCACAATAATATTTAGAACCATAACCGTCATTTAATGTTGTGGTTGATGCAACCGCATTGCCAAACTGATCTACAATCGAATAATGGGTCGTTTCCGTACTTTCATTATAAGTTACTTTTCCTTCTTTTATTTCCGATGATAAAGTAGCTTTTTCAAAACTAAAATTTGACATTCGTTGTTTCAAATAATCATCATCCATTAAAGCTTTTAAAGGGATTTTTACAAAATCAGGATCACCCAGATAATAACTTCTGTCGGCATACGCTCTTCTTTCTGCTTCTACAATAACTTGAATGGCTTCTGTTGAGTTATGTCCGATTTTTGCTAGGTCGAAAGGGGCGATCATTTTGAATATTTCAGCTAGACATATTCCGCCACTGCTGGGTGGAGGCATTGAGATTATCTTTAAATCTTTGTAATCAAAAGTGAGAGGTGTTCTCCATTTAGCTTCGTATTGAGCCAAATCTTCTAAACTGATGATTGCTCCTTTTTCCTGCAGGTATTTGACTAATATTTTAGCAGTTTCTCCTTTGTAAAATTCATCTCTGCCATTTTTTAAAATTCTTTTTAAGGTATTTGCAAGGGCAGGATATTGTATAACATCATTTTCTTTGAAAACAGTTGCAAATAATGTTTTGTTGCCATTTACTTTTATGAATATGTCTCGATACGCAGCTAATCTATCTTCTTGTTTTTTGGTGACAATGACACCTCTTTCAGCCAAAGCAATCACAGGTTTTAGAATTTCTTCAATTGGTAATGAACCCAATTTTTCATGAACTGCAAAAACGCCGGCAATTGTTCCAGGAACCCCAATAGCAAGAGGAGTTTCAGTACTTTTTCCTTTTATTACATTTCCTTTATCGTCTAGGAACATATCTTTTGTAGCAGCTAATGGTGCTTTTTCTCGGTAATCCAAAGAACCAATTTCTCCGTTTGCTTTTCGATACACCATAAAACCGCCACCGCCAATATTTCCTGCAAACGGATAGGCTACAGCCAAAGCCAATTCAGTTGCAACCATCGCATCAAATGCATTACCGCCTTTTTTCATGATTTCAATTCCAATTTTGGAAGCTTCTTCTCGAGCAGAAACAACCATGGCTTTTGAAGTTACAAGGCCAGTAGGCTCAACTGCTTTAAAATTCGATTTACAGCCTAAAATAGCTAACGGAATCAGAAAAAGTATTTTTTTCATAAAGTGATAATTTTGGTTTTTGAAAATAGAATTAATTCTTGAAAAAAATTGGTGAATTCATCTTCAAATTCGAGATAGAATTCGGAAAGTTCATTGGTAGCAAACCGCATTTGAGATTGATTTTTGGTGCGATGGTCCATTTGAGTCAAAATATGCTCAATTCCTTCCACCGTTTGATATTTCACCAGCCAATTTTCTTTCATCATGATAGGCATTAGTCCTTTGGTTCGTTCTGACAGCATTTCATAATTATAATGCAAAGATTGGTAAAATCGTTCCACGAAATCCTCCAGTTTTTGATCAGAATATTGATTCCAATTTTTAGCTAGAAAATGATCGTAAAGCACGTCTACAATCACGCCCGCGTAATGATGGTATTTTGCATGTAGTTTTTTTGTGCTTTGTCTAAAAATGGGATGCGCATCGGTAAAAGTATCAATGGCACGATGCAAGATTATTCCTTTTTGTATATCTAAAGGATAACTTTCAAAATGTTTTCCACGAATTCCATCAGCCATAAAATTGCCAATTTTGATTAAATCATTATCACCAGAAAGATAGATGTGTGCTAGAAAATTCATTCGCCTAATTTAGGAATTTAAATGATGAATTTTGAATTCTAAATGACTTTTATAAACCGTCAATTATTATATTTGTTCGATATTTAAAATTTACAATTCAAAAACTTAATTGATAATAAATGACTTTAATAAAATCAATATCAGGAATTCGCGGGACTATAGGAGGGAAAGTAGGGGATAACCTTACACCTGTTGATGCAGTAAAATTTGCTTCGGCTTACGGGACTTGGTTGAAAAACTACATTGGAAAAGAAAAATTAACTGTAGTCGTTGGTCGTGATGCCCGTATATCTGGGCCAATGATTCATAATTTGGTGGTAAATACCTTAATTGGTTTAGGAATTGACGTGATCGATTTGGGACTTTCAACAACGCCAACTGTTGAAGTTGCTGTTCCGTTAGAAAAGGCCGATGGTGGAATTATTCTTACCGCTTCGCACAACCCAAAACAATGGAATGCCCTAAAATTATTGAATGAAAAAGGGGAGTTTCTTAATGGTGCCGAGGGAGAAAAAATTCTTGCCATTGCTGAAGCGGAAGCTTTCGATTTCTCGGATGTGGATGATTTGGGAGAAATTATGATTAACGATGCCTACATGGATATTCACATTGATGAAGTTTTAAATTTGCCTTTGGTAGATGTAGATGCAGTAAAAGCAGCTAAATTTAAAGTAGTTGTGGATGGTGTAAATTCGTCAGGTGGAATTATTATACCAAGATTACTGGAATTAATGGGCGTTGAAGTGATCGAATTATACTGTGAACCAAACGGACATTTTCCACATAATCCAGAACCATTAAAAGAACATTTGACAGATATTTCAGAATTGGTAGTAAAAGAAAAAGCCGATTTAGGAATTGTGGTAGATCCTGATGTGGATCGTTTGGCTTTCATTTGCGAAGACGGTGAAATGTTTGGTGAAGAATACACTTTAGTAGCTTGCGCCGATTATGTATTGAGTAAAACACCGGGAAATACCGTTTCGAATATGTCATCTTCCCGTGCATTGCGTGATGTGACTAATTTACACAACGGAAGTTACGAAGCCAGTGCCGTAGGTGAAGTGAATGTGGTTGAATTAATGAAAAAAAATAATGCAGTAATAGGTGGCGAAGGAAATGGTGGAATCATTTATCCAGAGCTGCATTACGGACGCGATAGTTTGGTAGGAGTAGCCTTGTTTTTGACACATTTGGCTAACAAAAAAATGACGATTTCTGCTTTGCGTGCTTCGTATCCGGAATATTATATGAGCAAAAACAAAATCGAATTGACGCCACAAATTGATGTGGATGCGATTCTTGTTGCCATGACGGAGAAATACAAAAATGAAGATATTACCACTATTGACGGTGTAAAAATTGATTTTGCTGAAAATTGGGTACACCTTAGAAAATCGAATACAGAGCCTATTATTCGTATTTATACCGAAGCGGCTTCTCAAGAAAAAGCAGATGTTCTGGCATTACGAATCATTGATGAAATAAAAGCAGTGGCTGGATTATAAGAGTAGTTTAGAAGATTAAATATAGCAAGCCTGTTCGATTAATTGAACAGGCTTGTTTTTTTGGTAATGTACTTAAAAATAGTTGGTAGATTTTACTAGAACTATTGATTCGTTATTTTCGTTTCATCCTCTTAGGTCCATACCAGAGCCAGAATCCTGTGATGGTAAATATCAAAAGTGCCAGCCCCATGACGGTTGTGTAAACCAATTTGATGAGTCCATTACCAGTTTTGAAATAATCGTCAAGAATTGATCCATCGTGTACGTTTTCAATAAAGTCTGACCGTCTTCTTTCAATATGTAATAATTGCCCTGTTGCCCCGTCAAGTTGAATTCCCCAAAAGTTTTCGGCAAAAATAAATTTCACCATTCCTTTATCTTTTTTAATCTCAATTCGTTCCAGTTCCAGCGTTGAGTCTTTTGAAATAGAATCTAGTAAAATTTTGCAGGCATTTTTGTGTAAACTGTCAATAGAAAGCCAGTCTTTTAAATGTACTGAAGTTCCCTGAAATGATTTTGATTGTAGCAATCCGCCACTATTTTTTTTCCAACCTAATAGAATTCCTGTCACGGAAACAAAAAAGAAAAAAATAAATAAAAAAGCTCCAGTTGTTCGGTGAATTTTCCTGAATATCCTGAGCAATTTTGCTTGTTGTTTCCTTTGATTATTTTCGGTCATTTTAATTTCTGTGTTTTGATTTTAATCTGGGCTAAAGTATCCTTTACTTACGGTATAGTTGCCTGTGTAAATCGAAGGCTATAAGTTTATAAAAAGTAAGAATTGGCGAATATACAAAGCGATTTTTATAATTTATCATAAAATCTATTGGAATAAATCTAAACCCGATTCTTGCCAATTTTGAGCTTGACGAAGGGTAAAATTATAAATTAGCTTAAAGGTTAAGGCAAATTTTAAAAATTCACTCTAAAGCTTACATTTGGTGTTAATCCAAGCGATTTGTTATCTACTTGAATTGCATCATTTTGATCATTTGGATTGACTTTGTAATAGCGATTGATCAGATTGTTCTGGTTTGTTGCGTTTATGACACCCGCAGTAAACGAAGCTTTAATAAATTCAGACAGATTGAAATTATAATTTAATGAAGCGTCTAAACGCATGAAATTATCCAGGTTTTCATTGTTTGGAGAATCATAATTTACTATGGTATTATTTCCGTTTTGAACGGTTTCATTCCCTTCAATTGGTTTTGTGTACGGTTGCCCATTTCTCCAAATACCACCAAATGCTATTTTTAGATTTTTAAGGATGTCATAATTAAAACCTAGCGAAACAGAGTGTCTTATGTCTACATTATTAGGGAAAGTTGACGGGGTAAAAGTAGCAAATGTATAGTCATTTGTGCTAAATGTGTAACTTACCCAAACGCTATATTGACGCGCTGTTTTATTGGCCAAAAATTCTAAACCTTTGGATGTGTAGCTGCCATTTGCGGTCTCATACTGAAAACTGTTATAGAAACCCTGATTAGAAGCTGTAATACCATCAACAATTTTATAAAAACTTGTAGCCTCGATATTTAGTTTGTTTTTATTGAATTCGACGCCAAAAGAACCTTGTTTACTGGTGGCAATTGGAATGTCTTTATCGGTGACTAAAACCCAACGTCTTTTTTCGACACCAAGAAAATCATCTTCAAAATCCACGATTTGAGTAGTCGATTGATTTTTGAATTCCCCTTCTAATTTTAAAGCAAATTGATCTGATAATTTTTGTCGAATGTTTATTCTTGGTTCAACCAAAAACTTTTCGAATTTTTGAAAATAATTCAAACGCAATCCAACTCGTAAATAGGTATTGTTTTTATTGTATTCTACCTCAGAAAATAAGGCGTGGTTCAACAAAACATCTTTTTTGGTACTGGAGTAAAATGGAGCACTAACGGTAGTTTGATTCAACATTCCTGTTTCATTAAATTGGTAGCCAAATAAGAAATTTAAGTTGTCATTTTTTTTGTAATTGGTATTGATTTTAGCGCCAGTTTCCAGCACTTCATTTGCTTCTGTTAAGCGCTGATCCGTTTCTATTCTGTAATCAATAGCGTCAATATTGTATCTGGAAAAGTAAGTGATAAAATTTGAACTTAGTTTTGAATTCCACTGTGCCTTCCAATTTCCGCCGTAACCAATGTTGTTCTGTGCTAAAGCGCTGGTTTTAGATTGGGTTTGGTTTGTATTTATGCGACGTTCCCTATAATCTAAAGCGTTATTGATGCCAATGACATTTGCTCTGAATTGATGTTTTTCGTTTAAATCAAAAAGTAATTTAGCGGTATAATCATAAAAATAAAAATCAGAAGACGTATCATGTTGGTCGCTATCTGCGTTGATTTCAGTGTCCTGAAAACTACGTTGATAGTATTTAGTGTACGTAGGTGATTTAAACAAATCAGTAATCGAACGACGTCCCGAAATATGAAGTTCTAATTTTTTAGTTATCGGGATTTCTAAAAAGGCATCGGCGCTAATAGAGTTAATTCCTGCACCACCAGAAAAGGTATTGGTGACCAGATCTTTCGTGTACATATTGATGGTACTGGAAACACCATCACTGTATTCAGCACTTGTTCCGTTTTTACTAACGATAACTTTGTTCGTAAGATTAGGGTTGTAAGGAGATATTAACCCAAAAAAATGACCAGAATGATACATTTTGATATTATCCCAAAGCACTAAATTTTGATCGTTAGTTCCACCGCGAACGTTTATATTAGCAATGCTTTCATTGGTACTTTCCACACCGGGAAGCGCTTGAACAGATTGCAGAATGTCGGGTTCAATTAATCCGGGAAGAATACCAAATTTTTTTGTGTTTAAAACGGTGCTTCCATCCAGATATTTTTGTAACCCTGACGTTAGATATACTTGAATCAAAACCTGATTCAACTCTTCATTTTTTGTAGGAAGAACAATTTCCTTGCAATTGTTTTGTGCCGAAAATAATTCGTTAGCCGAAAATTGTCTGGATTCAAATCCCACATAGGAAATGGTCAGTGTTGCATGTATTGGAATATTTTGCAATTTAAATGTACCATTTCCATCTGTAATTGTGCTTCTTCCAATATTGTTTATAAAAACAGATGCGCCAACTAAACGAGATTTCTTTTCATCAGAAACAATTCCGCAAACTGATATCGTTTTGTTTAGCACAGAAACGGTAACATACCTATCGTCTAAAGCTTTAAAGTTCAAAAGCGTTTTCGAGTTTAGATAATCAATTGTTTCTTGTAACGTAAAGGAAGTATTCGGCTTTTCAATTGCAATATTTGCCACATCTTCAACGGCGTACGAAAACTTGATGTTAAATTGCTTTTCGAGGGAAATAATGACCTCAGGCAAAGGTGTTTTTTTAGTTGTATTTTGTCCAAAACAAAAACAGCCAATACAAAGTAAGAGAAAAACCAGCCATTTATTTAACACCATAGTTGTAAAATATAATAGTTTTACCTTCAATCTTGTAACTTAATTTCAATGGAATTGTAACTGCTTGAAGCGCAATTTTTTTATCGGTATGAGTAAAACTTCCTGTAAAAAGTTTTGAAGTATCGACACCTTCCACTTTAATTTTTATATCGTATTGACGCTCTAATTCTGCAATAACTTGTTCTAATGGAATCTGCGTAAAGCTAGATTCTTGTTGAATCCACGAAGGATTTTGTGTATTAAAATCTGCAGTATTCTCTATGGTGCCGTTTATGACTCTAAATGTTTTTCCCGGAGGTAATTTGATCGTTTCATTATTATGTGTTACGCTCACCAAACCTTCATAGCAATGTACTTCAAAATAGTTTTTTCGTTCTTTTACATTAAATTGTGTCCCTAAAACTGTAATAATTCCTGCTGTTGTATTTACACTAAAAGTTTGCCCTTTCTGCACTTTGAAAAAAGCTTCTCCTTCAAGAGATAAAGCTCTTTGATCAGCCCATTTCTTTTCATTAAAACTAAGTTTGGAAGCAGCGTTTAATATCACTTCAGAATTATCTGGAAGCGTGACTGATTTTGTTTGTGCTATTTGTGTTTCGTAAGAGGTTGTATTATTAAAAAACAAAAAATAACTAGATGTTAACAAAACGGCCAGAACTGCGGCAACTTTATAGAATGCTTTGAAGTTTAAAGTTCTTACTTTTGTTTTGTTTTTAGAATGGTTTCTGACCTTAAAAGCGTCCAAAGCAGCTTGCGCATCAATTGTTAGTGCCTGTAATTGTGTTGCATAATGAGCAATCTTTTCCAGCGTTTGTAAATCTTCAGATTGTTTTAAATCCTCGATTTCTTGGCTTGAAAGCTCATCATTGAACCATTTTAATATTTCTTTTTCGTTTTCCATTTTCTATCTCTATGTTTATAAGACAACCAACTTTTAAATTACCCTATAGCTAAATGATTAATTATATATTTTCTATTTGAGCTCTCAATAGTTGTAATGCTCCAGACATTCTTTTTTCAACGGTTTTTTGAGAAATATCAAGTAACTCAGCGATTTCTCTGTATTTTTTTCCATCTATTCGATTCAATAAAAATACTTCGCGTTGTGCTTCACTTAATGATGCGATTGCTTTTGTGAGTTTTTGTTTGAATTCTTCTTCTTCGAATAAATATTCGGGACTTTGATTAGTGGTATCTATGTTAGGCGCATCTTTGGCATACCTCAATACCACTTTTTGATGTTTAATGGTATTCAGGAATAAATTATTAATGCTGGTAAACAAATACGTTTTGACTTTACTAAAGTCGATCTTAGAACAATTCTCCCATATTTTGGTAAATGCATCTTGTACCAGATCTAGTGCAGCTTCATCATCACCACATTTATAATACGCAAAATTAGTTGCTGATTGCACGTGCTTTAAGTAAAAGTCTCTAAAGTGATTTTCTTCGCAAAGGGTACTTTTTTCGTAGCTCATGGAGTATTAATTCATTTTTTGTAGGTTGTAAATGTAAAATATTTTTTCAAAAAGCAGTTGTGTTACCGATGATTGCTTTTTTATTTAAAATATTTTGCATTTTAATATATTGATTTTGAGTAGTTTGAAATTTTTTTTAATTTTTTTTTAAAATTTACGTAGGGTAAAAATAAGCGTAGTTGTCTTACTAACAGAAAGGCGTTAAAAACATCGCTTGTAAATATAAAAATACATTAAATTTGAAAATTATGAAAAAATTAAAAATTGTTACCGGAATTGCATTGATGGCTATCTTAAGTTTTACATCATGCCAAAGCGAAGTTGATGAAGTAGAGGGAGAAAATCCAAATACAAACACTGCTAATTCAACGACAACAACTAATTTGAAACGTACTTCAATGTACGATGGTTCATTTGATGATTTCTTGGATGGAGCTTCATGCTCATCTATTGTCTTGCCTGCTACTGCAAAAGTTAACGGAGTTCAGGTTTCTATTTTAAGCCAAGTAGATTACCAACAAGTACTTTCTATTTTTGCTAAATTCAATGACGACCAGGACACTGTTGTTTTACAATTTCCTTTAAAAATTAAAACCAGTAATTATACAGAGGTTACTGTTACGAATCAAACCGAATATAATGCAATTCTAAATGCTTGTTCCTCAGCAGAAGCTTCTGGTCAAGATGCAATTTCATCTGTCAAGTTTTTCTTTCCTATTACAATTTTAACGTACAATCTTAGTTTACAGCAAACAGGTAGTGTTGTCATCACATCCGAAATGCAATTGTATACGTATATGACAAATATTAGCGCGTCAGAATTGTATTCAGTAAAATATCCTATTTCAGTAACAATTGCTGATGGATCAAAAACAACTGTTACAAGTGATGCTGAATTGCAAGCCGCAATAAGCGCGTCGTTAAAAACAGAAGAGACAATTGCTTTAGCCGCTCAAAACCGTAAAAAAGTAGAAACAATTTTAGTAAATGGTAAGTTCAAAGTAGACTCATATGTGAATGCAGGAGTTAATTCAGCAACGAATTACAAAGATTTCACGATTGATTTTGCAAATAATTTATCAGTAACTGCTGTAAATCTAGTGAATACAACAGTAAATGGAACTTATGCGGTAAGCTCGGAATTAAATGTTTTTCTAAAACTAAATTTTTCAGGTAACGCTTCGTTTACTTTATTGAATAATACATGGAAAGTAACTAGTTTTACTGCTTCGACTATTACATTGCAAAGCTCTACTAATGCAGCAGTAACATTAGTATTGAAACAAATATAGCTGGATTTAAGTTGGTAGTTTAGTAAGAACAGCTACCTTAAATTGTGTAGCTGTTTTTATATAAATAAACTTAATAACAAATATAATAATGAAAAAAGTACTTTCTCTACTCACGATTGGTTTGTTCCTTTCGGTAGCATCCTGTTCAAAAGAAGATGATCCCTTAGATAATCCAGTTGCTGTAAATCCGAATACGAATAAACAGCAAACAGGAAGCTCTGCTAACGATTTGTTATCGGATAAAAAGTTTAAGAGCATGGTAATCGAAGTGGTATATGTAGCTGGTTTTGAACCAAGCGCTCAATCGATTACCAATTTTGTGAATTTTCTTTCTGCACGAACTTTTAAACCAGGTGGTATTAGTGTGATTAAACGGTCTATTGCATCTCCGGGAAGTTCCCCCTATAAAAATGAGGAGATTGTAAGTATTGAAGATGCTAATAGAACCAAATACAATACAGCAGACCAAATTGCAGTTTGGGCATTTTTTGCAGACGGAAAATCTTCGAAGGATACGGATACTTCGGTTATTCTAGGAACAGCTTACAGAAACACTTCTTTTGTTATTTATGAACAAACGGTTCATGGTTTGAGTGATAGTGCTTTTGAGCCTAACAGAAGTTTATTAGAAACTACAGTAATTACTCATGAATTCGGACATATATTAGGTTTGACTAACCTTGGTACAGCTTTACAAAGCAATCACGAAGATGCAGAACATCCCAAACATTGTATCGAAAAGACTTGTTTAATGTTCTGGTCAGCAGAAATTGGTGGTGGTATCGGTAATATGGTTTCAAGCGGTTCAGCTCCACAATTAGACGCGCAATGTATTGCAGATCTTCGTGCCAATGGTGGGAAATAAAAGTATAATAAGATTAATTAAAACAGGATAAAGATGAAAATTAAACAGATAACAATAGTTTTATTTTTTGGTGTACTAGCAACAATGAGTGCATAAGACAAAGGAGCTCTCAAATCAACAGGTGGAATAAAAGGAGGTTATAATTTAGCAGCAGTACGTTTTGATGGAGACGGAGAAACAGAACAGCGAAGCGGTTTTCATGTAGGAGTTTATGGCGAGTCCTTTATTAGCGAAAGCTTTTCTATTCAACCTGAATTACTGTATTCTCAGCAAGGATATAAAATTACAAATAGCAGTGGTACTTTTACTCAAAAGTTGGATTATATCAATTTACCAATAATGTTGAAAGCGTATCCATCTAAAAATTTCTTTTTGGAAGCTGGTCCACAAATTGGGTTAGCGATTGTACACAAAGAGGAATATTCAGGTCTTTTTAGTGGCTCGCAAGAGTATGATCCTAATAATTTTGATTGGGGATTAAATTTTGGAGGTGGTTTAAAATTTGATTCTGGAATAAGTTTAGGAGTCCGTTATCATTTAGGATTAGGAGATTTATACGATGAAGGCAAAGCTCAAAACAGAGTATTGCAATTTTCAGTAGGATTCGATTTATAATCTTAATTAGCTTTAAAATAAAAATCCTTTCAGAGTGTAAACTTTTGAAAGGGTTTTTGTTTTTAATCCAAATTTGTTTTCATTTCCGGAGCGAGTTATTGGTGCTTTTTTAGAAATTATGTTCCCGTTTTCTGTTGTAAATGAAATTCACTGAACTCAAATAAAAATAAAAGTATAGTGAAGTAATCTTTTCCTTTTTAAAGAAAAAAGGAAAAGGATTTTCACTACAACCAGGGCTAAATCTGGAAAAATGGTTCTCTTTTTGCAAATATTAAAATTTGAATCGTTGCATTTTATGGCGTATTCTCCAAATACATTTCAAATTTCAGATATACCCAGAAAATCAATATCTTTGAAGTCAAATTAGATATGATATGATCACCAAAGAAGCGCCAACACAATTAGAGCAATACTTTCAACAGTTTCGCGATAATATAATCGGAATAGATCAAGAATTTGAATCTCCTTACGGTCATAAACAAATCATTTACACAGATTGGACAGCAAGTGGTCGTTTATATCGTCCTATTGAAGAAAAATTAATGAATCAATTTGGTCCTTTTGTGGCCAATACCCATACCGAAACTACGGTTTCTGGGACAGCCATGACAAAAGCGTATCATCAGGCGCGTCATATTATCAAACATCATGTGCATGCAAGTGCTGATGATGTTTTGATTACTGATGGTACAGGAATGACAGGCGTTGTCAATAAATTTCAACGAATTTTGGGTTTGAAAGTGCCCGAAAATTTAAAAAATTTCATCACGATTCCAGCCGAAAAGAAACCAATTGTCTTTATTTCACACATGGAACACCATTCGAATCAAACGTCTTGGTTGGAAACTATTGCTGATGTTGAAGTTATTCCTTCTTCAGAAGATGGTTTATTCAGTATAGAAAATCTTGAACTTTTATTAGAAAAATATAAAGAAAGGCCTTTTAAAATAGCTTCAATAACTTCTTGTTCGAATGTTACGGGAATCAGAACTCCGTATCATGAAGTAGCAAAAATAATGCATCAGCACAACGGACTTTGTTTTGTAGATTTTGCTTGTTCAGGCCCTTATGTGAAAATTGACATGCATCCTGAAGATGGGGAGAGTTATTTGGATGCTATTTTCTTTTCGCCACATAAATTCCTTGGCGGACCTGGAACTTGTGGAGTTTTAGTATTTAATAAAAAATTATATCAAAATTTAGTTCCTGATAATCCGGGTGGTGGAACGGTAAGTTGGACAAATCCTTGGGGCGAACACAAATACATCGATAATATCGAAGATAGGGAAGATGGAGGTACGCCGGGCTTTCTTCAGGTGATAAAAACCGCATTGGCCGTTCAGTTGAAAGAGCAAATGGGTATTGACAATATCTTAAAAAGAGAACACGAAATTGTAGATTACATTTTCTCGAAATTAGGATCTGTTCCAAATATTAAAATTCTTGCAGGACAGCATCAGGATAGGCTAGGAGTGATTTCTTTCTTTGTAGAAGATTTACATTTTAACTTGGGTGTAAAATTATTGAATGATAAATTCGGAATTCAAACTCGTGGTGGTTGCAGTTGTGCCGGAACATACGGACACTTTTTATTGCATGTGGACCAAGAAACTTCTCATCAATTAATTGACGAAATTACTCTTGGCGATTTAATCAGAAAACCGGGTTGGATTAGAATGTCTATTCATCCTACAACTACAAATGCCGAAATTGAATTTGTATGTAACGGAATCCTAGCTTTGGCAGAAAATCATAAATTTTGGGCTTTAGATTATGATTACAACCCAATTAGTAATGAGTTTGTACATAAAAATGCAGCACCTCTAGAGGATGAACTAGTAAAAAGTTGGTTTTCTTTGTAATAAGATACCTTTTTGTAACTACCATTGTTTAAAAGCTAGTTTTTTGTAAGTTTATTTAGTCTACAATGGATTTAAAGAAATTACTGTGATGTATGACTTAATTCCCTTTTTATGTCTTCTAAAGATGTATTGGTGAATATTAATTCATCAATAATCTGTTTTCTCAAAAGATCTAAATCATCGTAATCAAAATACTTTGCCCATGAAGTTAGATTAAGCAAATTACGAACTTGTTTGATTCGTTTTGTAGTTTCAAAAGTGGTTCTCAGGACTGCCCGATTATCATAATTTGGATTCAGTTTGTGTTGGTAAAGGACTGTTTTACTGCTGTAATCTACTTCTAAATAGTACAATTCCTCCTCTTGATTATCTGGATAAAAATTTGACCATGGCGCAAAGCCTAATTTTATTTTAGAATTTGTCTCTGGTTCTAAAGGCACTAAACGCCATTTACTATTAGCCAAGCGTCCCCAGTGATTGGATACCCGATACATACCCATTTTTGTATAATAATACTTGCTTTTTGCCTTGCTATCATATTGCAATTCAAGTCCATCAATAGTGTCTAGAGACATTTCTTGAAAAACACAAAATGTATTTTTGAAAGATTTTGGACTGGGACGAAATATTTTTTCCATAAAACAAAGGTAATCAGAAAGTAAAAAAAGAACAAGACAAAAATATATTTGACTAACTTTGTACTTTAGAATCAGTAAAAAAAATAGGATTATGACTAAAGCATCTGAAGAAAGAATGTTACAAAAAGGAGTTTACACTGGAATTATGGAAAAAGATGAGAATAACAACTTTTTTTGTGGTGTTTATCTCTTAGACTATAAAATGGCTCAAAAACACGCACTTGGTGATTGGATAACAATCAAATCTATAATTGAAAATCCGAGTGATATCAGTTATAATAAATATCAAAAAAAGTCTAAAAACTTCGATAAAGCAAACAACAAACCACAGCAATAGTAGTTTTACCTTTTAATAAAAAAATAGCAACTAATTTCTTTTTTTGAATATTTTTTAGTCTCAAACAAAAAAATTAAAAAAAAGTGTACCTTTGCAAAAAATTTGTCGATTTTGAAATCAAATTATATTGATTAATTACTAAAAGACAAGTAGTTACCTTATTTATGAAAAAAATAGTTGAATACCGAAAACTGCTAAATGTAGATAAAACTGCAGAGCTAAAAGATTTGAAAACAATTTATCGCAACGCCATGAAAGAGGCACATCCTGATAAATTTCAAGGTGATGAAGCCGGATTAAAAGCTGCTGAAGAAAACAGTAAAAAAATAATTGAAGCCTACCATTTCTTGGTAAGCATCAATCCAGAGACAATCAAGCAAAATATGCCTGAGTATACTGAAACTATAGCTACTGCGACAATTACAGATTACAAGTTTGTAGAAGGTAGATTGATAATTAATTTTTCTAATGGTAGTGTTTATGAATACATCAGTGTGCCAAAAGCTACTTATGTAAAAATGGTAAACGCTGATTCACCTGGAAGATTTGCAAAAAGACACATCTTAAATGCTTTTGTTTGGAGAAAAACAACCAACCAAGACTAGTTTTAAAGTACATATCTTAAAAAGAAAAGCATCCTTATTACGGATGCTTTTTTTTGTTTTAAAATATATAAAAACTTCAAAATAAAGGTTTTAAATAAAAGGTTAATCACATTAAATTTATATACTCTGTTTGTTTAAAAGATTCTATAGGTTACTTTTAAACTTAAAAAACAATACAAGAAATAAAACATGATTTATAAATCAGAATATAAATGAAAAGTAAAACAAACTGGATTTTAAAAAATCTACATCTGTTCTTATCTTTATCTATTGTAGTTCCGACAGCAATAATTTATGGTACGCCATCAATTCTGCCTGTGTATTTGGATATTCAAGTAAATACAGTTGACTTTTCAAATATGCTAAAAGCAATTATGTGTTTGTATCTTGGAATTTCAATCGTTTGGATTTTAGGAATTTGGAAAACTAAATATTGGAAAACTGCTACCCAATTGAATATATTATTTATGCTATCTCTCGCAATTGGACGAATGATAAGTATGTTAATGGACGGATTTCCGACAGGTGGTTATATTTTCGGAATTATTGCAGAGTTTGTACTCGGATCGTACTCAATTTTTCAATTAAAAAAATACAATCAGAACGAATAAACTTGTTAAAAAGCCAGCATGTTGCAACTCGTAAGCAATAGTTGGGCATTAGGCTCAATTTAAGATTTTGGAGAAATTGTTATTTTTTTGAAAACATCGGCTTTAATTAGCCCGACTTTGGCCTATTTGCGGGACGATTTAATCTCAGAATAGTTTTAGCGCTGAAGGTCCAGAATAACTCATCGTCTAAAATTTTTAAGAATAGTTACTATTTAATAGCATCTCTAACTAAGGTGTTATTTACTCGTATTTATTCTTGATACTTCTTCCTCTAGGTTCATCTGCTTTGTGAAGTACAATTTCAGAATGTAGAAATGTTGCAGCATCTGCTGAATCTTTTACTTTGGAAGCACTACGTTCTATCATTTCAGCTTCAAATTTTTTTAACAGACTTTCTCGAATTCCAACTGTTCTCCATTGCGATAAAAGTCTGCATTCACTTGAAATGGATCGTGCTAAAGCAAGTGCATCTAGCAACGCTTGGTTTGCTCCTTGTCCTTTAAACGGACTCATGGGGTGCGCCGCATCTCCTATCAAAGTCATTTTTCCAGCATTTTTTAATAACTCTGAATGTAGTAATTCGCGATCATATACAGGATATCCTGAGACATGCACTTCTAGTGTTGCAAGTAAAATTTGTGGAATAGGATCGTGCCATTGCGTTCTACGAATTGCTTCTTCTCTAAGCGCTTTAGGACCTTGTGCACTTAATTCTTTAGCCTCTTTTTCAGTCATTGGAAAACTCAATTGCCACATTACTGAATCTTCTTTGTAAGGCATAATATAAATTCGTTCCTTGCCATTGGCAGTTTGAAATACTGTAGCCGAATCCAATAACGAACTATTCATTTCTGCTAAAGCACTTAAAGGACAAATACCTAATATTACAATACATCCTAAATACCGTAAAGGGCTCTGCTCATCACCAATTATTAACCTCCGTACTGTACTTCGAATTCCATCGGCTCCAACCACTAGATCGGCCTTTACAGTTTTTATTGCTCCATTTACTTGAAATCTTAGTGTAACAACTTTACTTTCATCTTCTTTAAAATCCAGTAATTGGTGACTCCATTTCACCCGTTCTGGATCACCCAATTGGTTTAATAATTCCATCCGTAAAGATTGTCTTGCAATATGAATATTGGATCGTTTTGTTTTTGTATTGTCGTCTCCCTGTATCCACTTTCTCACGCCCCATTCACCTACTACCTTTCCTGCAGTAGTATGAACCAAATGCCTTGTTGAATGTACTCCATCTTTTAATGAAAGTAGACCTAATCCCTCAATTGCCTTACTAGCTTGTTGTAAAGTGAGTCCGTATCCTTGAGAGCGAGTATCAAAATTTGCATCACGTTCGTATATAGTAAAAGGAATTCCCCGATGCAAACAAGCAACTGCTAGGGCAACGCCGCCAATACCTGCGCCAATAATAGCAAGGTGTGGATAGTTTTCAGTATCAGCTGTTGGAGGATTTATAGCTGGTATTAAACCTAATCCTGAACATTTCAAGCAGGAGTGAAGGTGTCCTTTAGGAGGTATAGGAGCAGCTTCTTCGCTATTTGTATTTTTAAAGTTGTCTAATGTTAGCTGGTATTGGAGTCGCGCTTTTTTAGTTAGCCCCCGACTTTTCTTTCCTCTACCTTGGCACGCTAAGCACATGGTCCAACTTGCTTCTTTATTTTCCAATTTTGTACTTCTTGTTTATTATAATTCAACAAATAATATCCTTACTAAAAAACGGAGCTACTACAGTTGATGCCGTATTAAAAACTAAACTATTGATCATGGTCTTGGGTGTTTCGAGGGAATCGAACTTTAGATTTATTCATTTTAAGCATTTTAGTGCTTGTATTATTTGCATGATTTTATGACAATAGAATAGCAGCGCAAAGCTACTTTTTTATAGTATAATAAAAAGGATTGCTAAACGCTATTTTTTAAATTTCATGCTGATGTTAAAAAGTGGTTTATAAAAAGCTTTGCAAGGTTTATAACAAGCGAAAACACATCAAAAGATCTTTGTTTACGATTTGTAAGTACGTTACAATTGCAAGTTATTACAACTATACAAGCCTTAAATTAAAACGCTTTATCGGCATAGGATACAAACGATAGCTATTTTATAATTACCTGTTTGATGAAGTTTATCAATGTCTGTAATTATTTCCATAAGTTATGGAGCGGCACAATGTAGTATTGCTTTCTGGAATTAAAAACCATACTGTTTTGCTATACAGTCGCTTTTACCTTAACATTTTCTGCACTAAAGCGGTTTGTTGATGGGTAAAGTAAAATAAAAAGACGATCCTTTGCCTTCTTCACTTTCAACCCATATTTTACCATTATTTTTTTCTAAAAATCCTTTGACAAGCAATAGACCAATACCCATTCCTTTCTTTTCTTCTACTGCTTTAGAAAGTGCTTTGACCTTAGGAGCAAAAAGTTGATCCATTATTTTTTTTGACATGCCTTTTCCTGAGTCTTTGATTGTAATAGTCATCATGTCATCACTTTGCTTAGCTGATAGCGTTATTTGGCCTCCGTTATGCGAATGTTTAATCGCATTCGAAACTATATTTTGCAATATAGAAAGCAACATTTTCTCATCGGCAAACACATTACAATTTTTTTCTATTTCGTTTAGAAGGTTTATGGTATTGATGGATGCGGTTTCTTTTAAGGAATCAAAAACTTTTTCTACACAGTGTATTAATTCAATTGAGGCAGGTTTAAAAGCTTCGGCAGCATACTTAATCCTTGCCCATTCAACTAGATAGTCCAACATGTTCAATTCGTTTACCGCTGCTAAGTGAAATTCTTTCAACAATTCTTTTACTAAAGCAGGTTGTAGCGTGTCGAAATTTGCTTCTAAATATTGAGCACCCTGGATAATTCCTGCAAGTGGGCTTCTTAAATCATGAGATAATATCGCGAGCACATTTTCCTTGTGAGCATTGAGATCTTCAAGCTCTTTTGCATATTTTTTTATCTCGTCCTCAGCTTCTTTTGTGGCAGTGATATCACGCAATATTTTCACAAATCCCATACCAACCTCATTTTCATCTTTTAATGGAAATACCAATCCATCTGCAAAAAATGTTTTACCGTCTTTACAGACATGCCATCTTATATCTACAGATCTCCCTGTTTTTGAAGCAATATCAATTTCCTTTTTCGGAATTCCAGCTTTTTTATCTTCTTCTGTAAAAATAGTTTCAAAGGGCTTTCCTATAATTTCATCTGTTTCATATTGAAATATATTTGTAGCTCCTGAATTCCAACTGTTTATATTTAAATCTGTGTCAACCGTAAAAATGGAATATTCCTCTAAACTATCAATTATTTGGCTATAAAATTCTGCTGTAGGAACGTACTGTTTTTTAAGGCTTTTCTTGTTTTGTGATGTTGACATTTTTCTGATTTAAGAGATAAGGGGTAAAAATTCTAAAAGCAAATATCTTTTTTTAACTGTAAAATTTGTTATATAATTCCATAAAAATGTTACATAATTCATTTCTTAATACTGTTGGTATTTAAGGTATGTTTCATCAAATAAAGGACACGTATTGTAGCCTTTGTTTATTTCTAAAAGCAAGAATTCAGCTTATCGAATTTCTCTTTAGTACACCCAAACAAATAGTCAGATAAATAGTATGTCACTAATTGTAGTTGTCCTTTTTTAATAGTAAGTTTGGTAATTACCAATTCTGAAATAAACGCATGAATACACTACTGCTGGAACCGCGCAAAGCACTTAATAAAGCTTTTCTTAAAATCAAACCAAATCGTACTCATATTGAGGACTTTAAAATAAATTTGATTCAGATTTTAGATTCCATCAATGAAAAAGAAACGGAAGAGTTTCATAAAAACTTAGTGATTAATTTTCTCAAGAAAACCTATTACGATCCTAACTATTTCGTGAATACAAAGGGACGTAACGATTTAGTGATTCACAACGGGAAAGATGCCAAAACAAATGTAGGCGTTATCATTGAGGCCAAAAGTCCTAGCAACAAAAGCGAAATGATTACTGCAGCCAACCTTAACGGTAAAGCCCTGCAGGAACTCGTTTTGTATTATATGCGCGAACGCATTACACATAAAAACACCGAATTAAAACACCTGGTTGTTACCAATATATACGAATGGTTTGTTTTTGACGCGCAACTCTTTAATAAAGTTTTTGCAGAAAATAAGGCGTTTACAAAACAATTCACTGATTTTGAAGAAGGTCGCGCCTCAGGAAAAGACACCAGGTATTTCTACAATGATATCGCAAAACCTTTTATTGAAAGCATTCAAAACACCATAGAATTTGCACATTTCGACATTCGGAAATACGATAAACCGTTGCGCAATGTCAATAAAGAAGATGATAAACTCCTTGTGGCGCTGTTCAAATTACTATCGCCGGAGCATTTACTCAAATTGTCTTTTGCTAATGACAGCAATTCTCTCGACAAAAACTTTTATAGTGAATTGCTCCACATCATTGGTTTAACCGAAGTAAAAGAAGGCGGCAAAAAACTAATTGAACGCCACAAAGCAGGCAAGCGAAACTCTGGTTCCCTGCTGGAAAACGCCATTGAACAACTGGACAGCCTCGATAAAATATCCCGATTGCAAAACCCAAAACAATACGGCGATACTACTGATGAACGCCTGTTTACCGTAGCGCTGGAACTGACCATTACGTGGGTAAACCGGATTTTGTTCCTAAAATTACTGGAAGCGCAGCTCATTACGTATCACAAAGGAGACAAAAGCTATTCGTTTTTGAATTCTGATTTGATAAAAGATTACGATAATCTCAACAGTTTGTTCTTTCAGGTATTAGCAAAAAAACCAACCGAGCGCAACGATAGAGTAGTTACCGCTTTCGCAAAAGTACCGTACTTGAACAGTTCCCTTTTTGAACCCACAGATTTAGAACATGAAACCTTGTTTATCTCGCAACTCGAGGACAACAACACCTTACCGCTGCTCGCAGCAACAGTAATTAAAGACAATCAAGGCAAGAAAAATACAGGTACAAAAAGGGCGTTGGATTATTTCTTCTCTTTTCTGGATGCGTATGATTTTGCCAGTGAGGGAAGCGAGGACATTCAGGAGGACAATAAAACGCTGATTAATGCCTCCGTTTTAGGATTAATTTTCGAAAAAATTAACGGCTACAAGGATGGTTCGTTCTTTACTCCAAGTTTCATTACCATGTACATGTGCAAGGAAACAATCCGGCGAGCGGTGGTACAAAAATTTAGTGCGCTGTCGCCAAATGGTGGCACGTTTGAAAATTTTGACGATTTAAAATCGTTCTGTTTTCATCATTATAAAAAGGAGGATAAAGCCAAATTTAATGCGGTGATCAACCAAATAAAAATATGCGATCCTGCGGTGGGTTCTGGTCACTTTCTGGTTTCGGCATTGAATGAAATTATTGCGATAAAAAATGAGTTGGGTATCCTAGTCGATAAAGATGGTTTGCAATTAAAAACAGATGTAGAAGTCGTAAACGATGAATTGATGATCACGGATGAGGACGGAATTCCCTTTTCCTACAATCCTAACAACAAAGAAAGCCAGCGCATACAAGAAACCTTGTTTCATGAGAAGCAAACCATCATAGAAAACTGCTTGTTTGGTGTGGATATTAACCCAAACTCCGTCAAAATATGCCGTTTGCGTTTGTGGATTGAGCTGCTCAAAAATGCGTATTACCGTGTTCCCGAAGGTGCAGTTAAAACCACCCCGCCCTCAGGGCACCCCTCCAACGGAGGGGAATTAGAAACCCTACCTAATATTGACATTAATATAAAATGTGGGAACTCGTTGATTTCACGATTTGGACTGGATACAGATCTAAAAAAAGCGCTCAAGCAAAGCAAATGGAATATAGAAAGCTACAAACTGGCCGTTGTTACGTACCGCAATGCCGAAAGCAAGGAACAAAAACGCGAAATGGAACGCTTAATAGGCGATATAAAAAGTAATTTTAGGAGTGAAATAGGCACAAACGATCCCAAGAAACTCAAACTCGAAAAACTAAAAGGCGACCTTTTTAATTACACCCAGCAAGTAGGACTTTTTGAAAGAAGCAAGAAAGAACAAACCGAGTGGAACAAAAAAGTAAACGTGCTGGGCGCCGACATAAATACGCTAGACACCGAAATTGAAGAAATAAAAAGCAACAAGATTTACGAAAATGCTTTTGAATGGCGCTTTGAATTTCCTGATGTGTTGAATGATAATGGCGATTTTGTGGGATTTGATGTGGTGATTGGAAATCCGCCGTATGTCCAATTACAAAGCATGAAAGAAATGTCTAAGCAATATGAAAAACTTAAATATGCTACCTACACAAGCATGGGAGATTTATATGCTTTGTTTTATGAGAAGGGAAATGAGATTTTAACTAATAAAGGTGTTTTATGTTTCATAACAGGAAGTGCTTGGATGCGTGCAAATTATGGTAAACCATTACGAGATTATTTAAATAACAAGACAGTTGTTACTGATTTAATTGATTTCTCTGATTGTGAGATTTTTGATAGTGCAACTGTGCTTACTAACATTTTGATTTTTGAAAAAGCAGAAATAAAAAAACCAATTAAAGCAATACGTTTTACACGTAAAGACCAGGATAGATTACCTTTTTTAAAGGAAATATTTGAGAATGAAGCTATCAAAATTGATGAATTTCCAGAAACTTCGTGGATTATATCTGACCAATCTTCATTTGATATTAAAACAAAAGTTGAAGCTCAAGGAACAAAAATCAAAGATTGGGATTTAAAAATTAGTTACGGGATAAAAACTGGTTTAAATGAAGCATTTATTATTGATGGAAAAACTAAAGATGCTCTTATTGCGATAGATCAAAAAAGTGCTGAAATAATAAAACCTTTATTACGTGGCCGTGATGTAAAAAAATTCTATTATGATTATCAAGATTTGTGGATAATTGGTACTTTCCCGAGTAAGAAAATTGATATTGAAGAATATATTGGGATTAAGGAATATTTATTAAGTTTTGGACCATCGCTAAAGCAAACAGGAGAGAAAGGAAGTCGAAAAAAAACAAGTGGTAAATGGTTCGAAACACAAGATTCGATTTCCTACTGGGAAGATTTTGAAAAGCCTAAAATTATTTATCCAAACATGACTAAATTTTTGCCTTTTACTTTTGATAAAAAAGGATTTTACACGAATCAAAAATGTTTTTTAATTACAGGAAATGATCTTGAATATTTAGTGTCATTTTTAAATTCAAAACTATTTAAATATTGTTTTGAAGGTAATTTTCCTGAATTACAAGGAAATACGAGGGAACTCAATAAGGTTATTTTTGAACAATTACCAATAAAAAAAATACCCACAATAGAACAACAACCTTTCATCGATAAAGTCAACGAAATCCTTTCTTTGAAATCCCAAGACCCAAAAGCAGACACCCAAAACCTAGAACAAGAAGTTGATGTTATGGTTTATGAATTGTATGGCTTAACTGCCGAGGAAATTGCAATTGTAGAGAATAGTTAAATTTGCGGAAGCAAAAAAATAAGGTAAAGTATGAGGTTATGTAATAGCGGCAGTAAGTACAACCAAAATTGAGAGAAATATTGTATCAATTGAAATTCCAAATTAACCATTGTCAATATTTAACGACAAATATAAAATAATTCGTAAATTTGTGAAATACAAAATAAATAATGAGTAAGATAAAAATTAAAAATTTCGGACCAATAAAAGAAGGACTTCAAGAAAATAATGGATGGATTGATATAAAAAAAGTTACATTATTTATTGGGAATCAAGGAAGTGGAAAAAGTACAATTGCAAAATTGATTTCTACATTTACTTGGTTGGAAAAATCATTATACAATCAAAATTCAAAAAAAGCAGAAATTAAAAGAAAATCTAAATTTGAAAATTTTTACTGCGAATATCAAAATTTAAAAAACTATTTCAAACAAGAAACTGTTATTGAATATGAAGGTTTAGCTTTTAAGTTTTCATATCAAAAAGGCAGATTAGATATTGAGGATATTAAAGGAAATAAATATTTAGTACCAAAAGTAATGTATGTCCCTGCCGAAAGAAATTTTGTCAGTGCTGTTTCACAACCAGAAAAGTTAAAATATCTTCCAAAAACATTATATACTTTTTTAGAAGAATTTGAAAGATCTAAACAAGAACTAACCGAATCATTAGACTTACCAATAAATAATTTAAAATTTACTTATGATAAGAAAAAAGGTGAATCAAAAATAATTGGTAAAGATTATGATTTATCGTTATTTGAAGCTTCGAGTGGTCTTCAATCTTCAATTCCTTTATATCTTGTTTCTAAAAACTTGAGTGCGGGAATTGATAGAGTTAGTGATAATTCAGTTGCAAAAGAAAGTTTAGAGCAGATGCAAAATTTAAGGATTAGAGTTTTGAGTATTTTAAAAAATGATAAGCTAACTAACGAATTAAGAAATCAAGCTTTAGAAATTCTATCTTCTGTTACAAGAAATGATTGTTTTATTAACATAGTTGAGGAGCCAGAACAAAATTTATTTCCCAGTTCTCAAAGACAAATGCTTCATAGTTTATTAAAATTCAATAACATCAATGATGGAAATAAGCTAATAATGACAACTCATAGTCCTTATTTAATTAATTATCTAACCCATTCCATAAAAGCTAAAGAAGTACTTGATAAAATTAGATTATTAAATTTAAGTGATAAACTAATGCCCGAATTAGACAAAGTTGTGCCAATTAATTCTGCTATAGAAAATTATGATTGGGCTATATATGAGTTAAATGAAATTGATGGTAGTGTCATAAAAGTTGACAATTACAGAGGATTACCCTCTGACGAAAACTATTTAAACGACAGTCTTGGAGAAGCTAATGATATATTTATTAACTTATTAGAAATTGAAGACAAATGCCTATAAATTTTTTTGACAACCATTGTAAGACAAGTTCAAATAGTAAAAATTTTGGTATCTGTGATGACCCTCCACCTTCTGAAAATCCAGCTTATATCGATGAAACTGATGATTCAAAATGGATAGGTATTGTAAATAACCCAACAAATAAAGAAGTAGATTTTTATGCAATTGATAACTGTGTTACTATTTTAAGAGCTGATGGAAACAAGGAAAGTAGATGCGATGGAATGTTAAATTATGAAGAAAATATTATTTTCGTTGAGTTGAAAATGAGAGGAACTAGTGGATGGTTGACTAAAGCTAGAAGTCAATTAACTATAACTAAAAGTAAATTTGAAGAACATAATAGTTTGTCCCAATATAACTCTGTCGAAGCTTATGCTTGCAACAGCTTAAAACCATCATCAAATCAAGGAAATAGCGTTCAAATTCAGAAATTCAAAGATGAAACAGGCTTGATTATGTATGCTCAGCAAGAAATAAATATTTAGTTTGATCACGCTACAAAAAACCTATTGCAAACGCACGCGACAAGCGATTTTGGATTTAGGCTAGATGGAAAGTTTATTTAGTATTTATTGGATCTGCTTCGCCTGTTCGCTACGGTTCTAATGACAACCGAGAATGGGCTTAATTTAGTCTCAAATGCACTATAATAACTTGAACAAAGAACTTATACCGACAATGAACAAATCAAAGTATTTTTCAGACATTACTTTAATTTCTTAACTGTTTTCTCTTTTGTAATAACCAAGTTGTTAAACCTTCTTTTGTTTCGATTTCTAAAACTTTGTCTAACTTTTCTTCCAAAGCTTGTAAATTTATCATAATTGAAAAACTAAAAATTAATATATTTATCCTTTTATAAGATTGTAAATGTATTGATAATATTTGTATCATATACTGCGAACGTTTGCAATAGTTTTGCAGCACAATAAAATTGAAAATGTAAATCGGTTTTTTGATTGATAAAATGAGCTGTTTTTTGGTACAAAAAAACCTGTAAGCAATTTGAATGTTGGATTTTAAATTTTTTATCAATCCAACGTCAATGCACCAAGAATTTCTTCAGACATAAAAGGTCCGCCGGGATATTTGGCGGTATAATCTAGATTCATCCAGATTTGTCCGCGCTCGTCAACGTGATAATGCAGTTTTTTTTCTTTACTTTCATTGACAAATAACACATTTTTTATAAGAAAGTTTACTTTTTCTAAATCATTCTGACTACCAATAAGTATTTCTGGATAAATATGGCCAGTAGTATGAATCAATCGTGGAGTACCACCAATAGACTTAATTGTGGCAGCCATTAATATGGAATGATCATCGCAATCGCCAGAGAAATAGAGTAGGGATTCTGAGGCAGAAGCAATGTAATCTCTTGCTTTTGGATCACTTACATAGTTCCATTTGCTATTTATTTCTTTAAAAACGGCAAAGCATTGTATAATAGTCCTGTAATCAGAATAGCCTTTTACTTTTTTAAAATGTTTAGTTGTTGCCATAATCGCAAAATTCCTAATTTTTGGATTTTGATATTCAATTGCATTTACAATCTTAGATTTGTTTGGAAACGGAAGCAACTTGGCAATGATAATATCTTGTGGATAAGGATTATCAGACATGGTGTACATGATGGAATTATAATCTTCAAAAACACTATTAAATCCATAGTTTCCTATAGTTGATCCATATACTAAAACCAAAAAATAAAGGATGATACAAAAGAGAATTATAGTTCTTAAAAATCTAAGGATGATTTGAATACCTACAATCAATATCAAAAATAAAACTACACGATCGATGTTCAGAAACCAATTTGGATTAATCAGATTTTGATGGATGATTATAAAAAGAGGAATTGCAATTAAGATGTTTAGTATAAAAATAATCACGTCATCCCAGGGTTTTTTTACCTGAAATCGTTGTTTTATACTTTGAAAATTAATTTCTTTTATTTTAATCATAGTAAAAATAAAAACAGCAATCTAAACTGTTTCTACAATATCTTCAAAAGTACCTTTTTTATCGATAATTTTAAGTTGAATCAATTGATTTTGAATTTTGTTTAACATTTCTGCTTTTAATTGGTTTTGCGACCAATGCGTTAAGGACAACCACTCTTGAATATCTTCAATTTTTTGATGGTATTTTAGTGCTAACGTGTTATCAATGCTTGGAATATCTTTAAAGTCAACAGTAGTTTGATTTATAATGGATAAAATTTTTGAAATAACATCCGCTTGTTTTTCAAGAACTTCTGTACGAACCGCAATCACAAAGCAAGGCCAAGGTGTTGGGCAATCTCCAATACGTCTAAAAATACCTTGGTCTACTAATGGCTTAGTCATAAAACGTTCCCACATAAAATAATCTGCGGTTCCGTTTGTTAAGGCTTCAACGGCACCGTCAATGGTGTTTACAATTTCAAATTGAAGATCATCCGTTTTCCATCCCGAATGTAGACGGGACTGATTATCGGCATTGACATACGCCATTAATTGTGAGCCAGAACCCAATCGAGAAATAGCAGCTGTAGTGCCTTTCAAGTCAGTTAAAGTATTGTATTTTGATTTAGCAGCCACATGAATTCCCCAAATTAAAGGACTTTCAACATATACTTGAACAATTTTGCTGGGATTTCCTGCAGTGATATCTTTTACAATTCCTTCGGTTAATATGACTGCAATATCAGTTTCGCCATCACGCAGCATTTGGCACATTTTACCGGTACCTTCGGGAACATCAGTCCATTGTAAATCGATATTTTCTTTTTCGAAATCGCCGCTTTCTATGGCTAAATGCCAAGGCAAATTGAAATGTTCTGGAACTCCGGCTATTTTTATTGTGTTCATTATAGATTTGGATTTTTTAATTCGTACCAATTCCAAGAAACGCCATCCTCAAGATAGGTTTCAGTCATTTCTAGTCCAATTTTTTGTAAAATTCGATTAGAGGCGATGTTGTCTGTATGCGCAGCTGCTTCCATTACAGGAATTTTCATTGCATTAAAACCATAATCCAACCAAGCAAAACTGGCTTCACTTGCATATCCTTTGCCCCAGAATTTTTCGTTTAAGCGGTAACCAATATCATAGAAATGAATTTTGTTATTGACCATTTCGGTGTTGTATTTTAATCCAGCCCAGCCTATAAGCTCTTGTGTCTCTTTTAAAATAATAACAAAGCGACCTATATTATTCTGGGTGTACTGCTTTTTAACAGACTCAATAGTAGCGTAGACTTCGCTAATTTCTTTTACAGGTTTGTTCCAAAGGTATTGATGTACCTTAGGATTTCGATCCATTTCGAATAAAGCTTCAGCATCTGAAAGTTTCATTTCTCTTAAAATCAATCGGTCAGTTTCTAAAATAAGATTCATAGTTTACTAAAATTTAGTGGTTAACGATTTAGCCCTGATAGCAGTGGTTTTCTGTCATTGCGAGGAACGAAGCAATCACACATTAATATCTTTGAAATTATTCATTTTTGCATATCGAATCATATTAGTGAAAGCTTCCTGATCTAGTTTTGGTATTTCCAGAATGGAGTTCAATAAAGTGGTGTCATATTCGTTGGCAGCCGTTGTAAAATAGGGACTTAAATGCTTACCAATACTTTCATAATACAGTTTTTCAATGACGTTTTTATATTTGAAATTTAACTGATTTTGAATTAAAGTAAAATTAGTGTAACCTACTTCCTTCATAATCAATTGCAATCCTTTTATCATATTGAAGCTTTTAGTATTTACAATGTTGAGTTGTTCAATATCGTCTCTTTCAAAGGTATTGACAATCACTTTTGCCACATAATCAACGGGAATAATATTTAAAACAGTGTCTTCATTGATGATAAAACGCACATTTTCTTGTTCGCCTTTTCGTTGGGAAGTAAAGTGAAAGAATTTTGCCAAAAGATAAAAAACCATATATTTTGAAATAAAATATGGATTTTCTGTTCCTAACATTTTTCCCCCAATAACACTTGGACGCAGAATTTGAAAAGGCAAATTTATTTTTTTACATTCTTGTGCTATAAAATTTTCCGAGTGAAATTTAGCGTTTTCGTACGCATTGCGATGCTCTGGTTTGAATTCTAAACTATGAAAGTCATTGTCAATTAATCCTTTTCGGTTTCCAGATGAAAAAGCAGTTCCGATGTAAATAAACTTTTTTATGAAAGGATGAAATAAAGTGAAGAGGGATTTAGTGATTTTGGTATTTTCATCAAAAATCTTTTCACGTTGTTCTTCGTCGGTAGATAGATTAACAAATCCAGCTGAATGAATAAAATAAGCATCTTTTATTTGGCTTGAAAAAGTATCTTGAATTTCAGCCAAATCAGTATCGATTATTTCAATGTATTCGTGGAGTTCTTCTATGCCTTTGTCCTTTATGATTTGTGGGGTATAACTACTCGATAATAGTTCGTTTATGCGATCTTGAGCAGTTTTTTTTCCTTTATTTCGGGCAATTATAAAGAGTTTACCATCAATTTTAGTGTTGATGAAAAGCTCCAGAATTTCATACATAATATGAGATCCCAAAACTCCTGTTGCTCCTGTAAGTATTATTTTCATTATCGTTTTGTTCTAAAAGTAAAGGTAGTTTTAAATAGTAAATAGTTCAGGTTTAAGTATCATCGCGTTTTTGAAGTCTCCAACCAATAATTATCAATCTTTTGCTTTCAAATCGGAAATAATAATTCGGAATCCATCGGGATCCAAAAACATTTTTCCATTTTTATACCAATATGGATTTTTTGAAGTAATGATAGAAGTATTAGAGTTTAAAAGCTTGTTAATTAGTGAATTATACTTACTTCTCGTTTCGGGATAAAGAATAAGAATATCATCTTCATCAAAGTGATGTTCTGCGTTTTCATTTGATTGTGTAAACTCAAAATGCCAATCTAAGTTAGAATTACCTATTAAGATACCATCGTACAAATCATAATTATTAAAGCTGCCAAGCAGTTCAAATTCTAGAATAGAAAGGTAAAAAACCTTAATTTTTTCTAAATCATTTGTATGTCTGGCAACTCTGAGTTTCATATTAGTTTTTTTTAGCCCTGATAGGAGCGGCATCCTCTTGTGGTAGCGCTAGCGAACACAAGAGATATAGCGGATAGCAGGAAATAGCTCCTAATCATATTATTTCTGTTATTGATTGGCCAGTTTGTCTAGCGTATACGCTATCAATTCGTCCACCGCTTTATAAGGATCTTCACTAAATGTTCCCGAAGCACGATTCGCAATTATCGCGTTTAATGATAAAGCATTGTGCCCTAGAAGGCTTGAAAGCCCATAAATTGCTGCCGTTTCCATTTCAAGATTTGTGATTTGGTTGTCACCAAATTTAAAATTATCCATTTTAGAATTTAATTCTTCATCTTGAATATTCAAACGCAATACGCGTCCTTGTGGTCCGTAAAAACCTCCAGCAGTTGCAGTGATTCCCTTATGCATTTGGTCACTTTCAATAACTTTTTCTAATTTTTCAGAACACGCAATTACATAGGGCTTTCCTTTTTTTAGATCCCAATTGGTATGTTTTACAAAAGCATCTTCCATTTCGAGATTTGAAACTTCGTCAATCAAATAGGAGCGGAGCATGTTGTCGAGTCCTAATCCAAATTTTGATAGTACAAAACTGTCTACAGGAATATCCGCTTGCAAAGAACCCGAAGTTCCGATACGAATAATGTTCAAGGAAGTCAAATTTTCTTTTGGTTGACGCGTTTCTAAATCGATGTTTACCAAAGCATCAAGCTCGTTGATTACGATGTCAATATTATCGGGCCCAATTCCTGTAGACATCACAGTAATGCGCTTTCCTTTAAAAATCCCGGTTTGGGTTTTGAATTCTCTTTTTTGAGTCGAAAATTCAATGCTTTCAAAAAACTGCGTGATTTTCTCCACACGATTTTGATCTCCTACAAAGATGATATCGTGCGCAATATTTTCTGGTTTTAAATTCAAATGGTATACGCTACCGTCTGGATTTAATATTAATTCTGATGATTGTATCATTTGTTTTTATATTTTTTCTTCTCCCTAGCCCTCTCCTAAGAAGAGGGAGCCAGTTCCTGATTTATATTCTATTTTTATATTTCAATTTGGTTCCTCCCCTTTGGGGAGGTTAGGTGGGGATTATCCTCCCACACGTTTTACTTTAAATCCTTTTAGTTTTAATATTTCCATTATTTTATCGCGGTAATCTCCTTGAATAATAATAGAATCATCTTTGAAGGTGCCGCCAACACTTAGTTTTGTTTTGATTTCTTTGGCTAGAATTTTAAAATCGGCGTCGGTGCCTTCGTAACCTTCAATTATGGTGGTCGCTTTTCCTTTTCGTTTTTCAAATTTACAAATCATTGGCTCTTTTTGAACGTATAATTCGTGTATTATCGCCTCCGTTTGCTCTTCTGGCAAAGGTTCATGATCTGGGAAAAGGTTTTTTAATTGGTCTTGTAAGTCCATAACTTTATATATTTTGAACGCGGATAAAACGGATTTTACGGATTACCGCAGATTTTTTATTTTCTATTGTTTTGATATACTTTCCTAATAAATTCAGGTTTTTTACCAAAGTTTAAAAGCAGTCCAACTTCGCAAGTTGTCGCTTTTAAATAATTAATTAATTGAAATTCATTTGCTTCGACCATATAGTCCTGAGCTTTTAACTCTAAGATTATTAAATCATTCACGACAATATCAGCATAGTAATCACCAACTTCAATTTCTTTGTAATAAACTTTAATTTTTTTCTGTGCTTCAACATGAAAACCATTTGCTTTAAGCTCATAATACAATGCATTTTGATATACTCTTTCGAGAAAACCATATCCTAATTCATTGTAAACTTCAAAAAATATTTTTATTATTAACTTTGTTAATTCTTGATGTAAAATACTACTCATAATTTCAAATATCAGTATAAATCAGTTTAAATCTGCGTTATCCGCGTTCCAATTCTATAAAAACAAAAGACATCAAGCGTACTCGATGTCTTTCTTGAACTATTGAATTAAAATTTATTTTTTGATCAAACCTAAATCTACTAATCTTTCATACAAATAGTCACCTGCAGTAATGTCCTCAAACTGTTTTGGATTTTCGGCATCGATACAATTTTCTAAACAATTTAATGGCATATCGCTCACGGGATGCATAAAAAACGGTACTGAATAACGCGAAGTGCCCCATAATTCTCTCGGTGGATTCACTACTTGATGAATGGTCGATTTTAATTTGTTGTTCGTGTGTCGTGATAACATATCGCCCACATTAATAACCAATTCATCTGGTTCTGCAATGGCATCAATCCATTCTCCATTGTGGTTTTTAACTTGTAGTCCTTTACCTTGAGCGCCCATAAGCAACGTAATCAAGTTGATGTCGCCGTGTGCAGCAGCTCTAATTGCGTTTTCAGGCTCTGATGTAATTGGAGGGTAATGAATAGGTCTTAAGATAGAATTTCCATCTTTGGCATAATTGTCAAAATAAAATTCATCTAATCCTAATCGTAAAGCCAAAGCTCTTAACACATACACTCCTGTTTTTTCTAACATTTGGTAGGCTTCTTTTCCCACCACATTAAAACGAGGTAACTCTTTTACTTCAACATTTTCAGGATATTCTGCAGCGTATTTTGAATCTGTAGACACATACTGTCCAAAATGCCAAAATTCTTTTAAATCTCCTTCTTTTCTGCCTTTAGCATGTTCTGTTCCAAAAGAAACATAACCTCTTTGTCCGCCAATTCCAGGGATTTCATAACTGCGTTTTGTTTCTAAAGGTAAAGCGAAAAAATTTCTGATTTTACCATACAATTCATCAACCAATTGGTCGTTTAAAAAATGCCCTTTGAGTGCTACGAAGCCAATATCTTCAAATGCACTTCCGATTTCATTTACAAATTTTTGTTTACGTGCCGGGTCATCCGACAGGAAATCACGCAAGTCAACACTAGGAATGTTTTGCATACTTTTAAATATTTTTTGATATTTTGCAAGATCAAAACCTTGCAATTACAAATGTAAAGAATAATTTTATATTTGAATTTTAATTTTCACAAACAACATGAAAAAATATAACAAAATAACACAAAACTGTTATATTTTTTTATCTTTGAACCATACAATAAAACCGTAACAATGATCTTCGACAGAAAAAATCTTACTGACAATCAATTATTAGATTTATACAAACGAATACTAAAACCACGATTAATAGAGGAAAAAATGTTGATCCTTATTCGTCAGGGAAAAGTTTCTAAATGGTTCTCAGGAATTGGTCAAGAGGCCATTTCTGTTGGGGTTACCGCAGTTTTGGATTCAGATGAATACATTTTGCCTATGCACAGAAATTTGGGAGTATTTACTGGACGAGACATTCCATTGTACCGCCTTTTTTCGCAATGGCAGGGGAAAGCTAATGGTTTTACAAAAGGTCGGGATCGTAGTTTTCATTTTGGAACCCAACAATACAAAATTATTGGTATGATTTCGCATTTGGGACCACAGTTAGGTGTTGCGGATGGAATTGCTTTGGCTAATAAACTCAAGAAAAACGGTAAAGTTACGGCTGTTTTTACTGGAGAAGGCGCAACATCCGAAGGTGATTTTCATGAAGCCTTGAATATTGCTTCGGTTTGGGAATTACCAGTACTATTTGTGATAGAAAATAATGGATATGGCCTTTCCACACCAACAAATGAGCAATACCGATGCGAAAACTTAGCTGATAAAGGCATTGGTTACGGAATGGAAAGTTATATTGTAGACGGAAATAATATATTGGAAGTATTTAATTTATTATCTGAATTAAAGGCTTCAATGAAAGAAAATCCAAGACCTGTTTTATTAGAGTTTAAAACCTTCCGAATGCGCGGGCACGAGGAGGCGAGTGGAACAAAATATGTTCCGCAGGAATTAATGGATATGTGGGCTGAAAAAGATCCCGTAGAAAACTTCAGAAACTTTTTGTCAGAGAATAACGTTCTTATAACTGAGTTTGATGAAGCACTACGACTAGAAATTAAAAAAGATATAGACGAAAGTTTGGCTCTAGCCAATGCTGAACCTGAAATAGAAGCTTCCTTAACCGAAGAACTAAATGATGTATACAAACCATTTGTATATGAAGAAGTTAAGCCCTCAAAAGAAAAAGAAAACATTCGTTTTATAGATGCTATTTCGACCAGTTTAAGACAATCAATGGAACGTCATGAAAACTCAGTTATCATGGGTCAAGACATTGCTGAATATGGTGGTGCTTTTAAAATTACTGATGGATTTGTAGCGCAATTTGGTAAAGAGCGCGTGATTAATACACCCATTTGCGAAAGCGCGGTGGTTTCGGCAGGAATGGGTTTATCTATTAATGGTTACAAAGCAATTGTTGAAATGCAATTTGCTGATTTTGTTTCGACAGGGTTCAATCCTATTGTGAATTTATTAGCCAAATCGCACTATAGATGGTTAGAAAAAGCCGATGTTGTAGTACGAATGCCTTGTGGCGGTGGAACACAAGCGGGACCATTTCACTCTCAAACCAATGAGGCTTGGTTTACCAAAACTCCGGGTTTAAAGGTAGTTTATCCAGCCTTTCCTTATGATGCAAAAGGTTTGCTGAATGAGGCTATAAATGATCCAAATCCAGTGTTGTTTTTTGAGCACAAGCAATTGTACCGGAGCGTTTACCAAGACGTTCCTAAAGATTATTACACGTTACCATTAGGAAAAGCGGCTTTACTGAAAGAAGGGAATTCGGTTACTATTATTGCTTTTGGAGCAGCAGTTCATTGGGCTTTAGATACTTTATCAAAAAATCCTGAAATTTCAGCAGATTTATTGGATTTGAGAACCTTACAACCTTTAGACACCGACGCTATTTTTGCTTCTGTAAAGAAAACGGGCAGAGCTATTATTTATCAGGAAGACAGCATGTTTGGTGGTATTGCAAGTGATCTTTCGGCATTAATTATGGAACAATGTTTTGAATATTTAGATGCACCAGTAAAACGTGTGGCAAGTTTAGACACACCCATCCCTTTTACAAAAGCATTGGAAGATCAATATTTGCCAAAAGGTCGTTTTGAAAATGATCTGAAAGAACTCTTGTTATATTAGTTGTAATTTAATAGTTAGGTTATTTTAAGTATTTTAATTCTAAAAATAACCTAATATCCAATAAATAATTATAAAAATAAGAATGGTGCCAAAGCAGCCACCACCTAGTTTTTTAGCACCGTAGCCCGCTATAATAGTTTTAAAAAATCCGTTCATGGTATTTATTTTTAATTAGTTATGAAAGATACGTTTTTGTTTAACGCATTATTTTTTTTAATAGTATAGCATTTTACATTTTGTAAGTTCAAGTTATAAGTGCAACAGATAAATTAAAAACACTTGGAGTTACCCCCCCAAGTGTTTAAGGTCAAAAGCCTAAATTTGTCTTGCATGAAAAAATATAAACAA
>NZ_JBLVPT020000005.1:0-201483 GCF_048286795.2 Flavobacterium frigidum
TTAGAGTTTCCTCTTTGTGGAGCTGCTTCTCTTTGTGGAGCAGTTCTATTTTCAGTATAATCTCTATTAGAGTTTCCTCTTTGTGGAGCTGCTTCTCTTTGAGGAGCAGTTCTATTTTCAGTATAATCTCTGTTAGAGTTTCCTCTTTGTGGAGCTGCTTCTCTTGAAGGAGAGGTCCTGTTTGCAGTGTAATCTCTGTTAGAGTTTCCTCTTTGTGGAGCTGCTTCTCTTGAAGGAGAGGTCCTGTTTGCAGTATAATCTCTGTTAGAGTTTCCTCTTTGTGGAGCTGCTTCTCTAGAAGAACTTGTTCTGTTTTGAGTATAACCTCTTTGGGAGTTTGTTCTTCCGTTCGAATTTGCTATTTCATTTCTTGAACCTCTTCTTTGATCTAACTCATAACGATTTGTAACGTTAGTATTTCTTCTAGAAAAAGAATAATTTGGATTTTGTCTTTCATATCCATTAGAACGTCTTGAACTGTAAAGGACTACCGCTCGCTCGCTTCTTCTGTAATTAACATAATTATAATTGTTGTTAATATTCAAGCATATATTGATGTTGTTTCTATATCTAAAAATTGGGAATGGATTCCAAGCATAATAATAAGACGGATAATACCCCCAGTTCCAAGTTGGATAATAGGGACGGTAATTTGGTGTCCAGAAAGATGCATAAATTATGGGAGTACTGTAATATACAGGTTCGTAAATATAATTTTGACCATACATAAAAACATCTCCTACAACTTGAACATGGATTTGATTGTTTCTGTCTTTTTCAACGTCAATAGTCGCCACATCTTGATACACATCATTATCCAGAATAGATTGAATAATTATTACGTGAGTTCGATTTTCTACAGTTTCAATCACTCTTAAATAATCTACCTCATTATCATTATTTAAATCTAAGTTTGATATTTGCAGCTCAGGGTCATTCAACCGTCGTTCAAAATCTTGAAGATTTCTAGAGTCTCCAAAAATGGAAGCAACAGCTCTTAGATCTAGGTTATCACTGATTTCGCTATTCATTGCATTTACTGATGTTCTGTTTTGCGCCTGTATTTGGGTTGCGAAAACAACAGTAAAAAGACTCAATAGTAGTAATTTCGTTTTCATAATTAGTTGAATTTAGTTTATTCTTATTTTTGAGCAACCAATTACTATGCCAATAAATCAGTGTCCTTATTATGATTCTAATTTTTAGTTGTAATTTAGGCCTAAAAAAACACAAAAAATGAAAACTTTTATTTTAACTTTTTTACTTTTAATAGTTTTAACATCATGTAAAACAGTTTATTTTACTGGTAAAAATAATAATAACATAGATTTTAATGCCGTAGCCATAGATACTTTGTTTCAAGATAAAATAAGTATAAGAGCGATTGTAATTGATGCAAATAAAATTTGGTATGCAGCAGATAAAGGTCGATTTGGTTTTTATAATATCGATAATAATCAAAAATTTGAAAGCAGTATTAGCAAAGACTCCTTGAAGCTTGAGTTTAGAAGTAATGCCCAAACTAAAAAAAATATTTACATACTAAATGTTGGAAATCCAGCTTTGTTATATCAGATCTCTAAAGAAGAAAAAAAAGTAAAATTAGTCTATCAAGAAAACCATGAGAAAGTATTCTTTGATAGCATGCAATTTTGGAACAATAAAGAAGGAATTGCCATGGGTGATCCAATTGCTGATTGTTTAAATGTAATCATCACTCGTGATGGGGGAAATACATGGAGTAAAGTACCTTCAAATAAATTACCAAAAGTAATGGATGGTGAAGCAGCTTTTGCGGCAAGCAATACTAATATTTTAATTAAAGGAAATAACACATGGCTTGTTTCGGGTGGAAAAAAATCGAGAGTTTTTTATTCGCCAGACAAGGGCGATTCATGGACAGTGTTTGACACCCCAATTGTTCAAGGAAAAGCGATGACGGGAATTTTCACAGCAGATTTCTATGATTCCAAAAGTGGATTTATTGCTGGTGGCGATTATGAGCTACGCAATCAAAATTTTTCTAACAAAGCATTGACTACCGATGGCGGAAAAACATGGAATCTCATTGCAGAAAATCAAGGTTTTGGGTATGCATCTTGTGTACAATATGTTCCTAAAAGTAACGGTAAAGGATTAGTATCAGTAGGTTTTTCAGGATTGTATTATTCCTCTGATGGAGGAATTTCTTGGAAACAATTAGCCTCTGACTCTACTCTTCATACAATTAGGTTCCTAGATAACCATACAGCAATTGCTGCGGGACAAAATAAAATGATTCGTATTCGTTTTAAATAAAAAAACACGCTAATACTTGATGTGCAGTATTAGAGTGTTTTATGAATTAATAAAAAATCAATTGTTTTATTTTTTTTGTGCTTTGTTTCGGTATTGTTGCAATAGTTTTCTGTTGAAATCTTCTTCTGCTTTTTTTAGCTTTACTATTTTTACAGCGGGTAGAATTGTTCGTACGTTTTGCATGAACTTTTTGCGAACTAAAAACAATTCTTCTTCGGTTTCTTCCATTTGAGCTAAAAAGGTATTCGCTTCTTTTTCTGTGATTTTATCGAGTGATCCATCACTCATTCTCCTCATACAGGCTTTCATTTTTTGATGTCTCAGTTCAAACTGCTTATCATCATAGGAGTTGTAAATGGGCCAGAATCTCTCGGCTTCAGTGGTTGTTAAGTCCAATTCGGTAGAGAAAAAAGCTACTTTCAATGCTTTTATTTGTTCTTTTTTTTCTTTCATACTTTCGCCCTGAGCGTAAAAATTGAATGAGACTAATAAGAATAATATTGGTACTAATTTTTTAATGTTCATTTTTAATGTGTTTAGTTATCAGCTTTAGGAAAGCTGTACAGTTATTTTTATTCTAAAATGAGATTTTCTAAGTTTGAATTGGTTGATAGATGATCTTCAATTGCATCATCTTCTAAAACAATGCCAGAGTTTATTGTGTTGATATCTTCGCTCTCTAATACACTTATTAAATCATATTGATTAACGTTAGATTGGTATGTAATGTAATTTTCTAATGCAGCAGCATCGAGATCTTTTGAATTTTCAGTGGAAGGATTTAAAATTGGAATCATCAAAGCAAGCACAAAAACAGCAGCTACCAGCATAAATATATTTTTTCTTTTTTGAAAAATAGAAATTACTTTTGGTTCATTGTTTGGCAATTGCTCCATCATTTTGATTGAAAAATTATCAAAATAATGCTCTGGCGTTTTAAATCCAGTTTCAATTTTAGGTTCGTTCTCTAATTTAAATGTTTTCATAGTATGTCTTAGACAGTTTAACAGCTAAAAGGTTTAATTTGAAGCTACAAAAGCTTCAATTTTTTTTACCGCTAGATGATAGGATGCTTTTAATCCTCCAACGGATGTTCCCAATATTTCTGAGATTTCCTCGTATTTTAGTTCTTGAAAATATTTCATTTTAAAAACCAATTGTTGTTTTTCTGGCAATAACGCAATTGCTTTTTGTAATTTTATTTGAATTTCATTTCCGTCAAAAAACACATCGGCTTCTAAATTATCGATAGTTTTATTTTGCAAGGTTTCAGATGATATCCCGCTATTTTTTGATTTTTGTTTCAAAAAAGTTAAGGATTCATTAGTTGCTATGCGATACATCCATGAAAAAAGTTTGCTTTCTCCTTTAAAATTTTTCAGATTCTGAAAAATTTTTATAAAAACATTTTGCAGTACATCATCAGCATCATCGTGATTTAAAACGATGCTACGAACATGATTGTACAAAGGTCTTTGATAATCCCGTAATAACTGCTGAAACGCTTGATTTTGCGTTTTAGGGTTTAACAAGCGATTTATAAATTCCTGTTCTTCTTGCAAAGCGATTATTTAAAGATTAGAATAGAATTTATTAAAAAGGTTTAATTGATCTGTTGAATTTTAAAATTCAGACTCTTCTTCTTCCTTAATCGGGACTGGTTCTTTTACTGCTTCCACTTTTTTAGCAGTAGGTGGAACAACAATTGTTACAGGAATTACTTTTGGTTTCAATGGAATGTAAATTTCTGTAACCCATTTAGAAGGGTTTTTAACGTCGGTTTTACTAATGGAGAAATTCTCTACTTGTGAAAATGCACCATCAACGACAATTCTGTTAGTATTAATATACGTTTTCGCTTTATCTAAAGCAGTTTTTGTATGCGAGTAATCACCTTTTAAAGTGGTTTTTAGGGCGTCAAAGGGTTCTAGTTTTCCAGTTAAAATATCACTTCCAGAACTGGTTAGAATTTGATTTTTTATAGGAACACAAATCGATAATTTGGTCAACCCATTTGTTTCATTATAGGTGTGATAAATAATAAAAGGTTTGCCGTTTAATTCGATGTTATTTTGTTCACAAAAGGTTATTAATTTAGGAAATACAATGGAAGCATTTTTGACTACTTTTGAAATTTCGCTTGTAAAAGTTTGTCTTAGGTAAAAGGTCCCAAGTTTTTTTACTATTCCGTTTACCTTTACCGCAAATGAGTTTAATTCAAAATCTAGTGTTTTGTCTATATTGGCTAAACTCTTTTCATAGGTTTCGCCTAAAATTTCATTCATTCCACCATCAAAAACAGTAGAAACCTTCATCTTGAAACTCATTTTACCGGTCGTTTTCCAGGTTATTTTTGTACCGCCAATAGTGTCTTTAAAACTCCAAAAAACAGTAGAAGTAGCTCCGTTGAAATTCATTTTTTGAGAAATACTATCATTTTCTTTGGCATAAACGGTCACTATATCTCCTGAACCTTGCTTTCCTTCCCATGAAAAACTACCGCCTGCCCCAATTGTTTTTTCAGGAAACATGATTTTCATTTCGGGGTCTTCAGTAATCCAGGAACTAAAATCTTCCCAGTTTCGGTAATCATTTATAAAATTAAAAACGGTTGATTTGGGTGAATTTATGATTTGACTTTTTTCTACGGTAAAATCTCCTTTTTGTGTTGCCACAAAAATCGATAAAGCCACAAAACTTAGCAGTAGTAAAAGAAATAAGTATTTTAAAATCCTCATAATATACAGGTTTGTTAATTTTGTAAAGTTAAAGGTTTTATTTACAAGTCATCAAAATGGGTAAATAAATATAGTTTATTTCTATTAAATGACTGATCGGCTCATTTTATTGCATTTTAAATCCAAGAGGCTAAATCTAGTAAAACAACGTTAAAAAACTTCAGATAAAAATAAATCTAAAATAATTATGTACTATAAATACCTATTTTATAGTTGATTAGTTGTAATAAAAAAGTCCACTAATCAGCGGACATCTTGGGTACGGAACAAAAAAATTACCGTTTAAAAAACACTTTTATCAAAAATAAAATTCCAATAAAAACCCCAAATCCTATTAAAATCTTGTAGTTGCCTTTGTAAAATGTTTTGTGAATTTTTAAATCTTTTCGATAGGAGTATATCGCAGCAATAAAAAAAGCTATTACAAATAAGCCTGCAAACACTAATTGACCTTGACTAAACATAGTTTGAATTATTTTTAGACAAATTTAGTTATTTGTTTAGAAATAGTTGCTAATTTGCTTTTTCATTTAACAAAATAAAAAGATGCAAAAACAGATAAACTCCGTCAAAGAATTTCATACTGCTTTTAAAATTGGCCATAGTGAAATCCCTATTGCTAATTTAGGAGAAAGTAAACATACGTTGCGATACAATTTAATGAAAGAGGAGAATGAAGAATACCTTGAAGCTGTTCAAAACAATGATTTAATTGAAATTGCAGATGCACTGGGTGATATGATGTACATTTTGTGCGGAACCATAATCGAACATGGTTTACAACATAAAATTGAGGAAGTTTTTGATGAAATACAACGCAGTAATATGAGTAAATTAGGCCAAGATGGACAACCAATATACCGAGAAGATGGCAAAGTCATGAAAGGACCTAATTACTTTAAACCTGATTTTTCTAAAATAATTTCTGAATAGTGGTTTATACTAAATTTAGATAGGTCATAAAAAAAGCGATTTTCAATATGAAAATCGCTTTTTTGAATTTATGAATCTTAGGACTACACTTTAACAGTCCATCCAAAAATATCTTGTTCTAGTTTATTTTGAATGTTTTCCAGCTTTGTTTTTAGTTGCAAAGCCATTGAATTTTCATTTTTTGTCAATTCATAATAAACATCTTGGTAGGAAAATCCAGAAATTGGACTTACTACGGCAGCTGTTCCTGCTCCAAAAATTTCTTTTAAGGTTCCATTTTTAGCAGCTTCAACAAGTTCGGTTACTAAAACTGAACGAATCTCTACATCAATACCTTCACTTTTTGCTAAATCAATTAAGGTTTTTCTAGTTACTCCATCAAGAATTCTTTCGCTCGTAGGAGCAGTAAGTAAAGTGTCATTTATTCTAAAAAAGACATTCATAGTTCCCGCCTCTTCAAGTTTAGTATGTGTGGCATCATCTGTCCAAATCACTTGTTGAAAACCTTCTTTATTTGCTAAATTAGTTGGATAAAATTGAGCACCATAATTCCCTGCAGCTTTTGCAGCCCCTATTCCTCCGTTTGCCGCTCTACTAAAATGTTCTGCAATAAGTACTTTGACATCACCAGAATAATACGAAGTTACAGGCGATAATAAAATCATGAATTTATACTCATCAGAGGGATTTGCAATTACTCCAGTACCAGTAGCAATCATGAACGGCCTAATATACATGGCATTTCCTTTTCCTTTTTTAATCCATTCTTTGTCTAATTGCAACAGTTGGGTTAAGCCACTCATATATAATTCTTCTGGAACTTCAGGCATAGCCATTCGAACAGCAGATGTATTAAAACGATTGTAATTTTGATCGGGTCTAAAAAGCCAAACATCATTATTTTCATCTTTGTAGGCTTTCATCCCCTCAAAAATCGCTTGACCATAATGAAAAACGCGTGTCGATGGATCTAATAAAAAGGGAGCGTAAGGCTTTATAACAGGTTTTTGCCATTGTCCATTTTTAAAATCACATTCAAACAAATGGTCTGTAAAAACAGAGCCAAAGCTTAAGTTAGAAAAATCAACTTCATTTATTTTTGAAGTAGAAGCTTTTATAGTTTCAATGGTGTTAGTTTGAGTAGTACTCATAGTAATGTATTGTTTTTTAATTTTTTTTAACTGACAAACTGGAGCTTAAAAAACTTGATTTCTATAAGTTGAAGTTTAATCTGTGCAAAATTAAATAAAAATCAACAAAATTCTTGTCAAAAAAATATTATTTATATGATTAAACTATGATTTGTTTCTAATTGAATAAATTTAAAATAATTCGTTATTTTGCTTGACTTTACATCAATTTAGATTTTACAGCAGTAGAATGGCTGTATTTTCATTAATTTTGAATAAAAATTGTAGCTTTTAATCCTTTTAATCTCAAATTCCAATTTTGAAAAGAGAAATAATACAAACACTAGACGGTTCAACTACCATTCAAATAGCAGAGTGGAATGAATGTTACCATTCTAAGCATGGTGCAATTCAGGAGGCACAGCACGTATTTATTAAAAATGGTCTTTCATTGTTTCCTAATCAGAATGTAGCTATTTTAGAAATAGGTTTTGGTACTGGTTTGAACGCCTTTATTACATTCTTGGAGTCTAAAAAATTGCAACAATCTATAGAATATGTGGGAGTGGAAGCCTATCCAATTTCAGTCGATGAGGTTCTTTCAATGAACTACGTTTCAGAATTAAATGCTAATCAAGAAAGCGCTATTTTTGATAGTATGCACACTAGTAATTGGGAAGAAAAATTAAGTTTATCGACAGATTTTTCACTACTTAAAAGAAAACAATTTTTTGAAGAAATCAATGATATTGAAGCTTTTGATTTGATTTATTTTGATGCTTTTGGATACAGAGTGCAGCCCGAATTATGGAGTACCGCCATTTTTAAGAAAATGTATCAAGCCTTGAAACCCCAAGGTATACTGGTAACTTATGCGGCACGAGGCGTAGTAAAAAGAAGCATGATAGAAGTAGGGTTTACAGTTGAAAAACTTGCAGGGCCACCAGGGAAAAGAGAAATGTTTCGTGCTATAAAGCGTTAGTTTTTTTTAATAAAGAATTGGTTTTGAGTAACTTAATTTCTTATTTTTTTAATAATGTGAATCAAAAATTAAATCTGAGTTAAATAGTATTGGAGTACTTAAAAATAATGTATTTTTACAACGCCTAAGAATCAAAATTAAACTAAAATCAATGTTTATTATGTCAAAAGCAATGTATGAGTATACTAAATCAATTTTAGAAAGAGTAAGTTTTGATCCGTTGCTTTTTTGCAAAGAGTTAGAAAAAGCAATCAAAACTTTACTTCCCTACGAAATGGAACAGTTGCGAGAGTGGTTACTAAATTTCACAATTGAAAGACCAGAGTTAAAACAATGTTTGTTAATCGTTAATTCATAAAAAAAGGAACCGTTTATCGGTTCCTTTTTTTATTTGTTAGGTAGTGAACTTATTATTTGAACATTCTGAAATACAATTGCACCTTTCACAACACCAGCTATTGTAGTCCGTAGCGCATCAATAATCTGAATTTTTAATTCGCTTTTTGGAAAAATAAGACTTATTTCTCTTGCAGGTTTTGGTTCCTTAAAGTGACGCAGTTTTAATTTGTCTTTCTCTTTTAAATCTAATGTATGTAAATAGGGTAGCAGTGTAGTTCCTAATCCTTCGTCTGCCAGTTTTATAAGTGTTTCAAAACTTCCACTTTCAATCTGAAAACGACTAGTTTCATTTTTATTCACATTTTTACAAAGATTTAAAATTCCATCGCGAAAGCAATGTCCGTCTTGCAACAACAAAATTTCATCTATGTTGAGATCTTCTATTTCGATTTCTTCTTTTTGAAAATGATGATGACTTTCTGGAATGTATGCCACAAAAGGTTCGTAGTACAAAACGACTTCTTTTATTTTATCTTCCAATAAAGGCGTTGCAGCAATGGCTGCATCCAAATGACCATTGTTTAGTTTTACAATAATTTCGTCGGTATTCAATTCCTCGATAATGAGTTTTACTTTGGGATATTTTTTGATAAAATTAGTCAAAAACATAGGCAATAGCGTAGGCATTATTGTAGGAATTATACCTAATCTGAATTCACCACCAATAAATCCTTTTTGCTGTTCTACAATATCTTGAATGCGATCAGCTTCGATAACAATGTTTTTTGCCTGATTTACAATTTTGTGACCTATGTCAGTTAATTGAATTGGTTTTTTGGTTCTGTCAAAGATCTGAATACTTAATTCTTCTTCTATTTTTTGAATTTGCATGCTCAAAGTAGGTTGAGTTACAAAACATTTCTCAGCAGCCAATGTGAAATTTTTGTGTTCGGCTACCGCCAAAACATATTTTAGTTGAGTGATTGTCATTTTTTATAGTAATATCTAATGCAAATATAAAAACAATCAATTTAAGGTACTGTAAAACGGTGGTTTAATTGCATATTTTTGTTGAAATACAAAACTATGAAAACTAATATCTTAGGATTACCCGTAAAGGAATCAGAATTGATTGGCAATGAATTAAACATTTTGTTATCAAATTTTCAAGTGTATTATCAAAATTTAAGAGGAATTCATTGGAATATCAGAGGAAAACGTTTTTTTGATTTGCATGTAAAATTCGAAGAGTTATACACTGACGCCCAGATTAAAATTGATTTAATTGCCGAAAGAGTTCTTACTGTTGGCGGAACACCGCTTCATACCTTTGAAGATTACTTAAATAAAAATCAGTTGATTGTGGGTAAAAATATATCAAACGATGAAAAAGCAGTACACTTAATTGTTACGTCATTGTCCCATTTGTTAAAAATTGAAAGAACCATTTTAGCGCAATCAGCAGCTATTCATGATGAAGGTACTAATTCTATGATGGGTGATTTTATATCAGAACAAGAAAAAACAATTTGGATGATGCAGGCATGGCTTGAAGAAAGTTTGTAGTAAATAGATAGCATTTGTATCTCTAATAATTCAATAAAAGTATTTTTGCATTGTTAATTATTTAAAAAATTTACACTTGTGTGTGTTTTTGTTTAACACATTTTATATATTTTTGCGACAATGAAAACAGTTGCAAAAATATTCTTAATTCTTTTTATTGCCTTTCTCACCACACCAACAATAGTTACTGTGATTGAGAAAAGTTCGGATATTTCTGTTTTTTTCAATGTGTCTGAGGAAGGACATTTTCACAAAGAAATCATAGCAGCAGTTTCGCTAGAACATTTTTTGCATGTTCATACTATCTCAGATGCGTCATCAACGATCATACTTTCGGAGAAGTTATCCAAACATGATAAAATAACTGCATCCATATTTATACCTCCGCCTAACGCATTGTAATACAATTTCTTGGATTTTCTATAACGAATTCCAGCACAATAGTATGTGCAACATTTTGTATTCAATTTTTAGTTAGGTATTATGACAAAAAAAGTTAATCTTTTTGCTAATCTAAAATCTGATTTCGCATCAGGTTTAGTAGTATTTCTAGTAGCGTTGCCGCTATGTCTTGGCATCGCTTTGGCCAGCGGTGCGCCACCATTGGCTGGTATTATTTCGGGTATTGTTGGTGGTATTATTGTTGGCTATTTAAGTCAATCCCACATTAGTGTTTCGGGACCTGCAGCAGGCTTAACAGCAATTGTCCTAACAGCAATTACTGAACTGGGTTCTTTTGACTCATTTTTGTTGGCAGTTTTAATAGCTGGTGCTATTCAATTAGCATTAGGATATTTAAAAGCGGGTAGTATTTCCAATTACTTTCCAAACAATGTAATTGAAGGGATGCTGGCAGGTATTGGTGTTATTATAATTTTGAAACAAATCCCGCACGCATTTGGTTATGATCCAGATTTTATTGGGGATTTGTCATTTTCACAGCCTGATGGTAAAAATACGTTTTCTGAAATATTTGATATTGTAAACCATGTACAATTGGGTTCTATATTGATAGCGCTCATTTCGTTAGTGATTTTGATTTTTTGGAATAAAGTTACGTTTTTACAAAAAATTAAATTGGTTCCACCTGCTCTAGTTGCAGTGGTAGTAAGCATAGTGTTGAATGAATTTTTCATACAATCAGGAAGTACTTTGGCAATTGCCAGCGAGCATCTGGTGCGATTGCCAGTTCCAACAAATTTGCAAGAGTTTAAAAATATTGTTGTCACACCAAATTTTTATGCTATTACCAATTCAAAGGTTTGGATTGTAGGTGTTACCATTGCAATTGTGGCATCAATTGAAACGTTATTATGTATTGAAGCATCAGACAGAATGGACGCCTTGAAGCGATATTCCAATACTAATGTAGAGCTAAAAGCGCAGGGAATTGGTAATATAATTAGTTCACTTTTAGGTGGATTGCCTATGACATCAGTTGTAGTAAGAACAACTGCAAACAATGCAGCTGGTGCAAAGTCTAAGATGTCTGCTATTATTCATGGTGTTCTCTTACTGGTAAGTGTGTTGGCAATCCCTGCAGTTTTGAATCGAATACCATTAGCAACTTTGGCTGCCGTACTACTTCTAGTTGGTTATAAATTAGCCAATCCTAAAACAATTATCCATTTTTGGAAAAAAGATAAAATATATCAATTTATACCTTTTATTGCTACTTTTGTTGCTGTAGTTGCTACTGATTTGTTAAGAGGTGTAGCGCTAGGAATGATAATTAATATTATTTTTATTTTAATTGGAAATTCAAAAAGAGCATATAATTTTAATATCGAAGACTATCGAGACGGCGATGTTATAAAAATAGATCTTGCGCAGGAAGTTTCATTTTTAAATAAAGCAGCAATTAAAGATACATTGAATAAAATTCCACAAAATTCAAAAGTAGAAATAAATGCAAGTTCAACAGTTTATATTTCGCACGATGTTTTAGATTTGATTACCGAATTTAAAGAAATTAAAGCAAAAGATTTAAATTTGAAAGTAAAATTATCTGGTTTTAAAGATGGTTATGATATTGAAAATTCCGAAGGATATCAAAACGCAATAACAATTGAACATGTTTACAATCCACTTAAAAGAAAAATAGAAAAGAAAGTAATCGAAAAAAATAATTAGAAAATAAAGATAATATGAGTTCAGATTTTTATAAAAAAATATTAGACAACAACAAGCTTTGGGTAGAATCTCAATTGGCAATTGATAAAGAGTATTTCAAAGATTTGGCTAAAGGACAGCAACCCCCATTGCTTTGGATTGGATGTTCTGATAGTCGTGTTCCTGCAAATGAAATTATTGGCGCAAAACCTGGAGAAGTTTTTGTGCACAGAAACATTGCTAATATGGTTATTCATAGCGATATGAACATGTTGAGTGTTTTGGACTATGCAGTAAATGTTTTAAAAGTAAAACATGTTATTGTTTGCGGACATTATGGATGTGGTGGTGTCAAAGCCGCTATGGGAAATCAATCGATAGGATTAATTGATAACTGGATAAGACATATCAAAGATGTGTATCGATTACACGAACACTATTTAAATACTTTCGAAGATGAAGAGGAACGTTTCAATAAATTTGTTGAAGTGAATGCGCAAGAGCAAGTATTCGATTTAGCCAAAACATCTATTGTTCAAAATGCTTGGAGAAACGGACAAGATCTTACGCTTCACGGTTGGACTTATGGTTTAAACTCAGGATATGTAACTGATTTAGGGGTTAACATGGGATCAAATTCAGAGTTAGACGAAGTGTACAGACTAAAATTCTCTAACTAAAATTAGCAATACATTATTATCGAAATATAAATTGGCATTCCTAAAGTAATATTAAAGGGAAAAGTTACTGCTAAGGCCATTGGTAGGAACAAACCTGGATTTGCTTTAGGAACGGCAATTTTCATTGCCGCTGGGACCGCAATATAAGAGGCACTAGCAGCAAGAATGGCCAGTATAAATCGGTTACCAATGTCAGTAGTTACCAACTGGCTTGCAAATGCGACTAAACAACCGTTGAACAAAGGTATTGCCAGAGCAAAGATTACGGCAAACCAACCACTTTTTACAAAATCGCCAAGTTTTCGGCCGCTTACAATTCCCATATCTAAAAGGAATATGGCGAGAAATCCCTTGAATAAATCATTCGTAAAAGGCTTAATTCCAAGTGCTTGTTCATCGCTAGCTAGCATACCTATTATTAAACTTCCTAAGATCAAAAGTACACTTCCGTTGGTAAAGGAATGTTGGATTAGAGATCCCAAAGACGTTTTTGACTCTTGTTTTTTGTCGAACATTCGAATTAAAATAACCCCTACAATGATAGCTGGTGCTTCCATTAAGGCCATAACGGCAACCATGTGTCCGCTGAATTTTAAGTGTTGAATTTCTAAAAAGGACGCAGCGGTCACAAAAGTTACGGCACTTACGGATCCATATGCCGCTGCTATTGCTCCAGAATCAAAAATATTGAACTTTCTGCGTAAGATAAAAAAACAATACACCGGAATAATGATGGCAATGAGCACCCCAAAGATGACAGACCAGACGATTTCGAGTGTAAAATGACTGTGTGCTAATTCTTGCCCACCTTTAAACCCTATTGAAAAAAGTAAATAAAGTGAAATAAATTTTGAGGAATTTGGAGGTATTTCTAAATCGCTTTTTAGTTTAACAGCTATAACGCCTAACAGAAAAAATAATAAAGCGGGATTGGTAAGGTTTTCAAGTAGTAAATCAATATTCATTTGGAATTATTTTTTAGTTGCGCGTTCTAGGCGATCATTAATTGATGTTCCCAATTCTGTATCAGGAAATCGTTGGGCAATAATTAAGTCTAATTTTTGGTTGTCTAATCGGTGCATTGCAGCATATAAATGAGCAGTTGCCTCTTTTAAATCTCCTTTTTTTGAAAGGATCTCGGTCACAACATGTTGTAAATTGGTTATAGTATCTTGAAATACTAAGAGACCAACTTTTGCATTTGGATATTTTTTCAATTCTAATTCAGCATCATCAACAAGTATCGTTTTTGTCTTTGGAGCATAATGTCGTGACAGCATTCCAGGCGCATTGGGTGCACTTTCTTTGTTGTTTCTTATTTGAATAGGTCCTATTACTGTCTCAATTTCTTCTATTGAAATAGAGCCTAAACGATACAATACCGCTTTATTATTTTCGAAACCAATAATGGTTGATTCAATACCATTTTTACAAGCACCACCTTGTAGCACCAGTTCTAAATCAAGAGGAAAGTAGTTTGCTACATGTTCTGCAGTTGTAGGACTAATCGATCCAAAAGGATTTGCACTTGGCGCTGCCAGAGGAAAATCTAATGACCGCAACAGTTTTAAAGTTAAATCATGATTGGGCACACGAACTGCTACAGTATCTTTTCCAGCAGTAATACTATCTGGAATATTAGCATTCTTTTTAAGGACCAATGTTAAGGAACCAGGCCAGAATGCATCTGCCAATTGTTGTGCCTTTTCAGGTATTTCTGATACTATTTCTTTTAGCTTATCTGTAGAAGCAATATGTACGATTAAGGGATTAAATAAGGGTCTTTTTTTTGTTTCAAATATTTTTTGAATGGCTTTTTCACTATAAATATTTCCCGCCAAGCCATAGACGGTTTCTGTAGGGATTGCCACTAATTCTTCATTTTCAAGAATTTGTTTGGCTTTTAATATATCGGTTGTAATGTGTATCATAATTTAAGGATTACAATTGTCGCAATAGGTAGGATCTTCAAATTGAATTCCGCGTGGATACAATTTATTTTCGGTATGATTGCATTTTTTACATTGGTACAAATAACTTAAAGTAGATCGAGTGGGCAAGGAGCAATTTTCGCAGGGCAAGCCAGCTTGTGCTGTAACAATATCAAATCCAGGTGTACTGCAATTAGGACATAAGTGTTTTATTTTTTCAATTAGATTTTGTGTAGCTTTTTCGATTACTTTCATCCGTGTAGGATTGTATAGTGCTCTCATATCGGTTTCTGCATAAACGGAGACAAACTAAGCTTTTAATTCCCTATAATGCTGAAGCAATAGCTCATGAGTTACAATTCCTTTGTGCATTTTTGTGTACACTTTTTCAGCGGGACGCAATATGATACCATGAGAGGGAAATTGTATTTGTTCTGCAAACGCTAGTAATTCATATTCAGAAGTTATTGTTTTTCCATTAAAATTGGTTTCCATGCTGATTTCTCTTGCTACAATTTCAATATCATTTTTAAAATCTTTAAGCATTACTAATTCAACATTTGCATTTGCAAAAAAAATCGAAGGATGCGCGCCAAAAGATCCTTCACTAGCGAGTATTAAATCACAATTATTTGCAATCGATGCACCAATGCACTTATTTCTTAATGTAGTCAATGCATCATCTTTTCTTTGTAATTCTCCAGAAAAAGTACCTAGTAAATCAGTATCAAAAACATCAGAAGTATAGCATTTAACTGCTAATTCTTTTTCAAGAATAGGCGCTATTATCATCTCCTTCTGATGTTTGGTAGCAATAAGAAGCTTTCTCCCTGTAAACATATTATTTCTCTAAACGGATGGTTATGTTACTATTTATAATTAGATTGTAGCCTTCTTTTTTCGATTCTTGAATCATTTTTTTAATATCATCTTTAGTACTGTTGAGTTCTTGGATTCGTTTTTTAGAATTCTCGATGCTTTGATTAAACCGAATGTGATTGCTGAAATCCTCTCTGTTATGATAATCGATTTTGTAATTTAGTAAAGTTGTAAGAACTTTTTCTGCTTCTTCAGCAATGAAAATTCCATCTATTAATTTAAAATTTTGATCTTGTTCCATATTTATTTTTTTTGAAGTTTCATAATGCTATAAGTGCTAATAAAAACGCAAATTCCTAAAATTCCATTGTTCAGTATAGAATTGTCAAAAAAGGTCACACAAAGTGCTACCAAAGAAATTGCTAGCGAAAAAGTTAAGCGTTTGTTAGAAATTGAATTTAAATTATTGTTCTCTCTCATCTTTTTTCTTATTGGCCTTGACCTAATGAATAGCCAGATTTCCCATCAAATTCATATAAGTTTTCTGTTTTTATGACATCTATTTTAGCTTCCATCGCAAGAGATAACAAATTAATAATGTCTTCTTTGTATAGGATTTTGTCTTCTGATGGTTTAAATCTGCAACGCCAATGGTCTGTGCAATAGGTTTCATTAAATCCATCAGGCCACACTTTAATCCGACGATTTGTGATCATTGTTAAGTGCTTATTTTCTAAATTGATGCTTTGCATTATAGCTGCCAATTCATTCTGATCTGTTCCATTCCAGTGAACAAAAATGTCTATGCCAACTAATTCTTTGTTTTTAGCTGGTTTTTTTTACACAGATTTCAGGACCAATACCGTCTCCTTTTGCTACTGTAATTCGAGTCATGTTTTTGTTTTATAAGTTGATGGTGCAAATTTGGAATTTTTAAGTAATAAATTTTTATTTATATATTTAATGAAAAACATAAAAAATATTAATTAATAATAAAACAGTAATTCTTCAAAATTTTTTTGGATTGAACACAGCCTTTAATAAAATACTTGAAGTTCGAGCTTTGAGTGATTTTTAGTATTCTTTAAGGATAGAAAAAGATAAAGATGCTTCAAATGTTAGATTATAAAAAGCAGCTAAAATTTTATTTTCACTTCTAAATTTTAAAGAAAATTTTATTAATCAATGAGTGTTTAAAAGATGTTGTTTCTTTAAAAATAGGATATAAGATCCTTCTTCACAAAAAGGAATCGCTTAATAAAACGGGAGTAAGTTTATAAAATTCGTGCTTTTAATTAGTCAAATCCTTCATAAAGTAAAAGACACTTTGATGGTATTTTTTTAATGCAAGGAAAAAACTATGCACTCGCTTCGTTGTAGTATCGTAAAGGGATGTTATTCTTCTAAATTTTCATTAAAAGCAGAAGGAAGTAGAGTTGGAATAAATTTAATTAAAATAGGAAGCAATAAACTGCCGCCCGGAAGCAAAAAAATAGTAAGTGAAGGAATGGTTTTACAAATTTCTAAGAGTTGTTTTTTTACTTTTTTCTTTTCTTTTTCATCTAGGTCTCTAAGCGTAGAGTGGGCCAAAAGTACCATTAACTCTTTGCTTTGCATTATTTCCTTAAGTAAGCGATTTTTGTTACGACTTACTAGTGTTGCTACACTTTGGGTTGTGTGATCGTAAAAATGCTTTACGGGATTCGAATAATTGAAATAAGGAATCTCTTTTTTATGTTTTGCGATAAATGCATCTGTACTTAGGATACTTTCTTTTACAAAGGCATCTGGAACTGAAATAATGTCAGCAAGAGAATGTAAAAAGTAAGCTTCATTATTTTCGATTTTTCCATCGCTCCATAATGCCATTCCGGCAATATCTACAAAATAATAATGTTCCAATTCATGCGTAAAATAATCGAGTTGCAGCGTTTCCAAACTTGGTAATGAGATTCTCGAGAATTTACTGTACCGAATGGATGCCTCAAAAAGTTTAATCAATAAATCATCGTATTGCGATTTTTCAGATTTAATTTTTAGAGCTAGTGTAACAATATTGACAATAGTTTCTTCAATTTTTTTTAAATATTTTTCGGGTATTGCGCCATTCAATAAGTACTGTCGAAAAGCCAAAACATCTATAAATAGTAATGCGTTAGTTACTAAATGGGAAAAATTTTTGCTAATTATACCATCGTTTGTTTGAACGCGCTCGTCAATTATTTTCTCTAAAGTTAAAGAAGTAGAATTTTTTGGAAGAATTTTTTTCAACAAACTGAAACCTTCAGGATTCATTTGATTGTAAAAGTTTACTGCCTGCTTAATGAAATTTTCCGGACTACTAACATCATAAGTAATACAAAAAATTCCATATAAAGTATTTAACAGTGCCACTTTAGAAATTTCTTCTTTGAACCAACCTTTGGTTTCAACCGCATTTACAGTATCAAATGAAATTATATGACCATATATAAAACCTGTTTCTCTAACTTTTTGATAAAAAGTATCGGTAGTTTTAGGAAACGTTTTTTCTAAAGTTTTTTGTTCATTAAAAAATTTATCAATCCAACCAGATGCCGATGGGTTAATCATTACTTTTCTTTAAAGGTACAAAGCTATATTTTTTTATGGTTTTCACGTTGAATTTAAAATTAAAAAACCATCTCGGTAGTATTAAGAGACGGCTATTTGAACGGATTTAAACATTATCGTATTAATGCAGAACAAGCAACTCTAGCTCCTGCATTTCCTGCTGGTTGTGAAACATAATCATCTGCGCCCTGATGCACAATTAATCCTTTACCAATAATATTTTTGGTTTCATCTGCAGAACTAATTCCCCATTCACTTGTTGTAAATGTGATCGAACCATTACCTTTTGAATCAGCTGTAAAATTACCAATATCGCCTTTATGCGCTTCGCCTTCACCTAATTTTCCGTGTTTCTTGAAAGTTGGATTCCAATGACCTCCAGCTGAACTACCATCTTCTGCAGTACAATCTGATTTTTCATGAATGTGTATGGCGTGAACTCCTGGAGTTAATCCTTTAAGTTTTGCAACCATGGTAACAAAACCATCATTTTCAATGAAGGTAGCGGTACCAATAACGGTGCTATTGCTTTTTGGTTCGAAAACAACTACTACTATTTTATCATTACTTAGTATAGTTCCAGTCTTACAACCAATTAAAACAGCCAAAACAATTCCGAATAGTACAACTAATTTTTTCATAGTAGGTTTTATTTCAAAGATAAGACTTTTTGAATTGTAGATAATTAGATTTTTATGTGAATCATAACAAAATGTAGGAATTATATAAATTACATTTTTTATTGGTATTAAATAACTTTGTAATTTTAATTCTTCAACCTATGCATTAATGGATATAGTTTTATGTTGTTTTTAAACATTAGATTATACCCACTAATAAGTCTACCCTAAATCTCAGATTTGTAAAATGAAACATAAAGAAATTGCCTTAACCACTTGGACCCTTTTAAAACGTACCTATCACGAATTTGATGATGATAATGCCATAAAATTAAGTGCCTCACTTTCCTATTATACAATTTTTTCTCTTCCACCTTTATTAATAATTATTCTTTCCATTTTTAGTTTTTTCTTTGGTAGAGAAGCGGTTACAGGCCGATTTTTTGGTCAAATTAATGGTATGGTTGGGAATCAAGCTGCAATTCAGATACAAGAAACAATCAAGAATATCGAACTAAGCAATAGTAATACCTTTGCTGCTATTTTTGGGGGAATTATGCTTTTAATAGGTGCCTCAGGTGTCTTTGCAGAAATACAAAGTTCTATTAATTTTATTTGGGGTTTAAAAGCCAAACCCAATAAAGGCATTATGAAGTTTATCAAAAATCGATTGATGTCATTTTCTATGATAGCTTCTGTTGGGTTTTTACTAATGGTGAGTTTAATGGTAAATACAGTAATGGATGTTATTAATACGCGCTTACTTGTTTATTTTCCCAATACAACAGTTTACATATTTTATATTTTTAATATCATCATCTTGTTTTTAACCACTACAATTTTATTTGCTATTATTTTCAAAACCTTACCCGATGGCGATATTGATTGGAAAGATGCGCTTATAGGATCGAGTTTTACTTCATTTTTCTTTATGATTGGTAAATTTGGAATTGGTTTTTACTTGGGAAGTTCCACTGTGGCTACAGTTTATGGTGCTGCAGGATCTGTAGTTATTATTTTAATTTGGGTCTATTACTCAGCGATCATACTGTATTTTGGTGCAGAATTTACTAAAGTGTATGCTAATGCTCATGGTAATAAAATAATCCCAAACGGATATGCAGTTGCAATAAAGGTTGAAGTCGTTGAGTTGAAAAAAAATGCTAAGGCAAAGGCAATCGAACAAAGCGAAAAAGAATAGTTTACGATTCTATTAAATAAAATATCCGACTAAGTTGTGAACGATCTTTTGAATTTGCAATGACGAAAATAATAAAAGGATATTGCATAAAAAAACCGCCTCGTATTGAACTTGACGGTTTTTTAACAACTAAAATACTAAAAACAAAATTTTCTACAATTAGAAACAGTATGTATTTTCTGCTACTAATTTTGTTGTAATTACTTCTCTTAACGCTACAATATTTGGCATATTGGTATATTTTGTAAAACGACGTAAACCCATTAGCATCATGCGTTGTTCATCTCCTTCAGCAAAAGAAATAACACTTTCTTTCCCTTTTTGAGTTACAATGTCAACTGCTTTGTACAAGTATAATTTAGCCATTGCTATTTGTTCTTGTACTTTTGCTTCTCCTTCTTTTTTAGCCATTTTTTCAGTTCTAAGGATTGTGCTTTCAGCCATGTAGATTTCAATTAAGATATCGGAGGCAGCCATAAGCAACTGTTGGTGTGCATCTAGATCTGGACCGTATTTTTGAACCGCTCCACCTGCTACCATTAAGAACGCTTTTTTCAATTTGCCAATCATTTCTTTTTCTTCTGCAAACAATTCAGAATAATCAGGAGTTTCAAAAGATGGAATTCCCATTAATTCTTCTTGAACTTTTGAAGCTGGTCCTAGTAAATCTACGTGACCTTTCATTGCTTTTTTGATCAACATTCCTACAGATAACATTCTGTTGATTTCATTGGTGCCTTCATAGATACGAGCAATTCTAGCATCTCTCCAAGCGCTTTCCATCGGTGTATCCTCTGAGAAGCCCATTCCTCCAAAAATTTGAATTCCCTCATCAGCACAATTTTGTACATCTTCAGATACCGCTACTTTCAATACGGAACATTCGATAGCATATTCTTCAACCCCTTTTAATTCTGCTTCTTGATGAGAAATTCCTTCTGCTTCACGAGCAATAATACGATCTTCAATATCTTTAGCAGCACGGTAAGAAGCACTTTCTCCTGCATAACAGCTAGTTGCCATTTCAGCTAATTTAGAACGAACTGCACCAAATTGAGCAATGGCTGTATTGAACTGGATTCTTTCATTAGCATATTGCACTGCACCAGAAATCACTCTTCGTTGTGCATCCAAGCAAGCAGCAGCCAATTTGATACGACCTACGTTCAAAGCATTCATGGCAATTTTGAAACCATTTCCTCTTTCAGATAACATGTTTTCAACAGGCACTTTAGTTTCATTAAAGAAAACTTGTCGTGTAGAGGAAGCACGAATACCTAATTTATGCTCTTCTTCACCCATTGAAATTCCATTGTCTGAAGTGTTTTCTACAATGAAACCGGTAATATTTTTGTCATCTCCAATACGAGCAAAAACGATAAATACGCTACAGAAACCTGCATTCGAAATCCACATTTTTTGCCCTGTGATAGTATAGTATTTTCCATCCTCAGATAAAACAGCTTTTGTTTTCCCTGAATTTGCGTCAGATCCAGCACCTGGCTCTGTCAAACAATACGCACCAAACCACTCACCTGAAGCAAGTTTTGGAACATATTTTTGTTTTTGTTCTTCCGAACCATACAAAGTAATTGGCATAGTTCCAATTCCAGTGTGTGCACCAAAAGCAGTCGAGAATGAACCTGTTGCCCCAGAAATATAGTCGCAAACTAACATTGTCGATACGAATCCCATTCCTAATCCGCCATAAGCCTCTGGAACTGCAACCCCTAAAAGTCCAAGCTCACCAGCTTTTCTCATGGATTCTTCCGTGTAAGCATAATCCTTTTTTTCAAAACGATCTTTGTGTGCCCACAACTCTTTGTCTACAAACTCTTTCACAGAGTCACGCATCATTAATTGCTCTTCTGTAAAATCTTCAGGTGTGAAAATATCTTCACATTTTGTTTCTTTAACTAAAAACTGACCACCACGGGTTACGTTTTTTTCAATTGTATCTGCCATTTTTTTATTTTTTAATATGTTTTTTATTTAAAATCTAAGCTTACAAAAGTTCGTAAACACCTGCAGAGCCTTGTCCAGTACCTACACACATACTTACAATTCCGTACTTACTTCCTCTACGTTTCATTTCGTCGAATAACTGAACAGATAATTTAGCTCCAGTACAACCCAGTGGGTGACCTAATGCGATTGCTCCACCATTTACATTGATAATATCTGGATTCAAGTTTAACTCACGAGTTACTGCTAACGCTTGTGAAGCAAAAGCTTCGTTTAACTCAATTAAATCAATGTCATTCAAAGTCAGTCCAGCTTGTTTTAATGCTTTTGGAATTGCTTTTACGGGACCAATTCCCATGATTCTTGGCTCCACTCCTGCAGAGGCGAAGTTTACCAAACGCGCTATTGGTGCCAAGTTTAATTCTTTTACCATTTCTTCGCTCATTACTAGAACAAATGCGGCTCCATCACTCATTTGTGAAGAGTTACCGGCTGTAACACTACCATCAGCAGCAAAAACTGGTCTTAAACCCGCCAATGCTTCAAGTGAAGTTCCAGCTCTCGGACCTTCATCTTTAGTAACAACATATGATTTGGTTTCTTTTTTACCATTTTCATTGATAAAAGTTTGCTCTACTGTAATAGGAACAATTTGTTTATCAAATTTTCCTTCTGCTTGTGCTTTCAAGGCCTTATTGTGTGATTGAAAAGCAAATTCATCTTGATCTACACGCGAGATGTTAAACTGCTTCGCCACTGCTTCGGATGTTAGTCCCATTCCCCAGTAGTAATCCTCGTTTCCAGCTTTTGCGACAGCATAATCCGGAGTTGGTTTGTAGCCTCCCATTGGAATAAAACTCATGCTTTCAGCTCCACCAGCAATGATGCAGTGTGCCATTCCAGATTGAATTTTTGCAGTTGCCATTCCAATAGTTTCTAGCCCTGAAGCGCAATATCTATTTACGGTAACTCCTGGTACATCATCTACTTTCAATCCCATTAAAGAGATTAAACGACCTACGTTCAAACCTTGTTCTGCCTCCGGCATGGCATTTCCTACCATAACGTCGTCAATACGGGTTTTATCAAAATCAGGCAATTCATTCATCATGAATTCGATGGTTTCGGCAGCCAATTCATCAGGTCTTTTGAACCTAAAAACTCCTTTTGGTGCTTTACCTACGGCTGTTCTGTATGCTTTTACGATATATGCTGTTTTCATAATTATTATTTTGAATTTTGAATTTTAAATCCTGAAATAATTGAAAGGCATTTAAAATTCATAATTTATAATTTAAAATTAATTGCGAAGTGGTTTCCCTTTGGTTAACATAAACTGGATACGTTCTAGTGTTTTTCTTTCGGTACAAAGTGACAAGAATGCCTCGCGCTCAATGTCCAATAAATATTGTTCAGATACCAAAGTGTGTTCTGATAGATCTCCACCAGCCATTACATACGCCAATTTGTTTGCAATTTTCAAATCGTGTTCTGAGATGTATTTACCGGCAACCATTTGATTGGTTCCAACTAAGAACATTCCTAAGGCTTGTTTACCCAAAACTTTCACATCCGTTCTTCTAATTGGTTGTGTATAGCCTGCTTCGGCCATTAATAAGGCATGTTTCTTAGCTTCGGCAATTTGACGGTCTTTATTTACCACTACAATATCTTTACCGTGTTTTAAAAGTCCAGTATCAAATGCTTCGTAAGCCGAAGTCGATACTTTTGCCATAGCAATAGTCATGAAATATTCTTGTAAAACATTCAATTCCACATCATTTTTACGGAATAAATCAGATGCACGCATCGCCAATTCTTTCGAACCTCCACCGCCAGGAATAACCCCAACACCAAATTCAACAAGACCCATATAGGTTTCGGCTGCAGCAACTACTTTATCTGCATGTAAGCTCATTTCACAACCACCACCAAACGTCATTCCGTGAGGAGCAACTACTACTGGAATTCCAGAATAACGCACTCGCATCATCGTGTCTTGGAACATTTTGATGGCCATATTCAACTCGTCATATTCTTGCTCTACCGCCATCATGAAGATCATTCCTATATTGGCTCCGACAGAGAAATTCGCTGCTTGATTTCCAATAACCAAACCTTGATATTCTTTTTCGGACAAATCGATTGCTTTATTGATAGCAACCAAAACATCACCACCAATAGTATTCATTTTAGATTGGAATTCTAAATTCAAAATTCCATCTCCCAAATCTTGGATGATAGCACCGCTATTACTCCAAACTTTTTTGGTTTCGCGAATGTTGTTCAGGATGATAAAAGCATCTTGACCCGGAACTTTAGTTTGTGATTTAGTTGGAATATTGTAGAAATAGGTAGCTCCCTCTTTAATAGTATAAAAACTTTTACTTCCAGAAGCAATCATTTCAGTAACCCAAGCAGCAGGCTCAAGACCTTCGGCTTTCATGATTTCAATTCCTTTTTCAACTCCAATGGCATCCCAAATTTCGAATGGTCCATTTTCCCATCCAAAACCAGCTTTCATGGCATCGTCTATTTTGTATAATTCATCAGATATCTCAGGAATACGGTTCGAAACATAAGCAAACATTCCAGAGAAACTTTTTCTGTAGAATTCTCCTGCTTTGTCTTTTCCTTTTACTAGAACTTTAAATCTATTGATGGGTTTATCAATAGTTTTAGTTAACTCTAAAGTTGCAAATGAAGCTTTTTTGGCTGCTCTATATTCTAAAGTGTCTAAATCTAAAGTCAGAATATCTTTTCCTTCTTTTTTGTAGAAACCTTGATTTGTTTTGCTTCCCAACCATTTGTTTTCCATCATTTTATTGACAAATTCTGGAAGTTTGAACAACTCGTGTTGTTCGTCTGTTGGACAATTTTCGTAAATTCCGTTGGCAACATGTACCAAAGTGTCCAGTCCAACTACATCTACAGTTCTAAAAGTAGCCGATTTTGGACGACCAATAACTGGGCCAGTCAATTTATCAACTTCTTCAATCGTTAATCCCAACTCTTTTACCAAGTGAAACAAACTTTGAATTCCGTAAATACCAATACGGTTTCCAATAAATGCTGGAGTATCTTTGGCAACAACCGATGTTTTTCCCAAGAATTTTTCTCCGTATATAGTTAAGAAATCCAAAACCTCTGTTGAAGTTTGTGGACCAGGGATGATTTCGAATAATTTTAAGTAACGCGCTGGGTTAAAAAAGTGTGTCCCGCAGAAGTGTTTTTGAAAATCTTCACTGCGTCCTTCGCTCATAAAGTGAATTGGAATCCCAGAAGTGTTCGATGTTACCAAAGTTCCTGGCTTTCTAAATTTTTCAATTTGTTCAAAAACCAATTTTTTAATATCCAAACGCTCCACAACTACCTCGATAATCCAATCTACATTGGCAATCTTAGCCATATCATCCGTTGTGTTTCCGGTAGTAATTCGGCTAGCAAATTTTTGACTGTAAATAGTAGAGGGCTTCGATTTTAAAGAGTTGGATAAATGCTCATTCACTAATCGGTTTCTTACTACTTTGCTTTCCAGCGTAAGACCTTTTTTAGCTTCTGCATCTGTCAATTCTCTTGGAACAATGTCCAATAGTAGGACTTCTACCCCAATATTGGCAAAATGGCAAGCAATTCCTGAGCCCATAATTCCGGATCCAATCACTGCAACTTTTTTAATTGTGCGTTTCATACTTTGTTATATTTGTTTGGTATTTGAAAAGATTTCGTTCAAAAGTATCACTACTTTATATTATGCGATTTCGTTTTCTATTTTCTCTGTTAATTCGTTGACACTTGTAGGATTAAAAATATTTTTATCTATAATTAATTCATTAATGGTATCTGCCACTTCTATAAAGTGTTGCAGTTTCTCTTCTGAAATATGCTGCTTAACCGTTTCATTAAATTTCAACACGGTATTTTTAGATAATTCTCTTTTTTCTTTACCAAAATCGGTAAGGTAAATCAATACACCACGACCATCTTCAGGGTTTTTCTTTCGAATAATTAGACCCTTTTCCTCCATTGATTTTAAGGTTCTAGTCAAACTTGTTGCTTCCATCCCCATCTTTGGACCTAAAGAAGTCGATGGCGTTCCACCTTCCTTGTCTATACTCAATAAAGCAAATCCGGTAGCCATACTCGCATCGTATTTCGACGCTTCCTCATTATACATTCTAGCCACAGCTTGCCAAGTGGCACGTAAAATATAATCTATCGTTTTATCTTTCATAAGTAACTATATCGATTTCAAATATAACAAAAAATACTATGCACGCATAATATATCCGACTATTTTTTTGTTAAAAGATATTAAATATAAAAAAACTACACTGAAATAGAGTTGTTTAAACTAATTTTTCGAATTATTTTTTTTTGGGGCGTATCCCTGCGGGTCGGGCGCTCCGTTATATCTTTTATAAAATCCCAAAAAAAAATGGGATTTTATAAAAGGATACCACTTCGGTCCCTTACGCAAATAAAAATGAAGAAGTTATCCAAAATGAGTTCAAGCACAGACTTTTTTTATGATAAGTAGTAATAGTTTGGCAATGTTGGGAATCGCTATTTTTTAGATAGTAAGTAAACCGTTTTATAGTTTTTATTCTCTTTGTAAAATTAAAAAACCACGAAGTCTAATCGTGGTTTTCAATTGAAATTATTTTTTAAGATGTTTTAAAACTTCCATTGTCCACATCTTTTAAAAACTTGATTACTCCTGGAAAATAGGTTTTTGGATCATCATACTGCGAAAGGTGACTTCCGTTAGGGCAAAACAAGAAACGTCCGTTTTGAACTTCGTTAGCAATCCATTTCATGTGTTCGGGATCCATCGTGTCGTATTTAGAACCAATACTTAAGGTAGGAACTGTTAGGGTTTTCAGTCTGGCTTTTACATCCCAATTTTTAAGGGTTGCATTTCCGGTGATTCCAAATTCACTGTGACCTTGCATATACACATATACATTAGGATTAATGTGCTTGAAACAGCGGTTGATGGATTCTGGCCATTTCTCGAGTGGCATTCTCAATACATGTTCTGTGTAATAATATTTAAAAAGTAATTCACTGTATTTTGGATTATCAAAATCATTACTATTTTCAATATCCTGTAATTGCTTTAGGATTTTTGGGTCCAATTGCGGTGCCAGAACGTCTTTTGCGTAAGCATTTTATTCCGCTGCACTTGCCATCATATTAGAGATAATCAAGCCTTTCAGGTTTTTTTGATATTTCAAAGCGTATTCCATTGCAAGGATTCCGCCCCAAGATTGTCCCATCAGGTAAAAATTAGAACTGTTTAAGCCTAATGCGATGCGTACTTGCTCTACTTCTTCTACAAAACGTTCATTAGTCCATAAACTGTTATAATTAGGTTGGTCGCTGTAATACGAACCCAATTGGTCGTAATAGATGTATTCGATACTTTCGTTAGGAAAATACCCATCAAAAGATTCATAGAGTTCGTGTGTCAATCCCGGCCCACCGTGCAAGAGCAGTACTTTTATTTTTGGATTATTGCCTACTCGTTTTGTCCAAACGTTGAAAGTGCCTTTAGGCGTTTTAATTGGAATCATTTTGATGCCACCAGTTAGCTGGTCGTCCCGTTTAGAAAAGTCTAAATAATTGTCCTTAATGGAATCTTGCTTTTGTTTTTCTTGACAATTAGAAAAAAAGAAGACACTAATTACCGAGCCAATAAGTACTTTTAATTTCATAACTGAACGGCTTTATTAAAGGCTAATTGTAGATTTTATAGAACAAATCAGTATATTTCTCCATCACTATTTTTCGTTTCAGTTTTAGAGTAGGAGTGAGCTGTCCGCCTTCAATAGACCACACGTCAGGTGTAAGTTCAAAACGTTTTATTTTCTCCCAATTTCCAAATTTTTCATTTAGATTGTCAATTTCTTCCTGAATTCTGGCAATAACTTTTATATTAGAAACGATTTCTTCGTTGCTTTTTCCAACATCAATTCCGTGAATATTTGCCCATTCTTTAACAAATTCAAAACTTGGCTGAATAAAGGCTGCCGGCATTTTTTGTCCGTCACCTATTACCATAATTTGCTCAATAAAACGGGATTGTTTCATCGTATTTTCGATTAACTGCGGTGCAATGTATTTTCCTCCTGAGGTTTTGAACATTTCTTTTTTACGATCGGTGATCTTCAAGAAGCCATAATCATCAAAAACTCCAATATCTCCTGTGTGGAAGAATCCGTTTGTAATTACTTCGCTAGTTAATTTTTCGTCTTTATAGTAACCCATCATTACATTAGGTCCTTTGCAAAGAATTTCCCCATCTTCAGCAATAACTACTTCAACATTATCGATGACTTTCCCTACGGTGCCGACCTTGAAACCGTTATTTCTAATATCGTTAACGGATATTACCGGCGAGGTCTCGGTTAAACCATATCCTTCCATTACTGGAATTTCAGCTGCAGCAAATATACGAGCCAATCGTGGTTGTAAAGCGGCACTTCCTGAAACCATTAAATCAAGATTGCCACCCAAACCTTCTTTCCATTTGCTAAAAATAAGTTTGCGAGCAATTTTGAGTTGGAACTCATACCAAAAACCATTTTTGCCATAAGGTTCATAACGCAACCCTAGATCTATTGCCCAAAAGAATAAACTCTTTTTGATGCCTGTCAACTCAGTTCCTTTTGCGTAAATTTTATCGTATACTTTTTCTAAAAGTCTTGGAACTGCAGTAATAACAGTTGGTCTAACTTCTTTTAGATTGTCACTAATTTTATCAATTGATTCACCAAAATATACCGAAACTCCGTAATATTGGTATAAATACAAAATCATTCTTTCGAAAATATGGCAAATAGGCAAGAAACTCAATGCACGGCTTTTACCTGCTTCAAAAGGAATTCTGGAGGCACTATCCAATACGTTTGAAACAATATTTTTATGCGAAAGCATAACTCCCTTAGGCTTTCCTGTGGTTCCCGAAGTATAAATTATAGTCGCTAAATCTTCGGATTGTACGTTGTTTTTACGATCCTCAACTTCACTTTGATTTCCAGTATCAACACCTAAAATTAGTAAGTCGTTCCAGTTTTTACAGCCTTCAATCTCGTTGAAAGAATAGATTTCTTTCACGTTTGGAATTTTATCACGAATTAAATTTATCTTCCTTAAAATTTCTGCATCCGATACAAAACAGTAGATTGCTCCAGAGTGATTCAGGATATATTCGTAATCATCTTCAGAAATTGTTGGGTAAATGGGAACAGTTTGCGCACCAGTTTGCAACACACCAATATCCATAATATTCCATTCGGTTCTATTATTAGTAGAAATAATGGCAATTTTATCGTTTTTTTGAACATTCATTTTCAAAAGTGCTCTCGAAACAGCATTTGCTTTTGCAATGTATTCTTGTGTAGAAGTTTTTATCCAAACTCCATTTTGCTTTGTTGTTAAAGCATCTGGAATTGAAGTGTATTTATCTTGTTGATAATAGGGAAAATCAAAAAGTCTGGTGATTGAAGTCATTATGCGAAAATTGAATTGACGCGCAAATTAAATAAAATTTAATAAAAATTGTTAAATTTCAAAAATTAAATGAAAAATTAAACTAGAAATGACACTTTTTACGAAATCGTTTTCTTTGAATTAAGTGTAAAAAGTTGATAGTAAACTATGAATTTGATTTTTATAGGTTTTCTAAATGAATTTGTTACCTAAATGACTTCTTACTTTTTTACAGAAAAATAAACAGCTATTTTTATAAAATCTTCTAAGTAGCTGATGATAATTCACTTTTAGTAGTCTGTATCACCTGCGAAATTGCGGGGTATTTATGGCAATATTTATTCTAAAGAACTTAATTCTTTGCATTTTGAGATTAAATAGTACACTAATATATAATTCAAAGTATTAAGTTCTTAAAACTTTAATAGAAAATGATAAGTGAGTATTAATATTGCATTTTAAATATTACTAAAGTTTTCAAATACTAATGGGAATAAATTCTGGTTTTGAACTGTCTGGTGTGGTTATAACTAAAAAATTCGCCTAAATAGTACTGCAAAAAAAACTAATTAAACCAGTAATTAATTATTTAAAAAACCATTTCTAGGTTTGACTTGATCCTTTGACTTTACTTTTTCAATTACAAAAAAGAAATACTCGCTTAACTGAATAAAGCTTTCAGTTAAGCGAATGCAATAAACCTCTCCATGCAAAATCATTATCTTGGTATTTGGTTACTAATTCAAAATATTAGAAAAGTAATGATAGAGAGCTCATTCCATCGCACGCTTAGTGCGGTAGTTCCATTAATTTAGATATTTACTTAAAAAAATAAATATAATTACATAATATAATATATACTTATTAATAATATTAAAAAATTAACAGTAAAGATAGTTTATCTTCTTTGTTGTTTTTTATTTACATTTGTAATAGTTATCAATAAATTAATATATGAACTATACTTTACACCAACTCCAGATATTTTTAAAAGTTGTTAAAACACAGAGCGTTACAAAGGCTTCAGAGGAACTTCACTTAACGCAACCAGCCGTCTCCATTCAACTTAAAAATTTTCAGGATCAATTTGATATTCCGTTAACAGAAGTGGTTGGTAGAAGATTGTATGTAACTGAGTTTGGAACTGAAATTGCTGAGGTTGCTCAAAATGTAATTGATCAAGTAGAGACTATCAATTTTAAAACTATGGCCTATAAGGGGCAACTAACAGGACGATTAAAAGTATCTATTGTTTCAACTGGTAAATATGTAATGCCATATTTTCTAGCTGATTTTATGAAAGTAAATTCTGGAATTGAATTGCAAATGGATGTTACCAATAAGAGTCGTGTAATTAGTAGTTTGGAGAAAAATGAAATTGATTTTGCACTAGTATCGGTATTGCCTGCTTCTTTAAATATTGAAAAATTAGATTTATTGCAAAACAAATTGTTTTTGGTTGCCAACAGCAAAACTGATTCTAAAAGGCTTGAAAATTCAAAAGACATATTTACAGAAATACCTCTTATTTATAGAGAGAAGGGTTCTGGAACTCGTCAAATGATGGAGAATTTTATAGAGAGAAATACTGTTTTAATTCGAAAAAAAATGGAGCTAACTTCAAATGAAGCGGTTAAACAGGCAGTTATTGCAGGTTTAGGATGTTCTATTATGCCATTAATAGGAATAAAAAACGAACTCTTAAACAAGGAATTACAAATCATTCCCTTTAAGGGTTTGCCAATTAAAACTACTTGGAGTTTGATATGGCTCAAAGGGAAAAAACACTCTCCTGCAGCTGGTGCACTATTAGACTATATTAAAAAAGAAAAAAGTAATATTGTAAAAGAAAAATTCAATTGGTCTGAAGATTACTAATTTTTAATATCGTTGCGCATATGTTGTTTTAATTATGTAAAAAAAGCGCTCCCTTTCGAAAGCGCTTTGCATATTATAATTAAATTAATTTTTCTCAACCCATTTTCTCGCATTTACAAAAGCTTCATGCCATGGCGAAACTTCGTCATTCCTATTTTTTGGATAATTTGCCCAGTTCCATTGATAAGTAGAACGCTCAATATGCGGCATCATCACCAAATGGCGACCTGTTCTGTCACATAGCATAGCCGCATTAAAATCAGAACCATTGGGATTTGCTGGATAATTATTGTAAGCATATTTAGAAACAATACTATAATTTTCTTCTGATTCAGGTAAATTGAACTTTCCTTCCCCATGTGAAACCCAAACACCTAAAGTGCTTCCCGCTAAGGTAGATAACATCACCGAATTATTTTCTTGAACTGTTACCGATGTAAAAATGCTTTCGTGTTTTTGACTGTCGTTGTGTAACATTTTCCCATGAACTGTATGTTCTGGATTGATTAATTCCAATTCCATAAACAACTGGCAACCATTACAAATTCCAACCGAAATCGTATCTTCTCTTTTAAAGAAATTCTTCAAAGCTGTATTTGCTTTTTCATTATATTTAAATGCTCCAGCCCACCCTTTGGCAGAGCCTAAAACATCAGAGTTAGAGAAACCTCCAACAGCTCCAATGAACTGAATGTCTTCCAGGGTTTCGCGACCGGAAATTAAATCGGTCATGTGAACGTCTTTAACATCAAAACCAGCCAAATACATAGCATTTGCCATTTCACGTTCCGAATTACTTCCTTTTTCACGAATAATTGCCGCTTTTGGTCTATCTCCCATCTCCTTTGGAGAGGGGCTGGGGGTGAGGATTCCGTCAAAATGAGATGGGAAAGTAAAATGTAAAGGTTGATTCGCGAAATTTTCATAACGCTCTAATGATTTGCCATTTTTGGTTTGTTTCTGATCTAATAAGAAAGATGTTTCAAACCAAATTTCTCTATATTTTTTTGAAGAAAATTCAAATTTATCTTCATGATTTACAATAGAAATAGTATCCGAATTCGTAACCGTTCCAATATTGAAAATTTCAATTCTATTGGCTTTAAATATTGCTTCTACTTCAACGTCTGCTTGGAAAACAACTGCAATATTTTCAGAGAATAATAATTTAGTAGAATCGATTTCATTAATAGAAGTTAAGTCGAAATTTGCTCCTAAATTCACATCAGCAAAGCACATTTCTAGTAAAGTTGTGATTAAACCACCACTTCCAATATCGTGTCCAGCTTTGATTTTTCTTTCTTTAATTAAATCTTGTAAGGTATTGAATGCTTTTTTGAAGAAAGCAGCATTTTTGATAGTAGGCGTTTCATTACCTATTTTATTTTGTGTTTGATTGAATGACGAACCTCCCAATTTAAAAGCATCTTGAGATAAGTTTAAGTAGTAAATATTTCCGCCATTATGTTGTAAAACAGGTTCTACAACTTTCGTAATATTTGAACAATTTCCAGCAGCTGAAATAATAACTGTTCCTGGTGCAATTACTTCATCATTCGGATATTTTTGCTTCATCGAAAGGGAATCTTTTCCGGTTGGAATGTTGATTGCTAATTCGATAGCAAAATCAGAACAACCTTTTACAGCTTCGTATAAACGCGCATCTTCACCTTCATTTTTACAAGCCCACATCCAATTTGCAGATAAAGAAACTGAATCTAAACCCTCTTTCAATGGTGCCCAAACTAAGTTAGAAAGCGATTCTGCAATTGCATTTCGACTTCCAGCAACTGGATCAATTAAAGCTGAAATAGGAGCGTGGCCAATGGATGTGGCAATTCCTTCTTTTCCTTTGAAGTCTAAAGCCATCACGCCGACATTGTTTAATGGCAATTGTAAAGGTCCAGCACATTGTTGTTTGGCCACTTTTCCACCCACACAACGGTCGACTTTGTTTGTTAACCAATCTTTACAAGCTACAGCTTCAAGTTGTAAAACTTGCTCTAAATACGTTGGGATTTCTTTTGAGTTATATTCTGAATTACTATAATTTCTAGCAATTGTTTTGTCATTCATAATGGTTTTTGGTGAACTTCCGAAAAAGTCTTCCAAAGCATAATCCATAGGTTTTAAACCTGTAGTTTTGGATTGGAATGTAAATCTGTGATCATTAGTAACTACACCGACTTCATACATTGGTGAGCGTTCTCTATCTGCAATTCTTTGTAAGACGTCCATATCTTTCTCACCAATCACTAATCCCATTCTTTCTTGAGATTCGTTTCCGATGATTTCTTTGGCAGAAAGTGTTGGATCTCCAACTGGTAATTTATCTAAATCGATTAATCCACCTGTTTCTTCAACTAATTCTGACAAACAATTTAAATGTCCACCCGCACCATGATCATGAATAGAAACAATTGGATTGTGGTCACTTTCCACTAAACCACGAATGGCATTCGCAACACGTTTTTGCATTTCTGGATTCGATCGTTGTATGGCATTTAATTCAATTCCTGAACCAAAAGCTCCTGTATCTGCTGATGAAACGGCAGCTCCACCCATTCCAATTCTATAATTTTCTCCACCAAGAATGACAATTTTATCGCCTTCTTGTGGTTTCTTTTTAATGGCTTGATCTAATTTTCCGTACCCAATTCCACCTGCTTGCATGATTACTTTGTCATAACCTAACTTACGGTTTTTTAATTCCCCGTCTTTGGAGGGGTTAGGGGTGGTTTCTTCGTGTTCGAAAGTTAAAACCGAACCTGTAATTAACGGTTGCCCGAATTTGTTTCCAAAATCTGAAGCTCCATTTGAGGCTTTAATCAAAATATCCATTGGCGTTTGATACAACCAAGGACGTTCCGCCATAGCTTCTTCGTGTTTACGATTGTTGGTCAATCTCGAATAGGAAGTCATGTAAACCGCTGTTCCTGCTAATGGTAATGAACCTTGTCCACCAGCCAATCGGTCACGAATTTCTCCTCCAGAACCTGTTGCAGCTCCGTTGAAAGGTTCCACAGTTGTTGGGAAATTGTGTGTTTCTGCTTTTAATGACAATACCGATTCAAATTCTTTTTCTTCGTAAAAATCTGGTTTGTCAGCACTTTTTGGTGCGAATTGTGTGACTTTCGGACCTTTAACAAAAGCTACGTTGTCTTTATAAGCTGAAACAATATCTCTAGGATTTTGTTCCGATGTTTTTTTGATTAATTTGAATAATGAAGTTGGTTTTTCTTCGCCATCCACTACAAAAGTTCCATTAAAAATTTTATGACGACAGTGTTCCGAATTGGCTTGTGAGAAAGCAAAAATTTCAGAATCCGTAAGTTTTCTGCTTAATTTGGTTGCCAAATTATCTAAGTATTCAACTTCTTCTAAACTTAAAGCTAAACCTTCTTGTTTGTTATAGGCATCAATATCATCAATTTCTAAAATAGCTTCAGGTTCAATATTTACAGTAAATATATCTTGATGTAATTCCGAGTATTTTTGAAGTAACATCGGATCAAAATCAGTAAAGTCAGCTGCTACCTTTTCGAATTCTTCAATTCTAATAATTCCAGAAATCCCCATGTTTTGAGTGATTTCTACTGCGTTAGTGCTCCATGGTGTAACCATAGCGGCACGAGGTCCAACAAAAAAATCCGTGAGTACGGATTTTTCTAGAATAGGTGCGTCGGCAAAAAGCCAATTGAGTTTTGAAATGTCTTGAGCTGAGATTTCGTTTTGCGTTTGTACTGCAAAAACGGTTTTACTTTGGTTTTCAAAGAAATGAATCATTGTTGTGTAGTTTGTTGTATTGCGGTGCAAATTTAATCAATTTTGATTACATTTTAAGCAAAAAAAAAGCGGCAATTTGCCGCTTTTTAATTTAGTTGATTATTAATTTCTTTATGACTGATTCCTGATTGGTACTGATGCGAACCAAGTAGGTTCCTCGAGCAATATTTGGAATTGTAATTTCAGATTTGGTAGTGTTTTCTGCACTGAAAATTTTCTGACCGATTATCGAGTAGACTTCGATAGAATACATTTGGTTCGAATTATTGATATTAAAAGTTCCATTGGATGGATTTGGATAAATAACAATGGCATCAAGAGCAACAGCAAGAGTAGTCTTTGGCTCCTTTGCAAGCACACGACTTCCTAAGTTATTACAAGTGTCTAATGCAAAGACATCCCATTGAGTAGCTTTGTTAAAAGTGGTTGAAGGCGCCGTTACAGTCGCTTTTCTGCGGATGGTTTCATCAATTGAAAAGTTTGCAGTTCCGCCATTGAATGTACCAATGATATCAATCAGAATTCCGTTTTTGAACAGACCCACAGCATCATTTCCATTAAATGCCATTTCGGTAGCAGATGTAGAAAGATTGGCAGCGCTAGTAGCATAACAAGAAGAGGACATTAGACTATTTACGATAGTGAATTTACTACCAGAACTCAAGGTTCCAGATAAAGATAAGCCTGCGCTCCACGCTCCAGCGCCATTGCTTTGTTTTTTGATGTTGTAGATGGATAAGTTGACTGCTACACCAGTAGCATTTGAAATTTCTAACGCTTTATTATTTGAAGAACCTTCTATATACTCCGAAAATAATAAATCAGTTGCGGTGTTGTTCGAATTAGTAACTACAGTCAAAGAATTACTCGTTGCAGATAAATTTCCTGCTGCATCTTTTGCTCGCACAGTAAAGGTATAGCTAGTGGCTGCTGTCAAGCTACCCACAACAGTGTTCAAAGTGGTAACCGTTGTTCTTAAAACACCATTTACATATACATTATAGCCTGTTACGCCTACGTTATCAGTAGATGCATTCCATGCAAGTGTTACTGATGTTGTCGTTTTAGCTGTTGATGTTAGCGATGTTGGTGTGCTAGGAACCGTAGTGTCGGTTGTTCCACCTCCTGTAGTTCCGCCCCAAATAGCGCTTACATAAGCGGGATTGTCAATAAAAGGATTTCTATTTCCTTGGCGTGCATAAATAGCATTATTTCTCTCAATTTCTCTTGCACTCACAGGGTCATTGGCATGCCATGAAAGTAACAAATTTAAAAATGCGGTCGTGAATACTTGGTTGCTGCTACCATTAAACATGGCAAAAGGATAGCCAGCTACCGTATTTTCATAACGTGTAGCAAAATAAAAATACATACGGGCTATATCGCCTTTAAAAGCCGGCGCTGGTTCAAAAACAGTTCCAGTGTATCCAGAAACAGCACTTGTGCCTAACTTACTTCCGTTTAAAGTTGTTATTGATGCCGTTGCTACGTTACCATGTGGAAAACTAGAACGTATGCCGTTTACTTTTCCATCAGTTGGTGGAATAAAATGTGCATCAGATACCATTGGTGCTGCAGAATTAAAAGTAGATTGTGGAATTACGTGCTCTCTATTGTAGCAATCGCCCTCAACTGAATAAGTACCACATTGTTCTGTTGTAAGAATAAAAGTGTATGGATCGGCTCCGTTTTGATTCTCAGAATACAGGTCAAAAATAGTGTTGTCATTTTCATTTTGATGGTCCCTATCCGATGTAGCGTAGGTACTCCAGAGTCCAGCATACCCTTGATCAGTATGCCCTTTTATTACATTGTATAGTTGGGTTTTTAAAGTGTAGCCGGTTCCCGTTGCTGTACTGTAATAGCCGCTCGGTGCTTGTGCTGATGCAACAGATAAGAATAAGAATAATAATGCAGAGTAAATTTTTTTCATTGTTTAAAGTTGTTATGGTTTTTGTAGTTAACTTCAATATTTAAAAACTTGACTCTCAAGTTTAAAAAAAGTAAAGTCGCGCAAATTTATAACTTTAAAGCTGTTTCATGTTAAGAAATTGTAAAGGTATTTAAGAATTTTTTAACAAAACTATTAACATTTCAGCTATCATAAGCGAAGTCTTACTTAAATAAAATAAATTCTAATTTTAAAAGCTGTAGCAGCATATTTTGGATTACTATTATTTAAAATACTGCAGCAATTTTCTAATTAGGGAATAAAAAAAGCGGCAATTTATGCCGCTTTAAATTTCATTATGTTATTAATTACTAGTTCACAATTAGTTTTTTAGTAACTGATTGCGAGTTATTAGTTATTTTAACAATGTAAACTCCATTCTGAAGATTGTTTATTACGGCATAAGAACTGTTAGTGAATTCTTTTTCAAAGACTTTTTGTCCTATTGTCGAAAATATTTGCACAGAATATGTTTCATTTGTACTTGGAAAATTAATCTTCACGACTCCATTAGAAGGGTTTGGGTAAAGAAGGATTTCATTACTTTCGAAGTCTTCACGTGACAGCGTTGCTATTGCGTGAGTACCTAGTCCGTCACAAGTATTACTTACAAATGAATCCCATTCTGCCGTTTTATCAAAAGTAGTATTTGGAGCAGTGATGCTTGGTTTTCTGCGTAAGGTAACATTTTCACCAAATTTGGCAGTACCGCCGTTGAAAGTTCCAATGATGTCAATTAACACTCCATTTTTAAATAACCCCATAGGATCGTCTCCATTAAATGCTTCTTGAGCTGACGATAAATTGGCACTAGTTACTGGATAACAAGTTGTTGCCATTTGTGGATCTACCAAAACAAATACAGCACCTGAATTCAATGTTCCTGTTAAATTTAACCCTGCACTCCAAGCTCCGGCGCCATTGGACTGTTTTCTAATGGAATAAACAGATAAATCGACCGCTGCTCCTGTAAAATTAGCTATTTCTAAAGCCTTATTTAAACTACTTCCTTCTACATATTCCGAGAAGAATATTTCTGAAGCTGTCGTTCCACCAGTAGGGGCTGCAGTTGTTGTTCCTGTTACTGATTCACTAGCCACAGACGAGTTTCTTGCATCGTCTTTTGCTATGATATAAAATATATAACTAGTTGATGGAAGTAATCCAGTTATGGTTGTGGTTAATCCAGCAGTATTTGTTTTTAATGAACCATTCAAATAAACATCATAACCAGTTACTGCAACATTATCACTAGCTGCGTTCCATGTCAAAGTAATTGTATTAGACGTTGTATTGCTAACTGCTAGATTAGTAACTGCTGAAGGGGCTTGAGTATCTGCAGGCTCTGTTGTCCAAACAGCTGCAACATAACTAGGGTTATCTATGTATGGGTTACGGTTGTTTTGACGTGCGTAAATAGCGTTGTTTCTCTCTATTTCACGTGGACTTACTGGATCTAGATTGTGCCAAGAAATTAGTTGTGCTAAAAAGGCATCAGTAAAAACCTTTCCAGTGGAGTTATTAAACATTGGAAAATTATAACCTGAAACAGTATTTTCATAGCGAGTTGCAAAATAAAAATACATACGGGCAATATCACCTTTGAATTCATCAATTGGCTCAAATACTTGACCCGTATATCCTGATATAGAACCAGTACCTAATTTACTTCCGTTACGGGTCGTTTCGCTTACCACTGTTACATTGGCATGAGGGAAATTAGAACGGATCGCATTTACTTTTCCGTCTGTTGGAGTAATAAAATGAGCATCAGAAACCATTGGTGATTGTTCGTTGAATACAGATTGTGGTATGATATGCTCTCTGTTGTAGCAATCTCCTTCTTTGGTGTAACCGGCACTTCCGCAACGTTGTGCAGTTGCAATGCTGTAGGTGTATGGATCTACTCCTGCAGGATTTTCAGAATACATGTCTAATACAGAACCATCTTTTTCAAAAAAATTATCTATGTCAGAGGTTTCGTAAGTAATGTAAAGGCCTGCGTAATCCTGAATTGTATGACCTTTGACAATGTTGTAAAGTTGCGTTTTCAAGGTATATCCCGTGCCAGTCGCCGTTGTATAGTAGTCTGCAGGTGCTTGACCAAAAGCTACTGTGAAAAGTAATAAAAAGAGCAAGGAGTAAATTTGTTTCATAATTTGATAATTGGTTGAAATTGTTTAAAATTAATTTTGCTTAAGGTGTTAAATTTTGGCAAAACTACTGTTTATTTCCTTATATCAAGTTATTAAATGTTTAATTAAATCAAGCTTAATTTTTGAATTTCAATTCGGTACGCGTTCTTTTATAGTGAGTTATTTAGGAAAAGCCTTATTCTGGTAAGCTCCCAAATCAGGGGGTACAGTTCTTGTATTTCCTAAAATGTCTAATGGAATTAAATACATCGAATTCCCTTTTGCAAAAGCGGCAGAAGTTTCATCGATATTGAATTTATTCTGAGATTGATTAAAATAGTTGGGATCTTTATTCAGAATGATTGCGTTGTAATGTGCTGTATCGGTACTAAATTGATACAGCGGATTAGTACTAAATTGGTTCGAAATATTGTCAAATTTAATTAAACAATTGTTGAATTGGTATTCAAAAGCAGCTCCTGTTTTTTTATTTAAACTCATTTCATTGCCGTAGGAACCATAAATAATACAGTTATTGAAGGTTGCAGCACTCAAATCCTTTACTTCTGGAGTAGCTCCAGTGATAAAGTTGCTTATTGCAACTGCTACCTGCTGAGAACTGTTCCAATTATTATTGAAGGTACAGTGGGTAAATAAATAAGTACCTCCATAAGAGCACGCTAAACTTGCCAATCCAGCTTTGTTGATGACTATATTTTCTCCAGTAATTTTTGCGGTCTGCGCCAAGATACCGTAGTTACTGGTATTGTAAATTTGGGTATTTTTTATCGTAACTGTAGTATTGTCATTGTTTTGAATTAGCAAGCCGATACTAGCATTTTTGATTGTAAGATGATTCAGTTTATTATTAGTACTTCCATCAGTAAGCCAAATAGTTCCCCATTGTCCCGGTACATCTGAGAAATCAGGTTCTAAACGATCGCCTTCAAAAACAACTTCATTTTCCAACTTGCCTGTAGTTGAGGGTGCTCCATTCACTTGAATCGAAGCTTTATTGGCTACAATAAGACCAGAATTAGCATGAAAATGAACTCTTGTTCCTGCTTCAAAAGTAGCTGTTTTATTAGAAGGAATGGCGGCATATCCATAGATGACATACGGTTTGTTGTTGTTAAACTGCAACTCATTTCCGTTTACAGGATCATTTTCATCCAAATAAAAACCTTCAATTTTTTGTTCTCCAATAGGTAGCGTTTCTTTTGTTCCGTCAGCAAAGCGCTGTGGATAAAGGAAAACTGCATCTTGGATAAGAGTTACTACTTCAATATTTTGTTGATTGGCACCGCTATCAAACTGAATTTGATCTGTGTACAAAAAATCAGCTGGATTTGCATCAGCGATGTTAGCCGTGGTTTCAATAAAAACATACAAACTGTCTCTTGCTAACAGCGCTACATTTGTAAAAATTTTCCCTGCTGTTCCTTGCATGCCATCAATTGTCATGCGGTATTTAGAATTCAATCCTTTACCTAATTTTATACTTGGTATCGTGATGTCATTTTTACTTTTGTTGTATACTTTAAGTCGGTAGGTACTCGACCCTATATTCGAAAAAACGGTGTCAAGGTATATAGTATCCTTGGAAAACGCTAAATCGCCTGTGCTTGCTACTGTCTCAAAATCAGAACGGCAGGAACAAAGCGCAAGTGCTATTCCAATAAAAAGTAAAAGTATTTTGGGAGGCATCGAATTGTTTTTTTTGTAAAAATAGGGAAAATCTATTTTCAAAATCAGAATAACAATTGTAATTCCTATTTTGTAAGTCATCTTTTCTTTAATTTTACATTTTTAAAGCAAATAATATGACATTCGACAAAGAAAAAATACTTCAGTATTGCAATCATGTTTCTAAGAACACCTTAATGCAAACGCTGAATATTGAATATACTGACGCAGGAGAAGATTTTTTAGTAGCCACAATGCCCGTGAATCCTTCAGTGCATCAGCCTATGGGATTGCTACATGGAGGAGCTACGGTAGCTTTGGCAGAGAGTGTGGGTAGTGCAGCGTCAATGCTTTTTGTAAATTCAGATGTGAGTGAAGTACGCGGGATCGAGATCGCAGCCAATCATTTGAAAGCCAAACGCGACGGAATCGTTACGGCAACGGCTAAAATAGTTCACAAAGGAAGAAGCATTCACTTGTGGGAAATTAGAATTACCGATGAAAGAAACAACTTGATTTCACTGTGTAAGCTTACCAATATGATTTTACCAAAAAGGAAAAGCGAAGATAAATAATGGAATCACTTGTAGCGAAAGCAAAAAAACACTTGCAGGAAGAACTCCCTTTTGTTCTGTATTGCAAACCCAATACTGCAGAGGTTATTGGTTTTTTTCAGCGGGATGCTTCACTTTTTCAAGTTGATGATTTTACAGAAAAAGGATTTGTTATTTCGTCTTTTGATGGAAAAAACACCTTTTTGATTCCTGAAAATGAATCTGAAATTATGCGAGTTTCTTTCGAAAGTAATCAAGATTTATTTTTTTATGAGAAGCAAACGACCATCGATGAATTGGCTAAAAAGGATTTTAAAGATTTGGTAGCCAAAGGGATTGAATCGATAAGCAAGAGTGAATTTAAAAAAGTAGTGTTGTCGCGAAAAGAAACTATTCCAGTGCCTAATTTTGATTTAATAGCAACTTTTCAAAAATTAGTCCAACTGTATCCTAGTACTTTTGTCTATTGTTTTTATCATCCTAATATTGGGATTTGGTTAGGCGCCACACCGGAACAATTGTTGAAAGTTAATGCTGGTATCTTTGAAACGATTTCTTTAGCTGGAACACAAAAAGATATTGGAAGTACAGCAATTATTTGGCAGAAAAAAGAACAAGAAGAACAGCAATTTGTAACAGATTACATTGTTAATGAGTTAAGTACTGTTGCGTCAGAAGTTTTGGTAACCCAACCTTACAGCATCAAAGCGGGTGAGATATGGCATATTAAAACGGATATTTCTGGACGTTTGAATGTTCATGAGAGTTTAAAAAAAATCATTGAAATGCTCCATCCTACACCAGCGGTTTGCGGGTTACCTAAAAACAATGCTAAAGCTTTTATCATTCAAAATGAAGAGTATGACCGGAGTTTTTATACGGGTTATTTGGGAGAATTGAATAGTAGCATGACTCCAAATGTTGTAAACTCAGATTTGTTTGTAAATTTACGTTGCATGCAAATTGGGGATACTTTAATCAATACACCAAATACCACTGATCTAGTGACTAAGGTGCATCTGTACATGGGTTGCGGAATCACCAAGGATAGTATTCCTGAAAAAGAGTGGGAGGAAAGCGTTAATAAATCTATGACGATGAAAAAGGTTTTGTAATTAAGAAAGAGACTGTTTTTTGTTCTGCTAAAAAATAATAAAATAAATGATGAAATTAGACATACTAGCCTTTGGTGCGCATCCAGATGATGTAGAATTAGGTTGTGCAGGAACTATTTTAAAAGAAATTTCTTTGGGTAAAACCGTAGGAATAATCGATTTGACACGAGGGGAATTAGGTACACGCGGATCGGCAGAAATTAGAGATCAAGAAGCAACTGCTGCTGCTGCAATATTAGGTGTTTCTGCGCGAGAAAATCTAGAAATGAGAGATGGCTTTTTTGTTAATGACGAAAAACACCAATTGGAAATCATAAAAATGATTCGCAAATACCGACCCGAAATTGTCTTGTGTAATGCTATCGATGACCGCCATATTGATCATGAAAAAGGAAGTAAATTAGTGTCTGATGCCTGTTTTTTGTCAGGTTTAGTAAAGGTCGAGACAGCGATAGATGGAGAGGTGCAACACCCTTGGCGTCCTAAACTAGTATATCATTACATTCAATGGAAAAATATAGTTCCAGATTTTGTAGTGGATATTACAGGTTTTACAGATAAAAAAACTGAAGCGATTTTGGCCTACAGTTCTCAATTTTATGATGCCAATTCTAAGGAGCCCGAGTCTCCAATTACGAGTAAAAACTTCCTAGAAAGCTTAAATTACCGTTCCAGAGATTTAGGAAGACTGACTGGTTTAGATCATGCTGAAGGTTTCACAGTAGAAAGATATTTGGCAGTCAATAGCTTAGGCGATTTGATATAAATTTCACGTTATTTTTTAAAAAAAATATTTGCAAAAGTAAACTTATGTCGTATCTTTGCCACCGCTAAGCAAATGGTGGTTGTAGCTCAGTTGGTTAGAGCATCGGTTTGTGGTACCGAGGGTCGCGGGTTCGAGCCCCGTCTTCCACCCAGAAAGCAAAAGCCTCTCAGTAATGAGAGGCTTTTTTTGTGGAACAAAAAGATTTACATTAGTTCCTTTTATAATTGATTTATTCCAAGCAGTATAAATACTAATTACACAATAAACAGGTTGGCAATATTTACAGCTTGCAAAGTTGTCAAAGGCTCATCATAAGCTTCAGATCCCGCTGCTGCGCCAAAAAGCGTTGCGGTATTATAACCCGCTTGCATGGTAACTTCTTCACCATCATAAACCGCTTGAGTTGCTGCAGGCATTCCCGCACCTCTTTCGTTTCCAGTAATCCATCCTTTTAGTCCTCGCAATCTTCTTACTTCTGAAGCATGTCGTGCTTCTACTGAATGAATTTGCAATGCCGCAGTTAATAAATCTGGAGTAGAAATTAAATTAGCTGCTTGTCCTTTGTAGGCACGAACCCCAGTATCTTCAAAAGCTTGTGCTAATGCAAGAAATTGTGCGTACGCCGCCGTAGTTCCAATTCCTGTTTTGTTGAAAGGATCAAATGCCCCATTAACGGTAAAATCAAAGGTTGGTTTTGCAACAAAATTAGCGCTTCCTGGACCGCCCAATCCTGCAATTAGGAATGATACGTGATCGGTTTCATGTGCAGAAATTTGCATAAATACTTTTTCATCTCTTCCGCCCGGTGGAATAACACCTGATGCTAAACCCATAATATAGAATTCTTTCTCTAAATATTCTAAAACTAGCGCTAGTTGCAAGGCGCCTATTGGTGTAGAAGGAGTTGGATTAATATCGGCTGCAAATGCTTTAGTCGAAGTCAAAGCAGCAATTCCAAAGGGAACTGCGGCTAATGCAGCATTTTTCCCTAAATGTCCAAATAAATTGAAACTATCTCTCCTGGAGGCTTTACCATTCATTAGATTTTCATTGGTAAACGGCTCTAAAAATTTTAATATATTCATAATGATACGTTTTAAGTGTTATTTACGGTAAAAATTTTGCTGTAAAAGCAGTTGTAATAAATCCGGCTGCGATAGGAATTACCTGTGAAGGTGTTTTCATGACATCAAGACCAGTTGTAGTATTAATCACATCATCTCCTGCAAAATCAGCTGAATTTGGGTTTATAAGGCTTCGTATAGCAGAGGCATGTCTTGCTTCTACAGAAACTATTTTTCCTGCTAGCAATAAATAATCAGGATTAGTCAATAGTCTTCCAGCACCGTTATATGCGGCAACTCCTGTGTCTTCTAATGCTTTAGCTGTAGCTAGAACTTCAGCGCGGCTGTTGAAATTTAGGGCTCCGTAATTGAAAGCTAAATTTGGAAGAAGCTGGCTACTTGGATTTGGTAAGGCTCCAGTTAATGCTGCTTTAAAAAACTCTCTGTGAATCACCTCATGGTTGTATAAATCTGTGAGAACTGTTTGCTCTGTAGCATTAAACGTGACTCTAAAATTAGCCGCATTGACTACTTTAGTATAAAAGTCAGCTTCTAGTTGCTCTAAAGCATAAGCATAACTCAGTACACCAAAATCATTTCCACCTAAATCAAATTTTCCATCGCGAACGCCTGGTAATTTTTGATCTGCCGCAGGACCGTCATCATCGTTACATCCCATTAAGATCAGTCCCGTACTGGCGGCAACTAAACCACTGATTTTAAGAAATTCTCGACGGCCTTTCAAAGTCGCAGAACTTACTTCATGAATTTTAACTTCATTTTTCATAATTTAATAATTAAAATTAGTACTATTATTTAATATTATTTGGTCTTAACAAAATTTTATTCCCGCAGAACCTAGATTTTTTTAAAAGCAAATAAAACAGAAGTCTTATCTACTATTAGTTTTTTAAACTGTTGTAAAAATATTTGAAGTAGCAGAATTGATCTTTTCTGTTGTATCTAAATTTTATATTGAAAGCATTGCACTACACAAATCTTGATTTAATAGTTCTCTAACAAAAATTATTTAGTGACCGTTGTTTTTTTGATCGTTGCCGATAACGATTTTTAGTATCATTAGTAAATAATTTATTTATTTTAGTTACTCAAATTTAAGTTTTGTTGAAACAAAAAATTTATATAATTTTTAAATTAACTTGTATAATTTATTACATTTCAGTGAGTTGACGATTGTATTTTGTCTTAATAAAAAAATAATAGTTCAAAATTTAACTTGGTAATTAATCTTTAAAATCATTTTCATTCTTTTTTAAATGAATGGTGAAAATTTTTGCTCCTTCATTGTTAAATGAATTATTTAATGATTTTTAAAGTAATAGCGGTATTTAGTACTTCAGGTCAATTTTCCACTAACTAGGATGATAACTATTACTCCTTTCCTTACAACTGATGTACGAAGTTTTTATATGGGTGGTTTTGCAAAACTTTTAGTTAATGAGTCTTAAATAATTGTATTTTCTTTTGTGTATCTTTGTAAGCATTGATTATATAATTCAAGCAAAAATTAACTTCCATAATTTCAAATAGTAGTTACAAAATTTAATGAAAAACGATAATACTGTTCCTAAAATTCTTAGAAGTAAATATATTCCCACTGCAGAGTTTTACAGCCAAGTAATAGATAGCTTACAAGATTATTCTATTTTTACTCTTGATAATGATTTTATAATTAATAGCTGGAGTTCTGGATCAACAAAAATATTTGGATATGAATCGGATGAAATTGTTGGTAAACATTTTAATATCATTTTCACAGAGGAAGACATTCAAAATGGTATACCGCAAACAGAAATTAAGGCTGCAATATTAGAAGGTAGAGCAACAGACAATCGCTGGCATATTTGTAAGGACCAAAGTTTGTTTTATGCGTATGGTTTGGTATTTCCGCTTACTGGACTAGACGGAGAGATGCTAGGGTACGTTAAAATCCTCCGCGATTTGACAGATCGAAAAAAATCAGAGGATGCAATCAAAATATATGTAAAAGAATTAGAAGATCTCAATGCGCATAAAGAAAATGTTTTGGCTATTGTTTCACACGATTTAAGAAGTCCATTGTCTGGGATAATTGGTACTGCAGAATATTTGAAAGCCAATTTAAATCGATTAGAACCTCATGTGGTAAAAGAAATGCTTGATTTACTTCATAAAACCGCTGTCGATGAGTTAAATATGTTGGATAACTTAGTAGAATGGGCTCGAGTAAAGTATGCTTCAGAAGCTTTTTCACCTACTAAAATTGCGCCTTTTCAATATGTACAAAAGGTTTTTGAATCCCTTGAAAAATCAGCATCGCTAAATGAAATTCAGCTTCAAAATGACATCGAAATAAATACTAGTGTATTTGCTGATGAAAAAATGTTGATTTCCATTATTCAAAATATTATTTCTAATGCTATTAAGCATTCATTTATTGGAGGAAAAATTGTAGTCTCAGCAGCTGTTGAAGCTGAAAAGGTAATTATTCAGATAAAAGATTTTGGTATGGGGATGTCTCAGGATGTTCAAGATAAACTTTTTACACCTCAAATGAGTACTTTGTCTAAAGCTAGAAAAGACAATAAAGGAGCTGGAATTGGGTTGTTATTGGTGAAAGGATTTGTAGAAAAAAATGATGGTGAAATATGGGTTGAAAGTAAAGAGGGTATAGGTTCTACGTTTTATTTTACGCTTCCGCTTAATGAGCCTTTATTTAAAATCGATAGTCTTGATTCAATTGAATTTGATAAAAGAGTATAATTTATTTTTAAAAAAAATCTTGCAGCTTCCTTTAAGAGCCACTAAATTAGTTTTTTGTATTGTTTTCTATTGCATTCAAATGAAAACATAACTATTTGTAAATCCATAATCATTTGTTTTTTGTAACAATTGGCAAAATTATTATGTAGATTATTGCTATTTAATTATAAAATGTTCTACATCTAAATATTCTCTAAACTCCTACTTTAGTATAAAACCGGTATTGATAATTCAATTATGAATTTGAAACTAAATGAGGTTTCTTTAATTATTTATGTGCTTTTTTATCAGTCTATCCCTACTTAACAGCAATTCCTTTTAGGTCTATTCACCATCGTTTTTTTACTAAAACGGTCAAAAATGGTAAAAACCCTTTCTAATTTATTCCATTCGAGAGTGTATAAGGACTGTGTGCCACTCAATTTTCTACAAATCAAATTTTCGTCGAGTAAATCTTTTAAATGCTTCGAAACCGTAGATTGCGACAACGGCAATTCGGCTACAATTTCTTTACAGGTTCGGTCTTTGTGTTTTGATAATATAGAAATAATTTGAATTCTGGCTGGATGTGCCAAACATTTAGCCATTTGGGATAATTCTAATTCAAAAGAATGAAAATCGATAGTTTCTTTCATGTTAATCGTATTTTATAGATGAAATAAATATTTAATTATTAAACTATAGTTTTATGTAAAGTATTTAATGTTAGTATTTTGTGATGTTTTTGATAAAAATTAATCGTAAAAATACGATAAATTTATAAAACCAAAATACAATTAGTTGCGTAGATTTATAAAATCTAAACATTACCAAATAATGAAATTACAAATTACACTTTTTTTTCTTTTGTGCGCGGGATTTATTTTTGCGCAAGAAACTACAGGAATTTTAAAAGGAAATATTGTTGATGACCAAAACAACCCCATTGCATTTGCTACTATTTCGATCGTACAAAAATCTACAGGAATAAAATATACAACTCAATCTCAGGCTGATGGATATTATGAGTTTAATCAATTGAAACCAGCTGATGATTATGAAACGCGAATTACGTACGAAGGATTTAGTCCATTGGTTTTGGATGCTATTCAGGTTCAATTGGGGAAAATCACTAAACTAGATTTCTCTTTTTTTTCAAAAATACAAGAACTGGCTGGGGTTGAAATAATGAATAATTCTAATAGTAAAAAAGCGAACGAAAAACGACTGAAAATAGATGTTATTAATAGTCTTCCTAGTGCAAACCGAAGTATTCAAGATGCCACACGTTTGCTTCCTGAAGCTAATTTAAATTCTTTTGGTGGGGCCAATTATAGATTTAATAATTTATCTATTGATGGTAGTGCCACTAATGATGTTTTAGGATTTCAGGAGCCAGCTAGTGGTGCTACAGGGTCTACAGCATCAGGAACTCCAGGTGGTTTGGCGGGTACGCAACCCATCGGTTTTGGTGCCATCAGTGCTTTGTCTGTAAAAACGGCTCCGTTTGATGTTACTTTCGGAAATTTTACAGGAGCAAGTATAAATGCCGTTACTAAAAGCGGTTCAAACGAGACATCTGGTGCACTATACACTTTCGCAAAAAATAGAAATTTGATTGGTCGTTATTCCGATGGATTGAAACAAGAAGCAGCTGCATTTAATGATTACACGTATGGCGTGAGTATTGGTGGTGCGATAGTAAAAAACAAATTATTCTATTTTTTTAATGCTGAATTGGCTGATAGAAGTGAAGCTGTCTTAAATGCTCCGGGTAGTTCAACTTCCAATATTTCGCAGGAAATGGTTAATTTAATTGCTGATAGACTTAAATCAAAATACAATTATGATCCAGGTATTTCGTCAAATGCGCAATTAGAGCGCAAGAATACTAAACTTTTTTTGAGATTGGATTATAATATTTCAGATTATCACAAATTAACACTCCGAAATAACTTTGTAAAAGGCTTTGCCGATAATTTAGAATGGACGCCCACGGTTTTTAATTTTGGAAATCAAGGATACCGTCACAATTCAACTACCAACAGTATTGTTGCCGAGTTAAAAAGTAAATTCACAAATAAACTTTCTAACAAACTCACTTTATCATTATCAACAGTGAATGATGATAGAAGTTATAATGGTCGTGTTTTTCCACATATTGAAATCACTGATAATACCTCAAATGCAATATTTGCAGGAACCTATCGGGAAGCTTCTGTTTATGGTTTGAGTTTAAACACTATTCAATTTACTGACAACATTACCTACTATCATAATAATCATAAGTTTACAATAGGGACTTCATCAGAAATTAATGCGATTGAATACCGATTTCTAACCGCTTTTAATGGAAGATGGCAGTATAGTTCTGTAGCGAATTTTCTGGCTGACAGACCAAATAGAGTCCGTGGGGTGTACAATATTGAAAATAATGATTTTGAATACAATAAAAAAACACCTTCTGCTGATTACTCGGTGTTATTATCAAGTGTTTATTTTCAGGATGAGATTCGATTTTCTAAAAAGTTTAATCTATTAGGTGGTTTCCGTGTCGATTGGCAAAATACACCTACTGATTTCCCTATTTCTGACCAAATAAAAAGTACACCTGAATTTGCAGGCTATAAAAACAAAATCAACAACATGCCAATATTTAATCCACGAATTGGGTTTAATTATACTATAGATGAAGATGGGAAGTATACTTTAAAAGGAGGATCTGGTTTATTTACTGGAAGAATGCCTTTTGTTTGGTATGCTTATGAATATTACATTTCTGGCACAAAGTACTTTAATATTGATTACAGACCTACGGGTGTTTTACCTTTAAATGAGGACTTAAGCCAATTAGAATCGTTACAAAGCCGTAAATTGACCGAAGTTAATTTAATTGATAATAATTTCAATTTACCTCGTGATTGGAAAAGTAACCTATCTCTTGATGTACAACTCAAAAATAATTTTGCTTTTAATTTTGAAGCTACGTATACCAAAACGTTAGATGGATTACTATTCCAGTCTATTAACCGAAAAGAAGATCAAAAAAGTAATTTTACTGGTGCTGACAACCGTCCATATTACAACACTTCGGCAGAAAGCATTAAAATAAATCCAAATTTCACCAATGTTTTTTTACTAACCAATACATCAAAAGGATATCGCTACAACCTCACTTTTGGGCTTACCAAAACGGAGGATCACTACAACGGATTTTTGGGCTATACTTATGGCGTAAGTAAAGATATTTCGAGCACGAACAGAAATTCTCATGCTGCTAATTTTGAATGGAATCAAGCCTTAGTTGCTAATTCTCCAGAGTTAACCGCTTCTAATTTTGATTTGCGACACAAAATAGTATCCTATCATTTTTATGATATTAAAATAAAATCTAACGATTTGAAATTCGGGTTAATTTACAACGGAAAATCAGGAAGTCCATTTTCATTTGTCTATGAAGGGGATATTAACCGAGATGGATCTGCAAAAAATGATATTTTATACATTCCAAGAAATCAATCTGAAATTAAATTGCAAAATATTGTCGATGGTAATAATACAGTACTAGTTTCGGCGGCTGAACAATGGAATCAGTTAGATGCTTATATCAATAATAGCGACTACTTGAATTCGCATCGAGGGGAATACGCCAAGCGAAATGGGGCTAGAACACCTTGGAACCATCAAGTAGATTTAAAAGTTATTTTTGATACTAAATTTTTTAAAAACAAGTTGGAATTTTCAGTTGATATTTTTAATATTGGCAATCTAATTTCTAAAAATTGGGGTACACAAGTCTACGTTCCTAATATCAATAATTCGGGATATGCACTACTTGATTTTATACGAATAGAAAATCAACAACCGGTTTTTCAATTCAAAAATCCAAAAGGAAATCCGTGGTTGGTAGACAATTTAAACTCCAAGTGGCAAGGGCAGGTAAGCGTAAGCTACTTTTTTAACTAGTCTATTTGACCTTTGTAATTAGGATCAAAATCGACCATCCATTCAATTCCAAATTGGTCTCTGAACATACCAAAATAAGAATTCCAAGGACTCTCGCCAATAGGAACTTCAATGGTTCCGCCTGCCGAGAGTCTTTTAAATAGTTGATCGGCTTCTTCACGACTTTCAGCACTAATAGAAATTTTAGATCTGTTTTCATTTTCATTTACTCGACCCATACTTTCGGGGACATCATTCCCCATCAAAATGTTTTTCCCAATAGGTAAAGCAATGTGCATTATTTTATTGGCTTCATGTGCTGGTATCGGAAATTCATCATTGGCCATGTCTTTGAAACGCAGGACCATTGCGAACTCTCCGCCAAAAACTGATTTGTAAAAATGAAATGCATCTTCGGCATTACCATTAAAATTAATATAAGGATTGATAAGTGCCATAGTTTTTGTTTTTAAATTATTTTATCTTTTTCCTAATTGTTTGTATTTAAATTATTGCACACATTACAGTGTAGATGACGTTAATTTACTCAAAAAAAAGATATGAAGCAGGATTAGCTTCCATAATATAACTTTGTATGAAGCATTATGACAATATGAAATGTCATGTTGTCAGATAAAATGGTGTCAATTTTAACATAAACTGACAATTTAATAGAGGGTTTTGTATTGGCACAAAGATTGACTATTTGTGAAAGAGTCATAAAAAACGAACATACATTAAAATTAAATATAGTAAAAATGGGTAAAATAATCGGAATTGATTTAGGTACGACCAACTCTTGTGTTTCTGTAATGGAAGGTAATGAAGCAGTTGTTATTCCTAATGCAGAAGGAAAAAGAACAACACCATCTATCATCGCTTTTGTTGAAGGTGGAGAAATTAAAGTAGGAGATCCTGCTAAGAGACAAGCGGTAACTAATCCAACTAAGACTATTGCTTCTATCAAACGTTTTATGGGACAAGGTTTTGGTGAGGTTTCGGCTGAAGCAAAAAGAGTTTCATACAAAATTGTAAAAGGGGACAACAATACACCACGTGTGGATATTGATGGTCGTTTATACTCTGCACAAGAATTGTCAGCGATGACTCTTCAAAAAATGAAAAAAACTGCTGAAGACTATTTAGGTCAAACGGTAACTGAAGCGGTTATTACTGTTCCTGCTTACTTTAATGATGCACAACGTCAAGCTACTAAAGAAGCTGGTGAAATTGCAGGTCTTAAAGTAATGCGTATCATTAACGAGCCTACAGCAGCTGCACTTGCTTACGGTTTAGATAAAAAAGGTACAGATCAAAAAATTGCTGTTTACGATTTAGGTGGAGGTACATTTGATATTTCTGTTCTTGAATTAGGAGACGGAGTTTTCGAAGTATTGTCAACAAATGGAGATACGCACTTAGGTGGAGATGATTTTGATCATGAAATCATTGACTGGTTAGCTGACGAATTTAAAACGGAAGAAGGAATTGACTTGCGTCTAGATCCAATGTCTTTGCAACGTTTAAAAGAAGCTGCTGAGAAAGCAAAAATTGAATTGTCATCATCTTCAGAGACAGAAATCAATTTGCCATACGTAACAGCTACAGCTTCAGGACCAAAGCACTTAGTTAAAAAATTAACTAGAGCACAGTTCGAAAAATTAACTGACACATTAGTAAAGCGTTCTATGGCACCAGTGGCTAGAGCGTTGAAAGATGCAGGTTTATCAGTTTCTGATATTGATGAAGTAATCTTAGTAGGAGGTTCAACTCGTATGCCAAGAATTGCTGAAGAAGTAGAGAAATTTTTTGGTAAAAAAGCGTCTAAAGGAGTTAACCCTGATGAGGTTGTTGCTATTGGAGCAGCTATTCAAGGAGGAGTTCTTTCTGGAGATGTAAAAGATGTATTGTTACTTGACGTTACACCTTTATCTTTAGGTATCGAAACTATGGGTGGTGTTATGACTACATTAATTGAGTCTAATACTACTATTCCAACTAAAAAATCTCAAGTTTTCTCTACAGCTGCTGATTCTCAACCAACTGTTGAACTACACGTTCTTCAAGGTGCTAGAGCAATGGCTGCAGATAACAAAACTATCGGTCGTTTCAACTTAGATGGTATTCCACCAGCACCAAGAGGAGTTCCTCAAATTGAAGTAACTTTTGATATTGATGCTAATGGTATCATCAAAGTTTCTGCAACTGACAAAGGAACTGGAAAATCTCACGATATCCGTATCGAAGCTTCTTCTGGATTAACTTCTGAAGAAATCGAAAGAATGAAACAAGATGCTGAAGCTAACGCTGAGTCTGATAAAGTTTTAAGAGCTAAAGCGGAGAAAATCAATGAGGCTGACTCTATGATTTTCCAAACTGAAACTCAATTGAAAGAACTTGGAGCTAAATTAGCTGATGATCATAAAGTAGCGGTAGAATATGCATTAACTGAATTGAGAATGGCGCACCAGTCTCAAGATGTTCCAGCAATTCAAACAGCGCTTGATAACATTAACGCAGCTTGGAAAACAGCTACTGAAGCGATGTACGCTCAAGGAGAACAAGGTCAAGGAGAAGCACAACCACAAGGTGAAACGGCTCAAGGTGACAATGTTGAAGACGTTGAATTCGAAGAAGTAAAATAAGCTAATAACTAATTTTGTATATCAAAATTATGTAAAACGATTATCCGCTTTCCAGCGAAATTTAAAAAACTAAAACCGAGCCAGCAATGGCTCGGTTTTTTTATGCGTCTTTATATTTCGTTTGTTTTTTTTCACCTTGAAACATTCTCGTAATTACGGCTGCATGAGGAAAAGTAATCGCTGCCAAAAACGAGAAAAATAAAGCATTAAAGAGTTGCTCTTCTTTTTTACAGATAAAATATATCATAGCGATTCCTATAACAGAAGCGAGCCAATAGAAACCTGCATTTTTGCAATAGGTTATAAAATGTGGAAATGAGAAAGAACCATTCAAGAATTTAATCTGATCAATTATAGAGGGAATGCTGTGCCAGATCACAAAGTATATAGCAAAGCCCCAAATTAAACTAGAGGATTTAAATAGGATGGTAAATAATATTAAGTAAAAACATTCTAAAAGGAGTTTACTTCTTATTTTTTCAGTTTTCCAATAGGCATATCCGCATAAACTAATAAACAGTCCAGCTGAAATTTGAAGGAGTCCCAAAAAATAGGGCAGAGGAACCGTTAAGTTTGCAATTTTTGAAATAATATGTTGAACTTGATTGGTATGAAACACAAATAGCAACAATAAAACTACAAAACCATATAAAAACTGAAATAATACCAGCAGCCATTTGGGAAAGGTCTGATTTAAATTTTGCCATTGCTGCTCTCCAAAGTGGTAGCTACTAACAATAATGAATAATAGGAGCGCCATTTGCGGAATTAAATAGAATAAAAGTACTCCCGTTAAAACAATCACCACATAGTATCCCAGAATCATAATCCATGAACGGTTACTTTTTTCTGGATTTATATTTTTTATTAGAAGTAAATCATTGGCCCCGTGCAAGATTCCAAAGGTAAAAATTAAGAAAAATCCAGATATTATTTGAAAGGTTGTAGGTAGGAAGGAATCCATCCAAAGCCCGAAAAAGCTCGCCACTATTGCGATATTGGGATAATTTTTCATAAAATTTAATTATTGTTTAAAAATAGGTAAAAAAAAATAAACAAAAATATTTTTTTATCGTTTAGCTTTTACTATATTTGATTAAACAAAACCATTTAAAATTTTTTAATTATGACAAATTTTATGTTCATTTCAGGATTAATCGGGAAATTATCCCCAACCGATTACGTAGGGTTTACCTTTTTTGTAGGCTGTATGGCTATGATGGCCGCATCGGCGTTTTTCTTTTTATCCTTAAGCCAGTTTGATAAAAAGTGGCGTACTTCAGTTTTAGTTTCAGGCTTAATTACCTTTATTGCCGCAGTACATTATTTCTACATGAGAGATTATTGGGCTTCTTTTGGTGAGTCTCCAACATTCTTTCGTTACGTTGACTGGGTACTAACAGTGCCATTAATGTGTTTAGAGTTTTACCTAATACTAAAAGTTGCTGGAGCGAAACAATCATTGCTATGGAAAATGATTATTTATTCAGTAATCATGTTAGTTACAGGTTACTTTGGTGAAGTAGTTGCACCAGAAAGTGCTGCATTGTGGGGAGCTTTGTCTGGAGCTGCTTATTTCTTGATCGTGTATGAAATCTGGTTAGGAGAAGCGTCTAAATTAGCTGCTGCAGCTGGTGGAGAAGTACAAAAAGCACACAAAATTTTATGTTGGTTCGTACTTGTAGGATGGGCAATTTACCCATTAGGATACATGATGGGAACTACTGGATGGTACAACGGATTAATTCCAGCAGGTAACATTGATGTAGCTTACAACATTGCAGATGCAATTAACAAAATTGGATTTGGATTAGTAATTTATACTTTAGCAGTGAAATCTTCAAAAGACTAATTACTTTTTATAATAAATTTAAAACCGAACTAGCGATAGTTCGGTTTTTTTGTGGCTCAAAGTAAGTTATAATTTTATAGAGATTTTAATTACTGTAGTACGTTTATAAAAGTAGAGTCTTATTAGGTAGGGGTCACTAAGCAATAAGAATGAAACAAACTCGCATTTTTCAAGATATAAGTCATGTGAGTTGACAATTTATTTGTGTTGATAGTATGTTATTCAGCTAAAAATAAGACTATTTAAGGTTCAATGCTTAGATGACTTAAAGGTTAATTAATATTGTTAGATTGTTTAAAGTTTACATATAAATAAAGCAAACTATTTACATTTAGTGCTTAACATACTTTACATTTTTTATTGTTCTTTTAATCAGGCTTTTATTATGGTCAATTCAGAAAAAAGCAACATGATTGAGACGCTTCCAGCGGGACAAATAGCAAAAATGATAGAGTGTCTATTTTATCAATATTGAAAACAAAGTGTTTAGATGTCCAATAATCCATGTACCTGATTAATGAAACTCTAAATCTGCGAATCTGTGGCTGTGATTAAAATTTATTTTAGTGGTTTATTTCAAAAAAAAAGGGAAAATGTTGTTACACATTTTCCCTTTTCAATCTAGTTTGGTTTGGTATTTATTTTGGATTTAAAGCATCTCCAATTCTAGAAATTAAATCTTGTAAGTGGTATTTACTCATTCGATCTGTCATTCTAGTTGAGGCTAATTTCATCTCATTTTTTAAGCTATTCAATTGACCTCTTGCAATAGAAGGCAAGTCAGTTTGTGCTAAATTTACTCTTCGTGTTGTAAAACCATACGTTACACCAACAGGAACTGATCTTACTACAGTCGTGCCAGGTTTTAGTAATTCAATCATTTTATCAACATATATCTTTTGAATATTTCTGCGGAATACATCAATAGAAGTACTTCCACTTAATTCAGAAAAAATTCCATTCTTAAGATCACTAACCAATTCATCGACAGTATAGTTGCTTTTATTCATTGAAGAAGTTTCAATAAGGCGAACCATTCGGTCTCCAGCTAATAAACTTGATAAGGTTGCATCTTGCATTCCTTTAATAGCTTCAACTCCATTATCGGGGTTTATTTTTGAAAGTACATTTTGATCCAATAACCACTTTGGTGTATTGAATAATTGAGTATTCAAGAATAAAACAGCATCTTTTTGTATCGCTCTTGGAACTACCTCAAATTGATTTCCAGTCATGTCATATGTTTTTGGAGAATCATAAATTCCACCCACATTTTTAGTAACATGTCCCATATATCTTCTGAATTGTCCGGTAAGTGCACCATACAATTCATCTAATTCAGCATAACTTTCTCCATTTTCTTTGGTCCAATCCAATAAATTAGGTAAAATTCTCTTTAGATTTTTAATTCCGTACTCAGAAGCTCTCATTGCGTTATCGCCAATATCTTCTGTTTGGTATCTCGGATCATAAGGACTTGACTCGGTACCAAACCATAAGCGACTATTTTTGTACGCTTCTTTGGTCATCTCATTCAACTTCACTTTTTCTTCGGTTTCCGTTTTAGCTCCGTCAAAATAGGAGTACCCCCATTTGATAGCCCATTTGTCATAATCTCCAATTCTAGGAAATAATGCAGTTACGCCATCCTCTGGTTGTGCTACATAATTAAAACGAGCGTAATCCATGATAGAGGAAGTGTGTCCATTTTTAGCTTGGTAGTCTTTATCTCTTAATTTTTCAACCGGCGTTGCAGAACTCGCTCCCATATTATGACGCAGTCCCAAAGTATGTCCCACTTCGTGTGAAGAAACGAAACGAATCAATTCTCCCATTAGTTTATCATCAAACTTTTTAGCACGCGCTGCTGGATCTACAGCTGCAGTTTGAATCAAGTACCAATTTCTTAATAGACTCATGATGTTGTGGTACCAACCGATGTGACTTTCTAAAATCTCGCCACTTCTTGGGTCATGTACATTAGGTCCGTAGGCATTTTGAATTTCAGCTGCAAAATATCTCAATACTGAGAAACGAGCATCTTCTAGACTCATCGTCGGGTCGTTTTCTGGCCAATATTCTCCACGGATAGCATTTTTCCATCCGGCTGCTTCAAAGGCGACTTGCCAATCATCAATACCTTGCTTGATGAATTTTTTCCATTTCTCTGGAGTGGCAGGATCGATGTAATATACAATTGGTTTTAAAGGCTCAATTAATTCTCCTTTTTTTTGTTTTTGAGCATCTTCAATTGATTTTGGTTCCAAACGCCATCTAACAGCAAAAACTTTAGTTTCTGATTTCTGAGATTCTTCTTCAAAAACGCCGTATTCATTTGCAAAATAACCTACACGTGCATCAAACTCTCTTTTTCGCATCGGAGTTTTTGGCAGTAAAATCATCGAGGTATTCAACTCTACAGTTACTACTCCAGCATCTAATGCAGACGGTAAATTAACTCCAATTTGTGGTGTTGGCGTTACTGAAATACGAGGCGGTGTGGTTGTAAATGTTTTTACGCTTCTAATTTCAGTGTTAATAGGATAACTGCTAATTTTAGAAAGAAATGATTTGTCTTTTTGAAAAGCTACTATGTTTAGTAACTGTTTTTTAATTGGATCTAATGAAAAAGTCTGAATATCACCATCAAAAGTACTCGTTAAATCGATTACGTAACCCGTATTATTCTTTCCAGTCGAATCTTTTTTGAAAGCTAAAATATCATAGTTTCCAATAATTGGGTCTGAGGTAGAATTTTTAACTGCTTGAGCCATTGGTTTATCAGTATCTGGCGACATGATAACATAAGTAACAGATCTTAAGAGAATGTTGTTGTTTAATCCTTTTTCCCAACGAACAACTTGTCTGTTTATTTCTTCTCCTCCAAAAATCCCTCCTCCTGCTGGAGTTTTAGAATATCGGGTAATAGTCATTATTTCACTTCCTAAAAGGGAGTCAGGAATTTCAAAAAGATATTTGTCATTGATTTTATGAATGTCAATTAATCCTTTTTGTGTTACTGCGGTAGAATCAATAACTTTTTTGTACGGTTTTGGTTCTTTTTTCCCGTCTTTAGATTCTGGTGCTTTAGCTTCTACTTTAGCTGGAGCATTTTTGTCTGCTCTTCTCTTTTTTTTACTTTGTGCAAACGTGCCTTGCGCAAAACAAAATAGCAAACAGGTAATAATTAGAGTTAGTTTTTTTTTTACCATTTAGTTAATTCGTTTATTCAGTTTGTAATTTGTTAATAATACTTTGTCGATCGTAATTGCGATAGGTTACGAATTTAAACCAAATTTATTCATATAATTTCATATTAACGTTATTTTGAGGTCTAATTTTAAAGAATTAATACTTTTTAACAATTTTGAACAGTTTTGTTTCAATACCAAAATACTTTAATAAGTTAAGGAGTTATTATTTACACGTACCTTTATTTTTAGGCAGTAGAAAGTTTGTCTTTTTTACAAATTTTGAATGCATCAATAGCAATTGAAAACAATTTTTTTCAAAATTTTTCGTAATATTACTAGATAAATGTGTTGGCATGAGAAAAATAAAATACAAGAAAGGGAAAAAAATGCAACCCTATTCTTTAGAATATACTGGTGTTCATAAAAGTAAGGAATCAGAGTTGCAATTATTTGTTTATGATGATTTAAATCTCATAGAATATGAGGATTTTAAGGTTGCAGATTTAGATAAATATATTGAGGTTCATAAAACAAATTGGATTAATATTCACGGTTTAAATAATGTGGATTGGTTAAAATCAATTGGTCATTATTTCGAAATCGATAATTTCATTTTGGCGGATATTTTAAATACTACACGAAGAACTAAACTGGAAGAGTCTCATGATTTTTTATTTTTCAATATAAAATCGCTGTTACCATCAGAACATTCAGACAATATAAGCGTAGAGCAAATTAGCTTTTTGTTAAAAGATGGAATTCTAATTTCTTTTCAGGAAAAAAGAAGTGATTTTTTTACGCACATCCGAGAGCGCATCAGAACGCATTCTGGACTAGTAAGAACCAAAAAAGCGGATTATTTATTATACATTCTACTAGACGCTATCATAGAAAATTTTTATGTTACAATTGAGAACGAAGAGGATAAAGTAGAGGAATTAATCAATCTTACGAAGCAAAATCCAGATCCTGTTATTTTGGAGCGCATAGAAAAACACAGAGATAATTTTAATTTCTTAAAGCGTTCCATCATTCCGTTGCGGGATTCGTTGTATGATATCAAAAGCATCAAGGATGATACTATTTTTAACGCTGTAGAAGCTGATACGTTCAGTTTGTTTTCGCGGTTGCATCAAAAGACTTTAGAGTTATTGGAACAAATAGAATCTGATATGAGTTCCTTAGAAAGTGCTTCTAATTTCTTTTTTTCGGCGCAAACTCATAAGATGAATGAGATTATGAAAACGCTTACTATTGTATCGGCAATATTTATTCCGCTCACGTTTATAGTAGGTGTGTACGGAATGAATTTTGATTACATGCCGGAGCTCAAACGACATTATGGCTATCATACCGTTATGGGAGCCATGTTTTTAATAGTTGTTGGCATGATAATCTATTTTAAAAAACGCCGTTGGTTTTAGAGACTGAAAAAATCTAATCAAGTAAATTTAAAAATACATTAACAAATAAAAAGATGAACAAGGCCATATACATTGCAACAAGCGAGCAAAACAGTGGAAAGTCGATTGTGACATTGGGATTGATGAGTATGTTGATTGGCAAAATGGCTAAAGTAGGTTATTTTCGACCTATTATTGAGGACTTTGAAGAAGGAGGATTTGATAATCATATCGAAACTGTGATAGGTCATTTTGGAATGGATATCGAGTTTGAAGATGCTTATGCGATTACTAAAAGTAAATTAATCAAAAAGAAAAACAAGGGAAAAATAGGGGAGGTTCTCGATTTAATTATTGAAAAATATAAAAAATTGGAAGAACGTTTCGACTTTGTTTTGGTTGAAGGAACTAGTTTTACAGGAGAAGGTACAGTCATCGAGTTAGATATGAATGTACTGATTGCTAAAAATCTAGGAATCCCAACTATTATTGTTGGCTCTGGAGTAGGGAAAACATTGGAGGAATTACTCGATAGTCTTTATCTTGCCTACGATTCATTCAAAGTAAAAGATGTAGAAGTTTTGGCCGTGATTGCTAATAAAGTGCAACCTGAGAATATAGAATTAGTAACAAACGGTTTAAAGAAAAGCTTGCCGAAAAGCATATTAGTAAATTCGATTCCTTTAATTCATAATCTAAACAATCCAACTGTACAGGAAATTGTAAAAGAGTTGGATGCCAAAGTTTTATTTGGATCGGCTCACTTGAACAATCAAACCGGAAATTTTAGTGTGGGTGCCATGCAATTGTGTAATTATTTGTTGCATTTAAAAGAGAATAGTCTCGTGATTACTCCTGGTGATCGAGCCGATATTATTCTAGGTGCCTTGCAAGCCAATGAATCTTTAAATTATCCTACTATTTCTGGAATTGTTCTAACAGGAAATATTTTGCCGGAGATTAGCATTTTAAAGTTGATCGAAGGACTTTCTCCCATAGTTCCAATTATTGCCGTCGAAGAAGGGACGTATTATATTACCAATAAAATAGGATCCATAAAATCTAAAATTTACGCGAATAACAAACAGAAGATTGAAATTTCGATTACTACTTTCGAAAAATATGTAGACTTAGACAACTTGGCTGAAAAGCTGATCACTTTTGAAGCTGAAGGAATGACGCCAAAAATGTTTCAATATAATTTGGTTAAAAGAGCCAGAAAACACCGTAAACATATCGTATTGCCAGAAGGAAATGACGATAGAATTATTATGGCTGCAGCCCGCTTAATTGAAATGGATGTGGTTGATATTTCGATCATTGGCAACAAGAAACAAATAGAAAGTAAAGTTGCAGAGCTGGGACTTGCTTTAGATTTTTCTAAAATACAAATCATAAATCCGATAGAATCGGAGCATTATGATGAGTATGTAAATACCTATTATGAGTTGCGAAAAGCAAAAAATGTAACCATAGGGATGGCTAAGGATTTAATGGAGGACGTTTCCTATTTTGGAACAATGATGGTGTACAAAGACCACGCTGACGGAATGGTTTCTGGAGCGGCTCATACTACGCAACACACTATTTTGCCTGCCTTGCAGTTCATTAAAACAAAACCGAATTCATCAGTGGTATCCTCTGTATTTTTTATGTGTTTAGAGGACAGAGTTTCGGTTTTTGGAGATTGTGCTATTAATCCAAATCCTACTGCGGAGCAATTAGCAGAAATAGCAATTTCCTCTGCCGATTCTAGTTTGGCTTTTGGTATTGAACCAAAAATTGCCATGCTTTCGTATTCATCTGGTTCGTCAGGAAAAGGAGATGAAGTCGATAAAGTAAGAACTGCAACTGAAATAGTGCGACAAAAACGCCCCGATTTAAAAATTGAAGGCCCTATTCAATATGATGCTGCGGTTGATATGGCTGTTGGAAAAAGTAAAATGCCAAATTCAGAAGTCGCCGGACAAGCCAGTGTTTTGATTTTTCCGGATTTAAATACAGGAAATAATACCTATAAAGCAGTACAAAGAGAAACGGGTGCCTTAGCAATTGGTCCGATGTTACAAGGATTGAACAAGCCGGTTAATGATTTAAGCCGCGGTTGTACCGTTGATGATATTATAAACACAGTCGTGATTACGGCGATTCAAGCACAAGGATTATAAATCAATTATGAATTGTGAATTATTAATTATCAATTTTGCTTCTTTGAGCCTTTAGCAAAAAAAATTAGCAACTTAGTACCTTAGAATCTTAAAAAAAAATGAAAATAGTAATTATAAACTCGGGGAGTTCCTCCATAAAATACCAATTAATCAACATGCCGTCGAATGAAGTTATTTGTTCGGGAATGATTGATAGAATAGGATTGGAAACTTCGAATCTAACGTATGTAACGGCTACTACTAAGTTAGAAGAAACCTTGCCTATTGCTAACCATAAAATTGGGTTAGAAAAAATCGCACAACTTTTGATGGATGAAAAATTGGGTGTTATAAAAAGTACGGATGAAATTGAAGCTGTTGGGCATCGTGTGGTACATGGCGGAAGCGCTTTGTCAAATACGGTAACCATAACGAGTGAAGTAAAAGATAAAATCAGACAGCTTTTTGATTTGGCACCTTTGCACAATCCTGCTAATTTAGAAGGGATAAATGTTGCAGAAGAAATTTTCAGTTCAGCAAAACAAGTAGCAGTTTTTGATACGGCTTTTCACCAAACGATTCCTGTCGTTGCACACAAATATGCGGTACCCAATTACCTTTTGACTGAAAATAAGATTCGTGTTTATGGTTTTCATGGAACAAGTCACAAATATGTTTCGGAAAATGCGATTCATTATTTGGAGCAAAACTCGAAGAATAAAGGTTCAAAAATCATTACCATACATTTAGGAAATGGTTGTAGTATGACCGCTATAAAAGACGGAAAAAGTATCGATCATACGTTAGGTTTTGGTCCAATGAACGGATTAATTATGGGAACTCGCAGCGGTGATGTAGATCAATCTGTGATTTTTTATCTAGTTAATACATTAGGATATTCGCTGGAAGCTGTCAATACCATGTTACAAAAACAAAGCGGTATGCTTGGTCTTACAGGTTACAGTGATTTAAGAGATATCGAAGCGAATGCGGAAAATGGAAATGCCGATTGTCAATTGGCTTTAGCCATGAATGGGTATCGAATAAAGAAATATATTGGTTCTTACGCGGCTGTTTTAAATGGCTTGGATGCTATTATTTTTACAGCAGGAATTGGAGAAAATTCGACTTACATACGCAAGTTAGTGTGCACGGATATGGAGTATTTCGGAATTGAACTGGATGTATCCAAAAATGAAATTCGTTCGAAAGCAATTAGAGAAATCAACACCGATGATTCTAAGACTAAAATTTTGGTTATTCCTACCAATGAGGAAATCGAAATTGCCAATCAGGTTTTTGAATTATTAACAAATGCATAAAATAGCAACTAGTGATTTTGCATTTAAAAAACGCATAATTTTTTTGTGAAGGATTGTCAAATATTCGCAAGGAATCACGAAATTGCTCAATCTACTGAAACCTAGAAACCCTAATTATTACTGTTTAAATTATGAGAAAATCAATTGTTTTAGTCGCACTTTTATTTGGTGGAATAACAGTATTCGCACAAAATAAAGATGAGCTAGCCTTAAAAGAAATTTATAAATCTTCCTTAATCAATGCGAAATGTTATCCTTGGTTGGAGCATTTGTCCAACAACATTGGTTCTCGATTATCTGGTTCAACTGGAGCTGAAAAAGCAGTTTTATACACTAAAGCACAACTGGAAACACTAGGATTAGATAAAGTGTATTTACAGGAAGTTATGGTGCCAAAGTGGGTGAGAGGCGAAAAAGAAATTGGGTATTTACAAGTGGGAAAACAAAAAATGACATTTCCGATTTGTGCGCTTGGTGGTTCAGTAGCAACCCCAAAAACAGGTATTAAAACAACCGTTATTGAAGTGAAGAGTTTAGAAGAATTAACGGCGCTAGGCGAAGCAAAAGTCAAAGGAAAGATTGTTTTTTTTAATAGACCTATGAATCCAGAATTTGTAGAAACGTTTAAAGCCTACAGTAGTTGTGTAGATCAAAGATCATCAGGTGCTAAAGAAGCGGGAAAACTAGGTGCTGTGGCCGTAATCGTAAGATCGATGAATTTGCGGTTAGATGATCTGCCACATACTGGCGCTACTAATTATGGGGATGTCGCTATAGATCAACGAATTCCGGCAGCTGCTATTAGTACAAATGGTGCAGAACTTTTGAGTAAAAGTTTAAAAACAAATCCTAATGCTACTTTTTATTTAAAACAATCGTGTCAAACCTATGATGATGTATTGTCCTATAATGTTGTTGGAGAATTAACAGGAACGGAGCATCCAGAGCGAATAATGGTTGTGGGTGGTCATCTTGATTCTTGGGATTTAGGTGACGGATCTCATGACGATGGAACGGGATGTGTACAAAGTATGGAAGTATTGAATATATTTAAAAACATTGATTACAAGCCAAAAAACACAATACGTGTCGTGTTGTTTATGAACGAAGAAAACGGTGTGCGTGGCGGAAAAGAGTATGAAAATCAGTCTAACAAAAATAAAGAAAACCATATTTTTGCTTTAGAGAGTGACTCGGGTGGTTTCTCTCCAAGGGGTTTTTCAATTGAGGCTGACGAAGCAAATTTTAATAAAATTAGTAGTTGGGCTTCTTTATTTGAACCTTACTTAATTCACAAATTTGTAAAAGGACACTCCGGAGTTGATATTGGGCCTTTAAAATCCAATTCTATTGTAAAAGTTGGGTTACAGCCTGATTCACAGCGCTATTTTGATTACCACCACGCTGCAAATGACACTTTTGATGCAGTTAATAAAAGGGAATTAGAACTGGGAGCAGCAACGATGGCTTCTTTGATGTATTTGATAGATCAAAATGGAATTATAAAATAAGGATGCCAAATTTAATAAGGTGTTACAATTCTATTTTTTTTAATATTTAAAAGAAATCGTGAATGTAGCACCTTCATTTATTTTACTCTCGACTGCAATGCGACCGCCTAAACTGGTAATATGATTGTACACTAAATACAATCCTATACCACTGCTTTCTTGATTATCATGAAACTTCTCATATAACCCAAAAATCTTATCTTTTACTTTATCCAAATCAAAACCTAAACCTTGATCAGAAAAAATGAGCTGGTTAATCCCATCCGTTACTTTTGATTGGATGTCTATAATAGGTGGACTATCTGTTTTGGCATATTTTATTGAATTAGTGACTAAATTCAAAAAAATACTCTTCATGTACGCTTTGTTAAAGTCAATAACTTCAAAAGCGTCAAAATCTACTTTAATAATTGCTTTTGAATCATGAACCAGTGAGTTAATAGAAATTAGAACTTCATCAAGTGATTCTTGTAAATTGATGGTTTCAATTTGGGTATTTATATTTTCATTTTCAATCAATTGGTCAATAGAGTCATTCAAAGTGTTTTTTAAATTTTCACTAGTCAACTTTAGGAGGTTAACTAATTCTAATGTTTCTGGATCAATGATTTTAGAAACATCAATAAGATTAAAAACCGATAGCATATTATTTATTGGAGATTTTAAATCATGGGATGTCTTGTGGGATAATACAGCGAGTTCTTTATTAATTTGTGTCAGATTGGATAATAATAAATTTCGCTCTTTGTCCACTCGTTTACTGTGAGTAATATTTTTAGCAATAGCATAAACCAATTTTTCAGATTCCATAGGCATAGATGTCCACGATAACCAAATAATATCTCCTGTTTTTGTAACATAGCGATTTTCAAAGTTTAATAAAGGTTTGTTTTTGTATACTTGTTCCCTCGTTTCAATAGTAATTTTTAGATCGGGTTGGTAAACAAAACTGCTTATTGGTCGCGCGTACAATTCCTCTTCGGTGTACCCTAACGCTTTAGAAACAGCAGGATTTATTCTTTTGAAATAACCATCAAATCCAGCAATACAAATAAAATCAGCGGATATATTAAAGAAATTATCAAAGTGATAAATTCCTTCAGGATCAGGATTAATTTTGTTTGGAGTCATTTGCGGAAAAAACTAACTATTAGGGTATATAAATATTAATTTTATTATTTGTTTGATTTATAGTGAATTAACATTAAACAATAAAATCAAATTTAGCCATTAAATACTAATTAACATCAAAAAAAAGTACAAATTTTAATTTGAATATTTTAAACAAAAGAGGCTGTCGTATTACAACAGCCTCATCTTATGTAACTATAAAAAAATTTAAATCTTGAATTTTCCGCCAAAAGAAATAATACGTTGAAAGAAGAAAAAATCCTGTGAGGCACTGTCCTCTGAACTGTTTGTAGTTCTAATATTCTGCATGTTGATGTAACCTCCTTTTAACTCTCCTTGAATGTAAAAATGTTTAAAAAATGTAATATCTAAACCTGCTTTTAAGGATGTTCCATAACCAGCTACATTATAATCATCATGGCGGTCTTTTCCTAATAATGTAGAATTGGTTTTTGGATATAAAAATCCAGCACCTACGCCTTCTGTTAAATTTATTTGGATCTTATCTGTATTTTTAATTTTGAATAAGAAAGAAATGTCATCATGTCTCGAAAATTCAGTATTTACATAATTCAAACCATCTGTATGTTCGAATCTTAAAAAAGCTTCTGTAAGTACAATTGGCGAATTATTGTAAACTCCATCATAAGGAGTGCCTCCTGCAATTGTTCCCGTAATATTGGCAGTTTGATCTTGTGTTACAACATATTTCATATGGTCTGCACCTAAAGCTATGCTGTAATGGTCACTAATAAAATACCCCATTCTAAAATTAGTTTGAGGGATAGTCATTTTAGTAGGATTGATGTAATCTAAATGCCAACCTTTAGGTTTATCATGTGAGGTAACATTATCTAAAGTAAAGTTATAGTCTTTACCTTTAAAAGTCAGATCTGACTTGGTGTAGCTATCCCTATTTCCTCCCCAAGAAACAAAGAATTTGCCTTTATTGTGAGCAGTATATTTATCTTTAATTTTAATATCTTCTTGTGCGTTTACAGTATTTATGAACCCAAACGCCAAAAATGCAGCATATAATAGTATATTTTTCAATGGACTTTTTATAAAGTTAAAATTTATTTACAGTTTGTCTGATAGCTACTAATTTGGTCATCAACCCTTCAAAATAATCTAAATGAAGCATGTTGGCACCGTCACTTTTGGCATTTGCTGGATCAAAATGGGTTTCGATAAAAATACCATCCACACCTACAGCAATTCCTGCTTTTGCTATGGTTTCAATCATATCAGGTCTTCCGCCAGTAACACCAGCTGTTTGGTTGGGTTGTTGCAACGAGTGCGTTACATCCAGTACCGTTGATGCGTATTGTTGCATGGTTGGAATTCCTCTAAAATCAACAATCATGTCTTGATAGCCAAACATAGTGCCTCTATCAGTCACCATGACTTTAGAATTATTGCAATCCAACACTTTCTGAACGGCATGTTTCATGCTTTCAGGACTCATAAATTGACCTTTTTTTAAGTTGACTACTTTTCCAGTATTGGCAGCAGCCACTACTAAATCAGTTTGACGTACTAAAAAAGCTGGGATTTGAAGTACATCCACATATTGAGCAGCCATCGCAGCATCTTCATTGGTGTGAATATCTGTCACTGTAGGAACACTAAAAGTCTCCGACACTTTTCTCAAAATTTTCAATGCTTTTTCGTCACCAATACCTGAAAAACTATCAATTCTAGACCGGTTTGCTTTTTTGAAAGATCCTTTAAAAACAAAAGGTATTTGTAAAGTATCAGTAATACCCACTAATTTTTCAGCAATTCGCATCGCCATTTCTTCTCCTTCAATAGCGCAAGGGCCTGCCAATAGGAAAAAATTACCGCTTTCAGTGTGCTTGATTAAAGGAATATCGTGTATGTTCATAATGTGTTGTTTTTTAAAAGTGCAAAGATAGTTAGGATTTACGAGTTACCTTTTAATTTTATTTTTTTTGGGAGCTATTTCCTGCTATTCGTTACAATCTTTTCCTTTTAAAAAAAAGGAAAAGGATTTCCACTGCTATCAGGGCTAAAGCTTCCGTTAACAAATCCTACTTTTTTACTGTAAGACCAACCGGAACCATCAAAATTCCTTTTTCATAAATATTTAAGTAAAGTAGCGCAGGTTTTTTTTGACCGTTCCACTTCAATTCATAAACGTCTAAAAATCCTGCGCCCATTTCGCTCCTTTTAGTAGGGAACGGACAACAGCTTTCGAGTTTTGTGAAACTTATTTTTTCACCTTTTGGCCCAGCCAAAGCATTCAAAAAGCGTTCTTGATTTATGGTTTCGTTTGCTGTATTATTAAAAAAAATATTAACAGGATAATCTTTGTCGTACCCATACTTTTTGTCAGTACTATATTGTTGTATTACAAAAGTATTGTTAGCAGAGAGTAGAAGATCAGGAGCATTATCATCGGTATTTTGTAAAGTAGATTTTGTACTTGTACAAGCAGTAATACTCAAAAGCATGGTAATATAAAGAATTGATTTTTTCATGATTTAGATGCGTTTTAAAAGGATATAATTCACAAATGATGTGGTATGTTACAGCGGTACAAATATAAACAGAACTTTAAACCTTTGCTTTATACTTAGATGAATTAATCCCATTTTTTCTGATTTTTAAATAATGGAAGGTATCTCATAAAATGCTTCTTATCTTTACACAAAAATAATAGTATGGAAATAATTTTTCAAACGTGGTCTTGGTACGTTTCTGGTTTTTTAATTGGTATGATCATGCTGGCACTTACCTATTTCGGAAAAGCGTTCGGAATGTCTTCTAATTTACGTTCGCTTTGTTCTATGGCAGGCTTAGGAAAACGTGTTGCTTTTTTCGATTTTGATTGGAAAGCACAGCGATGGAACTTAGTGGTTGTTTTGGGTGCTATGATAGGCGGGTTTGTTGCTGTTCATTTTATGAGTGATGTTTCAAATGTGGACATTAATCCTAAAACTATTGCACAATTAGCCCAACTCGGTATTGAAGCTCCTAATGGGAAACTAATGCCAGATGCACTTTTTGGAACAGCTATTTTAACATCGCCCAAAAGTATTCTTATTCTTTTAATTGGCGGAATCTTAATTGGTTTCGGTTCTCGTTATGCAGGTGGTTGTACTTCGGGTCACGCGATTTCAGGATTAAGTAATTTGCAACTGCCATCATTAAAAGCCGTGATTGGCTTTTTTACTGGCGGACTGATAATGGCGCATTTTTTATTGCCATTGATAGTTAATTAGCACTCCATTTTTTGAAATAGTATAGAATTTAAAATAAAAAATATGAAAAACATATTAAAATATTTACTTGTCGGTTTCATTTTCGGAATCGTACTTACTAAATCCGAAGCCGTTTCTTGGTATCGCATTTATGAAATGTTCCAGTTTCAATCCTTTCACATGTACGGCATTATAGGTGTAGCCATTTTTACGGGTGTTATTGGAATCCAAATCATAAAACGAAACAATATAAAAGACATAAAAGGCAACGCCATAGCAATTCCAGATAAAGAAAAAGGGTCTGCTCGATACTGGATTGGCGGATTGATTTTTGGATTGGGTTGGGCTTTAGTCGGTTCTTGTCCCGGACCAATCTTTATTTTATTAGGAGCTGGTTTTTGGACTGTATTGATTGTTCTTTTCGGGGCACTTTTAGGAACATATCTCTATGGATTATTGAAAAGTAAATTGCCTCATTAATAATTTAAAGTTTATAAAAAGTAGCATTTTCAAACGGAAATGCTACTTTTTTTGTTCAGCTCTAAAATCCCAACAACAATTAAAAATTGTGCAACCAAATAAGTAGACATAATCAACAGTGCACTATGTTGTAGTGGTGCATAAAATTTATCAAAGGCCAAAATACTATCTGAGGCAACAAATACAATAGCTCCAATTAAGATATGACCGTTAGAAGGTCGGTGCCAATTCAGGTACCCTTTGAACGCAAATAATAACATAATCGAAATTGTTAGCGCATACACAAAAACAGGTATTTTTAGGTCGCCCAAACTTGGTAATAAAACGAGCATCACCACAATAAGGTACATCGTGATTGCTGTAACTCCTACCCAATAAAGAAACTTACTTTTCTTTAAATATACCTTTAACTGCTTGCTAAATAATATAATGTAGCACACATGTGAAATCAGAAAAGCAATCAGTCCTGCAATGAAATACAATTCTCCTTTATCCGCAAACAGTAAAATAATATCTCCAATCCAAGACATCATTAAAGTAGCTAATAATATATTTTTGGTGCTAAATTTTTTATGAAAATGAACTGCTAGTAGTAGGAAAGGCAATAGGAATGGTTTTAAAAACCAAGCAATTTCATCTTTCCCCAAAAGAATTATTAGAAGATAAACTAAACAGAAACCGATAAAAATTTTAAGAATAGTATTGCTTTTCATTTTCTATATGTGTTTAAGCTACAATTAAGGTCTCTTTTTCAAAATTTGTGCTAACAAAATAGATAGTCACTACCAATGATAAAATGAGATAACTAGCAATAATAATACTAGCAAACGAAAAGAACTGATTCATTCCAAACCAATCTCCAAAATACAAAAGCAGGCCAATTCCAAACACAAATCGAGTGCTTTCCCAGAACACAGAGATTTTTCGGGTATCCATTAATTCAGTATAACTATAAACCGTTAAAAAAATAAAGGCACCATAAATAAAAACATTTGGCAAGCCTATTAATACTATAGAATTGTACAAATAACTAATGAGTAGCAATGTTACAATAGCTTGAAAAAGGGACCAATACATCAGTTTGTTAGAATGTTGTGTACTGTATTTTTCAAAATTATACACATTTTTAATCTTGGTTACAGGATATTTTTCTTCAAAATTTTCTGGACGCCATCCTGTTGGTTTAAACCAAATAGTAAATTTATCTTGCCATTTTTCTGCGCGCCAAGCATCGGAAATTAGCAATGATAAATGTTGAAAATTAATCCGAATTGGATTCCATGTTCTAGCTGGTCTGGTAATTCCAAAAACAGGAGGAACCGAATCTAATTCTGCTTGAAAAGTACCAAATAGCTTGTCCCAAAAAATAAATATTTGTGAATGATTTTTGTCCATATACTCGGGATTGAGAGCATGATGCACACGGTGATGCGAGGGAGAAACCAGAATATTTTCTAGGAAACCAATTTTTTTTATATGCTTGGTATGATACCAAAATTGTAAAAATAAATGAATAGGAAGTGTTATAGCTATAACTTTGGCGGGAACGCCCAATAATGCTGCCGGAATTAACAAAAAAGTAAAAAGATTGACAAAACTTGAAATCGGTTGGCGCAAACCACACGCAAGATTAAATTCTTCACTGCTGTGATGAATCGCGTGTTTGTTCCACAAAAAATTGATTTGATGCGATAATCGGTGACTCCAATACCCATAAAAATCAATAGCAATAAAACCGATAAGATAGGTTAATACAGTTGCTTCTAAATCGAATAGAGCAATCTTAGAGGCAATCCAATCATACGAAATCAGTGTGATACTAAGCCCCAAGACATCTTTTAGAGAATTTACCATTCCAGAGCTCACGCTCGAAACTGCATCCATGTTTGGAGCAGTATCTTCGCCTTTATAATGCCCGTATAGTTTTTCGATAATAATCAATATCAAAAAGACGGGCATTACAAAAACTAAAATTTTACCATACTCTTCCATAAAAACATTCTTTTACTCAAATATAGAATAAAAGAGGTTGTTTTTGAATTATTTACATGGATTTGTTTTAGGAAGATTCTACATCGTATTATATTATTTCGGCATTAATCCCAGCCTCTAATAACTGGGTGCATTGTGGTTTTAATTTATCGTATGGACCCGTTTTTACGGTACACTTCCCATTATAATGAACAATTAAAGAACATTGTTCTGCTTGCTCTGGGGTGTGATTACAAACGCGAATCAAAGTTTCAATAACATGATCAAAAGTATTTACATCATCGTTGTAAACAACTATTTCATTGTCTAAACTTATAGCTTCTTTAATACTTACTCTTTCTCTTACTTTTTCTTTAGTACTCATTTTGTAGGTTTTTGTACTTTCGTAGTTAATGAAAATTTGTATTACTAATTTACGTATTTTAAAGATACCCAATTGTTTCTTTCCAGTTTTTTAACATAAGTTAAACCCTTTTCAATACATGATGCATCAATAAAAGAAATGTCTTCTTGGTAGAAACCACTCAAAAGTAATGTTCCGTTTGGGTTGAGACAATCTACATAGCTTTGCATATCATTCAATAATATATTTCTATTGATGTTAGCAATAATTAAATCGTATTTTTTACCTTTTAATAATGCTACTTCACCTTCATAAACTGTAATGTGTTTACAATTATTGCGTTGTGCATTTTCAATTGAATTCAGATAACACCAATTATCAATATCAATTGCGTCAATGGGTTTTGCTCCTTTCATCTCGGCAAGTATTGCTAAAATGGCAGTTCCGCATCCCATATCTAGTGTTTTCATTCCAGTAACATCTATGTCCAGTAAATGTTGAATCATCATATGAGTTGTCTCGTGATGTCCTGTACCAAAACTCATTTTTGGTTCGATAACAATATCAAATTCGGCATCAGTTTTAGGGTGAAAAGGGGCGCGAACATGACAATTCCCATCTACATCAATCGCCTCAAAATTCTTCTCCCATTCTTCGTTCCAATTTACTTGCTCGATTTCTTCGAATGTATAATCAATCTTAAATTCTTCTGATTGTAAAATATGTATGTCCTCTAAAATAGTTTCATCCCATAAATCCTTTTGTACAAAAGCTGAAATTCCAGTTTCCGTTTCGGTAAAACTTTCAAATGCTTTTTCCCCTAATTCTGCAATTAGTATTTCTGATCCTAATTGCTTTGCCTCTTCGCTATTGCTTGTCCCTTTTGGAGTGATAGTAAAGTGATACCCTATATAAATGTTTGACATGTTTCTTTTTTTTGCAAAGGTAGCAATCACTATTTAAACCGCATTTATAAATCAAATTTTATTTTACATTTGCAGTACTTAGATACAATTTCACAATGAAAAAAATCATTTTATTTTATGTTTTTTTGCTTAGTATTGGTAGCAATGCTCAAGTTACTATAAAACAAAATAAACAAGATAATGACTTAAAATTATCTGCACTTCCTTATTATAGCTTTGGTAAAGGAATTGGAATAACGTCTCCGGACAGTTTATACCAATTAAATATTCGTTTCCGAATGCAAAACAGAGTTACTTATCTAGAGAATGAAGGCGAGGATGGCAGCTATGATGGACAAATCAGACGCCTTCGTTTGCGATTAGACGGATATGTAGGAACTCCAAAGCTATTGTATGCGATCCAATTATCATTTGCTCCTGGTGATGTGGGTGAGTTTAGAGAAGGCGAAAATATCAATATTATTAGGGATGCAGTAGTTTTTTACAGACCTAATAAACATTGGAATATCAGTTTTGGTCAAACCAAATTACCCGGAAACCGCCAGCGTGTGAATTCTTCAGGAGGCCTTCAATTAACGGATCGCTCGATTAACAATACCAGATTTACAATAGATAGGGATTTTGGTTTTCAAGTGCATAACATGAACGAGTTTAAAGACAAATTTTCTTATAATTTCAAAACTGCAATTTCAACTGGTGAAGGTCGTAATGTTACAGGAAATGCAGATGCTGGCGTTGCAATTACAGGAAAAGTAGAGTTGTTGCCTTTTGGCGCTTTCTCTAGGGACGGGACCTATTTTGAAGGAGATATTGTAAGAGAAAAAAAGCCAAAACTGATGCTCTCAGGAGCTTTTCAGCAAAATAATCATGCCAAAAGAACGCAAGGGCAATTGGGTAATGATTTATTCGAAGCCCGCACTATGAAATCAATAATGCTGGATGCTATGCTAAAATACAATGGTTGGGCTGCCATGTCGAGTTACATGTCCAGAACTACTTCTAGCAATGCTGTTACGGTAAATCCAATTGATAGCTCACAATCAAATTATGCATTTGTAGGGAATGGATTTGACCATCAGTTGAGTTATAATTTTCCTTCAAACTATGAAATTATCGGTAGGTATTCTACTCAAAAAGTTGGAGAGGATATTAGATCTTTGGCTCCAAATTCTAAACAATATACTGTTGGTGTAACCAAATATATTTGGGAACATACTTTTAAATTACAAAGTGAATTGACTTTTGATACTTTAAATTATTTTGATGGAAGTACAAAGAACAATTGGTATTTGCGTTTTCAAGTCGAAATAGGAATTTAAAAAAAAAGCGGTAAAATAAATTACCGCTTTTTTTATAAAGTTTAAATTTGAAATTTAGATAGCATTTACAATTGCTACAAAATCGTCTGCTTTTAGTGCAGCACCACCAATAAGACCACCGTCTACATCTGGTTTTGAGAATATTTCTTTTGCATTATCTGGTTTTACGCTTCCGCCGTAAAGGATAGATACGCTTTCAGCAATGTCACTTCCAAAAGCTTTTCGAACGGTTTCTCTGATGAATTCATGCATTTCCTGTGCTTGTTCCGGAGAAGCTGTTTCTCCTGTCCCAATTGCCCAAACTGGCTCGTAAGCCAAAACAATACTTTCCCAATCTTTTGATTCGATATGAAACAATCCATCTCGCAATTGGTTTTCTACCACATTAAAATGATTTTCTGATTGGCGGTCTTTTAATTCTTCTCCAAAGCAAAAAATAACTGTCATGTCATGTTCTAAAGCTGTATTTACTTTATTAGCAATTAAAGCATCGGTTTCATTAAAAATCGCTCTGCGTTCTGAATGTCCTAAAATTACGATGTCTACTCCAACACTTTTTAACATATCTGCAGAAATTTCGCCAGTAAAGGCGCCACTTTCCGCTTCATGTACGTTCTGTGCAGCTACATCTATAGTAGTGAATTCTAAATGATCAACAGCAGAGGCTAAATTCACAAAGGTAGGAGCAACAATAACTTGGGCTTTAGTATCCGTAGGTATTTTTGCAATTAATTCATTTAACAAATCTTCAGTTTGCTCCGAATTTTTATGCATTTTCCAGTTTCCAGCAACAATCTTCTTTCTCATTGTAGTGATCTTTAATTTAATATTTTATATTTTAAATATTGTTTTTTATACCTGTTATTGTAGTTTTTTCAAAGTTTCATTAATCTTGTCAAAATCAGTTTCAATGGCGCGGTACAAGACAATTTTACCATTTTTATCTACGATAATGTATCTTGGAATCCAATCTACATCTATAGCTTTTGCAAATACACCTTTCATTTGATCATTGGCCATAAAATGATCTCCTTTTAATTCGTGTTTTTCAATACCTGCTTTCCATTTATCTGCCGTTTTGTCCATAGAAAGAAATAGGTAGGATACGTTAGGGTTGTTCGCTTGTAAATCCTTAAGTTTTGGCATTGCTTTTACACAATCGCCGCACCAAGATGCCCAAACTTCAATAACCAAAGTTTTTCCTTTGTATTTTTTTAAAATATTTTTGAATGAAACTTGGCTTCCATCAGTAGCTAATAATGTTGTCGAAAGCGCTTTTTTGGAGAATTCTGTTTTTTGTGCATTCGAAGTGCAGGAAAATGTTGCAAATGCAACCAGTAGAGCTATTATTCTTTTCATTTTAGATATGTTTTTAACAAAGTTAAACAAACAATTTGAATGCTATATAAAGAACAAGAAATTTTGAAAACATTATTTGAAAATGATAAAGCGATATCGTTATAGTTTGTTAATACTGTAATGATTTTGATTCTCTGGTTCTGTGTTGAAAGTATCTTGCTATTTATACAAATCAAAAGTCGTAAAGTTTCAAAAAAGAGACTTTACGACTTTAAATTTTGAAAGTCTATTTTTTTAAAATTTTAAATCAGCGCTATCGTTATGATGTACTTTTTGTACTATAGTTCCTTTTTCGAGTAAAACAAGACTTGGATTGGCTCTTTCGATTGTTTTTACAGTTATAGCATCGCAAAAATAGAAGTCAAATGTCAATCCGAATTGTTTTTTTGCAGCAGCTATTTCTTCTGGTGAAGAGGCAGTCATTCCAACCACCTTGTATCCTTTGGCTGTAGCATCTTTATTTAGTTGCTCTAATTTTGCCATTCCATTTTGATCAGCATGCGCTAAATCATAAGCGGTGATCAATAAGACTTTTGGAGCCTCAAGAAATTCCTCTTTAAAGTCAGAACCGTCTTTTTCCATTGTAAAATCATGAATAGGAGGAACGTACCCTTCTGTGATTACTTTGTCTTTTCGGTCAACGAAAACAGCCCCTTCTGGAATTGCCATCAAGTCTTTTTCAGTAAATTCTTTATCGACACCACCAACTTTGTAAATAAAGACCATTTCTACCACTGATTTTTCTGCTCCGTCAGGAATTCGCATTCCTTTTTGAATATTATTCCCCACTTTGTACGGTCTAAAATCTATTAACGGCAAATGATTTAAAACCCAAACGCCCATCAGAGAGGACAAAACGATACTGGCATAAATAACTATGTTTTGTACATTATTGGTAAACAATGGTTGTACCAACTTTTGATTGAAAAACAAGATTAAAATAAAGAAAAGTAAAACGATGTCCTTGGTAAACGATTGCCAAGGTGTCAGTTTTAAAGCATCACCAAAACAACCACAATCTTTTACCACATTAAAATAAGCAGAGTAAAAGGTTAGGAAAGTAAACAATACAATCAGGACTAATAAACTCCAAATCGTGAATTTAGTTTTGTAACCAATGAGTAACATAATACCCAGAACCACTTCAAGAATTACCAGAAATAAGGCTGTCCCGAGTGCAAAGGGTACAAAAATCGGCATGTTGAAAACGGGTTCACTGAAATATTCGGCCAGTTTATAGGAAAACCCGATTGGGTCATTTAGTTTAATTAATCCTGAGATAATGAATAGGATTCCAACGAAAATTCTAGAAAATTGAGTACTTATATTTTTCATAATGCGTTATTGCTTTTTTTATTTAGTTCCAAAACCCATTAGAATCAATGCGAAAATTGAATAATTAATCATGTCTTGATAATTAGCATCGATTCCTTCAGAGACGAGAGTTTTTCCTTTATTGTCTTCAATTTGTTTAACACGAAGTAGTTTTTGTAAAATCAAATCAGTTAGTGAACTTACACGCATTTCGCGCCAAGCTTCTCCATAATCATGATTTTTATCTTCCATTAAATCTTTGGTCAGTTTGACTTTGGCATCGTATAATTCAGTTGCTTTCGCCACCTCTAAATCAGGTTGATCTACAACTCCAAGTTCCAATTGTATCAAAGCCATAATCGAATAATTAATAATCCCTATGAATTCGCCCGTTTCATCTTCATCAATTTTACGAACCTCGTTTTCTTGTAAGCTTCTAATTCTTTGTGCTTTGATATAGATTTGATCCGTCAAGGAAGGCAGTCTTAAAATACGCCAAGCACATCCGTAATCTTTCATTTTATTAATAAACAGTGCACGACAAGTCGCAATTACTGAATCGTATTCTTTTGAAGTATTCTTCATTATTGGTGTATATTTGTATTCAAATTTTTTCAAAAATAAGATAATTTTTTTTAATGTAGATTCTTGATGTATTTAAAACTGTAAACGAATGACGATTAACTGCAAAGGTATACTTGTTGATCTTGTTACCCCAAAAATAATGGGTATTTTGAATGTAACACCCAACTCTTTTTTTGATGGTGGTAAATATAAAAATGAAACTGAAATTCTATCTCAAGTAGAAAAAATGCTGCTCGATGGCGCTACTTTCATAGATGTTGGAGCCTATTCCAGCAAACCAAATGCAGAATTTGTATCGGAACAAGAAGAAATTTCGAGAATTGTTCCAGTAGTAAATTTAATCCTAAAACATTTTCCCGAAACCATAATTTCGATTGACACCTTTAGAAGTGAAGTGGCAAAAGCTTCTATTGAAAGTGGTGCAGCTATCATAAACGATATTTCAGCCGGAAATCTAGATGAGAAAATGTTTGAGATAATAGCAAAATATAACGTTCCTTATATTATGATGCACATGCGTGGCAATCCGCAAACGATGCAAACATTGACAAATTATGAGGATATTGTAAAAGAAATGTTGTTTTATTTTTCGGAGAAAGTGGCTATGGCAAGAAGTTTTGGAATTAATGATTTGATTATCGATCCGGGCTTTGGCTTTGCCAAAACAATAGCTCAAAATTACGAAGTTTTTCAAAAAATGGAATTGTTTAATATACTCGAACTTCCACTTCTTATTGGAGTCTCCAGAAAATCCATGATTTATAAAACGCTAGATACTTCTATTGAAAATGCGTTAAACGGAACAACGGTTTTAAATACTTTAGCATTGACCAAAGGAGCCAAAATTTTGAGGGTTCACGATGTAAAAGAAGCCATGGAGTGTGTTACATTATTTAATAAAATCAATTTGTAAAAATGAAATATTATACTCTGATTGTTCTTTTTGCTTTGTTTAGCTGTGGAAATAAAGAAGATGTTTTATTGCCAAAAGCCGCTGTAACAATTGTCAAAAATGTAGATGATCTCTCTCCAATCTATATTTTTTTTAGAACAAAAGGAAAAGATACGCTGGCCGAAGTAAACCGGAAAAATAGTATTATTTCGACTAATTGGATTCTGAATGTAGACAAGCGTTTGCCGTTGCGACTTGTTATTCCAGAAATTATGAAGTTGCAACAAAAAAAGCGTGAAGAAAAAGCACATAAAAATGAAAAAGCCGAAAACTATTATTCCTACGCCGATACGATTGGTAAAAACCTAGCTTTTATCCCTTTTACTAATGTGTTTTATACAATTGGAGAACCTGCGGCTTGTAATATGATTATTAGATTTGAAAAAAGAAATGATTTAGTGAAAGTTGGTGATAAAGTGATTCAAAAGAGTGAACTAGTGAATTATGTTTATAGTATAGCTCATATAGTTCAGCCTATTATATTCTTGGTTTTTGATAAAAATATGTCTTACGAAGAATATATTCAGACTAAAATTTTAGTTAGAAAATTTGATTCCTATAATGATGAAGTTCCAAAAGAATTCATCTACTAAAATTTTAAAACGTATCTTTTAATTTATCAACTAATGATTACTAAAAACTGACCACTGACCACTTTTACTGATGGTGATACGGTTCGTTTCTCAAAATTGTGAAACCGCGGTACAATTGTTCGATAAAAAACAACCGCACCATTTGATGGGAGAACGTCATTAAAGACAATGATATTTTGCCTTGTGCTTTAGAATAAACGGTATCCGAAAAACCATAAGGACCACCAATAACAAAAACCAAAGTCTTTACTCCAGAGTTCATTTTCTTTTGTAACTCTTCTGAAAAACCTACACTAGAAAAATTTTTTCCGTTTTCGTCCAATAAAATCAATTGGTCTGTTGGCGTGATTTTAGCTAAAATCAATTCGCCTTCTTTTTCTTTTTGTTGACTTTCAGATAAGTTTTTTACGTTTTTGATATCGGGAATAATATCCAAATCAAATTTGATATAAAACGACAAACGCTTGGTATAATCATCAATCAATGATTGAAGGGATTTATTATCAGTTTTACCGATAGCAATCAATTTGATGTTCATATTTGATGTGTTTCAGAATTACAAATATATGGAATTTCAGCATTTTATTAAATGAAAAAAAATATTTGGGTTTCTCTTTTATTCTACAACAATAGCATCAATTAGTAATTCAAAAGATTCTTCTTTTTTGTTGCCAATTAAGAAAGTGATTTCTGATACAATTGTACCTTCGAAATTTGGTAAGTCTAAATTTTTGCCTCTAAATACTGGATACAATTTTGAAAATGGAATTTTAATAGTTTGCCAGTTAGTATCCGCCTTGAAGGGAAAAACATAAGAATGGGAATCATTTTTATTAGACTTCACTCGAAATTGATAAGTAGTTCCATCGCCTTTGATGCGGATAGAAAAATGAGTTGTTCCTATTAATTCAATTGGTTCAAGAACATATTTTACGGCACAGAAACCGCCGTTATTTGCTAACGAAACCTCACCTTCAAAAGCTCCCTCTCCGCCTGAATTCAGATAGAATTTACTTTTGGAAATGCCTCCCATGACAGAATCATTTACGATTTTCCAGTTTTGTAGGTTGCTTTTTAAATCAAAATCAAAGATGACAACAGGATACATTAGATTGGTTTTATATAAATTTATGATTTAGGTAAAGGAGCACCTACAGCAATATCGCATCTGTGGTTCGTTTGACCATGTGGCGGATTCATACCCTCAGGAGTTGGCGTTGTTGCAACCGCAGGTGCGGTTGGGACTAAGGTAGGAACCGTTATTGATTGTGTTTGTTGTTGTTGTTGTTGTACTGCAGGTTTAGGTGTTGTTGTGGCTGGTGGAGAATTTAAAGGTGCGCCTACGGGAATATCGCAACGATGTGATGGTTGTCCATGTGCTGGATTTTTTCCATCTGATACTGTAGCAGTAGTTGTGGGCATTACATTTGTTGAATTTATCTTGTTTGTTGGTTGTTGTGCCTGATTTGCTATGGCTTCATTTTTCATTTGGTTACCAACTTCAGTAAAGGGAACAACGTTTGTTGGTGTTGCGCTATTTTGCGCCTCTGTTTCTTTTTTACAAGAGGTTAATACAATCGATGACGCAAAAAGAAGTGTTAAAAAGGATTTCATGCTCTATTTTTTAGTTTCACAATCAAATATAAGGATTTAATTAATAAACTACTCTAAGGAATAATTGATTTTATAAAGCTGAAGAAAGTGAATTTGATTATATGTTTTAAAATAATAGTTTTAAACATTCCTTGTAAAAACGATTCTTTGTTGTAAGTCATTGAATTCCCTCTTTTTTTAAAATAACAAAGCATTCCTATTTTCAAATCCACAAAATATATCATACTTTAGCATTCTATAAATTTCTTATAAAATGATTAGCGATATACAGTTCAAAAATGAGTTAAATCTAGTGATACAAAATGCCATTCGGGAAGATGTAGGTCCTGGTGATTTTAGTTCTTTGGCTTGTATCCCATCGACAGCAAAGGGGAAAGCGAAGTTATTGGTTAAGGAGAATGGTATTATTGCAGGTGTGGCTTTTGCTAAAATGATCTTTGAATTCGTTGACCCTACTTTGAAAATAGAAATTTTTATTGAGGACGGGAGTTTGGTTCAAAAAGGAGATGTCGTTTTTCATGTTTCTGGAAGTTCCCAATCTATCTTGAAAGCAGAACGGGTCGTTCTTAATTCCATGCAAAGAATGTCTGCAATAGCTACTAAAACGAAAGAATATGTTCGATTGTTAGAAGGAACTAAAGCTAAAATTCTTGATACACGCAAAACTACACCGGGATTTAGAGCTTGTGAAAAATGGGCAGTAAAAATTGGTGGTGGTGAAAATCACCGGTTTGCTTTGTATGACATGATTATGCTTAAAGACAATCACAATGATTTTGCCGGAGGTATAACGTTGGCCATTACCAAAACTAAAGCTTTTTTAAAAGCAAATAACCTCGATTTAAAAGTCATAGTCGAAGCAAGAAATCTCGATGAAATAGCCGAAATATTAGAAAATGAAGGCGTTTTTAGAATTTTAATTGATAATTTTAATTTTGAAGATACTAAAAAAGCAGTAGCTTTGATAGGCGATAAGTGCCTGACTGAATCTTCTGGAAATATTAATGAAAATACCATTCGTCATTATGCAGAATGTGGTGTAGATTATATTTCTTCAGGAGCTTTAACACACTCTGTCTATAACTTGGATTTGAGTTTAAAAGCGATATGAGTACAGAAATAGAGATTAAATTGCAAAGAATTCCAATAATTCGGAATTTAGTAAATGTGCTAAAAAAAGTTGAGCTTCCATGGTTGCAAGGTTTATCATTGTATGATTTGTTGGAACTGTACGGACTTGGAATTGTAGAAAGCGCTTTAACGTATCATGCTAGTGCTATTGCATTTAGCTTTTTTATGGCCTTATTTCCCTTTGCATTATTTATTTTAAATCTCATTCCATTTATACCTATTGAAGGTTTTCAGGAAGATTTTTTGTTGTTTGTAAAAGATGGCGTTCCTCCCAATACATATGATGCAATTTATAAAATCATTAGTGATATTCTAAACAATAGTGATTCTGGTTTGTTATCTTCTGGGTTTATATTGTCTATATTTTTGATGGCAAATGGATTAAACGGAATTTTAGGTGGTTTTGAAACCTCTAGGCACGTTATAATTAAAAGAGGTTTTATTCGTCAGTATATAGTAGCATTAGGAATGTCCTTATTATTGTCACTTTTACTGATAGTTACAGTATCGATAATTGTTGTTTTTGAAGTACTTATACAAAAAACAGTGTTTAGTGATCAAGTGCAACTAATTGTATTAGGACGTTATGCATTTGTTATTTTGATGATTTTAATAACTACATCTGTATTGTTCAAGTTTGGCACAAAACACGATAAAAACAGAGCATTTATATCAATAGGTTCGGTCTTTACAACTATATTGATACTTTTAGATTCGTATGCTTTTGGGATATGGGTTATAAAATTTTCAAAATACAATGAATTATATGGTTCGATAGGTACATTATTGATTTTGATGTTTTACATTTGGATCAATTGTATGATTTTACTTTTGGGTTTTGAATTGAATGCAACAGTAAATAAGTTAAAGGTTAAAAATGAATAAATTATTAAAATTAAAAAAGGCTTCATAATAAGATGCTATTTCCTGATCCCGACATAAGAATACTTTTAAATCTGATTTCCCTTTAGAGTAACAGAGAAAAATATTTTTACTAGAATCAGGGCTAAAAATTAAAAAATGAAAAACACTATTACAATTCTCGCTTTATTTATTTCTATGGCTTTTTATGCGCAAAGCCACAGTGTTATTGGTAAATGGAAGACCATTGATGATGAAACGGGCAAAGCAAAATCAGTTGTGCAAATTTACGAGCGTTCTGGTAAAATCTATGGCAAAATTGTAGATATTGTAGATGCCGAAAAGAGAAAAAGTTTATGTACTGCATGCTCTGGCGAGGAAAAAAACAAACCAGTAATGGGACTCGTTATTATCAAAGGACTCAAAAAAGACGGTAAAGAGTACAACGATGGAAAAATTTTAGATCCAACAACAGGAAAACTATACAAATGTTTTCTAGCGCTTGAAGGACATGACAAATTAAAAGTCCGCGGTTATATTGGCGTGTCATTATTTGGTAGAACACAAATCTGGAATAGAGTAAAATAATTATAAGTATTGAGGTATTGATGCAAAGCATTATAACTACTAGAAATTTATAACCAATACTAAAGTACAAATGCATTTCGTTGATGTAATTTTACCACTTTCACTAGCTAAAACCTTTACTTATAGCGTCTCTGAAGCAGAATTTCATTTTATAAAAATTGGAATGCGGCTAGCAGTTCCTTTTGGTAAAAGTAAAATCTATACGGCATTAGTAATTGATATACATCTAAACAAACCCGCTTTGTACGATGCCAAGGAAATTCATCAAATTTTAGAGGAACAACCAATCGTTACTGAAATTCAAATTGCACATTGGAAATGGATTGCTTCCTATTATATGTGTTCCATTGGCGACGTGTATCGAGGAGCTATGCCGAGTGCGCTTTTGCTGGAAAGTGAAACGGTAATTTCTCAAAAAACGAATACTATTGCAGATACTAGTCTGCTTTCTGATGATGAATTTTTAGTTTACGAAGCTCTGCAACAGCAAAGTGCTCTAAAAGTTCTGGATATTATTTCTATTTTGAACAAGAAGAATATCTTTCCTGTCATCCAAAAATTAATCGATAAAAATTTAGTTGTTTTACAAGAAGAAATGCAAGAAACGTATAAACCGAAAGTAGTACGTTATATTCGTTTGCATTCTAAATATGAATCAAATGCAGGATTAGGTGATTTGTTAGAGTTACTCAAAAATGCCAATAAACAAAAAGAAATTGTACTACACTATTTTCAATTAATTGCTGTCGAAAAGACCAGAGTCGAAGCCGAACGGAGCGGAGCTAAACCAATTACAGTAAAAAAACTTCTTGAAACGGCTAATTCTTCTGCAGCCATTATTAAAGCATTAATTGAAAAAGAGATATTCGAAGATTATTTTATTCAAGAAGATCGAGTGCATTTTAACGGAAAAATTCGGGAAGATCAATTGCTACTCAGCACAGCTCAACAAATAGCGTTTGAAGGGATTAAAGCAAGTTTTATTCAAAAAGATGTTTCTTTATTGCATGGCGTTACTTCGAGCGGAAAAACAGAAATTTATATTAAGTTAATCCAAGAATATTTACAAACTGGAAAACAAATCTTGTATTTGTTACCAGAAATTGCTTTAACGACCCAGTTAGTTGGTCGTTTGCGAACTTATTTTGGAAATAAAGTAGCCGTTTTTCATTCTAAATACAGCAACAACGAACGGGTTGAAGTTTGGAACCAAGTTCTGATCAATTCTGAGAAAGCTCAAGTGGTAATTGGAGCAAGGTCGTCATTATTTTTGCCTTTTTACAACCTCGGATTCATAATTGTTGATGAGGAACACGAACAAACTTTTAAACAAGTCGATCCCGCACCGCGGTATCATGCAAGGGACGCTGCTATTGTTTTGGCGCAATCGCATCAAGCAAAAGTACTTTTGGGTTCGGCTACGCCAAGTATTGAAACCTATTTTAATGCAAAGACAGATAAATTTGGTCTAATAGAAATAACGGAACGTTTTGGAAACGTATTGATGCCTACAATTGAATTGGTAGATTTAAAAGACAAGTACTTTCGTAAAAAAATGATAGGACATTTTAGTGATGTTTTAATTGAAGCAATAAATACTGCATTATCATTAGGAGAGCAAGTGATTTTATTTCAAAACCGAAGGGGTTATTCACCTATTATTGAATGCATTACTTGTGGTCACGTGCCGCAATGCCAGCAATGCGATGTAAGTTTAACGTATCATAAACATAAAAATCAATTGCGTTGTCATTATTGCGGATTTACCATGGCTAAACCTACGCATTGCCAAGCTTGTTCTAGTGTTGATTTGACTACAAAAGGTTTTGGAACGGAGCAAATAGAGCAGGAGCTGGTCACTATTTTCCCTAACGCAAAAATTGGGAGGATGGATCAGGATACAACTCGAGGTAAATTTGGTTTCGAAAAAATTATCGACAGTTTTAAGAATAGGGAAATGGATGTTTTAGTAGGCACCCAAATGCTCGCTAAGGGATTAGATTTTGACAATGTTAGTTTGGTTGGGATTATGAATGCAGATAATATGTTGTACCATCCCGATTTTAGAGCATTTGAAAGAAGTTTTCAAATGATGACACAAGTTGCAGGCAGAGCAGGACGCGCCGCTAAACAGGGGAAAGTAGTGATTCAAACCTATAATCCCGCCCACAATACCATTCAGCAAGTGACCAATACGGATTATGTAGGGATGTATAAGGAGCAGCTGTATGATCGCCAGATTTATAAATATCCTCCGTATTTTAGGATTATAAAGCTCACCTTGAAACAACGTGATTTTGATAAATTAAAAGAAGGCTCAATGTGGTTATATAAAGTATTAAGTCAAAATTTAAATATGCCCGTGTTAGGACCTGAAGAACCAGCAATTAGCAGAATTAGGAATGAATACATACGAACAATCATTATTAAAATACCACAAAATATATCGATAGTAACCACAAAAAAAACTATCCAAAAAATATTGAATAGTTTTGAGGCGGTAGCTCAATACAGAGCTATAAAGGTTGCGTTAAATGTAGATTTTTATTAAAACCGATGCTTATGAAACGGCAAGTGCTTTTACTAAATCTTCTTTTTTATGGCGGCTTAATGGAATTTTAGTTACCCCAATTTCAGCAAACTTACTATTAAATCGTTCTACTTTATCAATATTAATGATGTATGATTTATGAACACGAACAAATTTTTCCTTAGGTAAATCGCTTTCAAAAGCTTTCATGGTAGAAAGTACTAGATTGCTATCTTCTTCGGTAACAACTCTAACGTAATCACCAAAGGCTTCAATCCATTTTATTTTAGAAGTGAATATTTTTAACTTTTTTAGATTACTTTTTATAAAAATATGTTCGCCTTCTTCTTCTTTATTTTCTTTCTTTAACAAATGCAAATCGATAGCTCTTTTCACCGATGCGTTGAACCGATCGATTGCAATAGGTTTTTGCAAGTAATCCGTGGCATCATAATCAAAAGCTTTCATCGCATACTCTGCTTTTGAAGTAATGAAAACAATTTGTGGTTTAACTTTGAGTCCATCTAAGAAATCAAAACCGCTAATAACAGGCATCTCTATATCTAAGAAAATAAGATCTACATTATGAATAGACATACAACTCCTGGCTTCAATTGCATTTGAAAAATCACCAATTAAATTCAGATTTTGATGATTATTTACTAACTTCGCGATAATCATTCTTTGTATAGAACTATCATCTACTACAACACAGTTTAGTTTCATAAATTTGATTTTTAGCTTTGACTAAGTAAATATATTACTTTTTCGGATATCTACCATCAATTAAGCGGATTTTTTTACCTTACATCGAATAAAATCAAATCAAACTTGTTTTCTAAGTTTTATTGATTACTTTTGCACCCAAATAACAAATAAATATATATTTATGAATCATTATGAAACTGTTTTCATTTTAAATCCCGTTTTATCTGAAGTTCAGGTAAAGGAAACAGTAAGCAAATTTGAAGATTTTCTTACTAGTAGAGGAGCAGAAATGGTGTCGAAAGAAGACTGGGGCCTAAAGAAAATGGCTTACGAAATTCAAAACAAAAAATCTGGTTTTTACCACCTTTTCGAATTCAAAGTAGCTGGAGAAGTTCTTATTGCTTTTGAAACTGAATTTAGACGTGACGAAAGAGTTATGCGTTTCTTGACTGTAAGTCTTGACAAACACGCTATTTCTTGGGCTGAAAGAAGAAGAACTAAATTAAAATCTACAAAAGCTTAATTATCATGGCAACATTACAACAATCGGCTTCAGGAAAAAAAGACGGAGATATCAGATATCTTACGCCTTTGAACATAGAAACAAACAAACAAAAGAAATATTGTCGTTTCAAAAAATCAGGAATCAAATATATTGATTATAAAGATGCTGATTTCTTATTGAAATTTGTTAATGAGCAAGGAAAAATTCTTCCTCGTCGTTTAACAGGTACTTCATTAAAATACCAAAGAAAAGTTTCAGTTGCTGTGAAAAGAGCACGTCACTTAGCTTTAATGCCATATGTGGCGGATTTACTTAAATAATTATTAAAATCAGTTGTTGGTTTTCTGAAACATGAAATCGCTTTCAAAAAAAGGGTTTGTTGTAAAACAAACAAAATTTTAAAAGCGATAACATATGTTACCTATAAAAAGTAACATTTAAACATATGAAACCTAACTTCTATAACAAAGGACAACAACATGGAACTTATTTTAAGACAAGACGTTCAAAATTTAGGATTTAAAGATGATATCGTTTCTGTGAAAAATGGATACGGTCGTAACTTTTTAATCCCACAAGGTTTTGCTCATTTAGCTACTTCATCTGCAAAGAAAGTATTAGCTGAAAACCTAAAACAAAGAGCGCATAAAGAGGCTAAAGTAGTTGCTGATGCAAAATCATTAGCAGAAGCTTTAAAAGCTATCGAAATTAAAATCTTTGCAAAAGCAGGTGGTGAAAAATTATTTGGTTCAATTACCAATATAGACATCGCAGAAGCTCTAGCTAAAGGTGGTCAAAGCATTGATAGAAAATTCATAACTAGCGGAATCGTTAAACGTACTGGTAAATATACTGCTAGTGTTCGTTTGCACAGAGATGTTATCGTTGAATTAGATTATGAAATTGTTGCAGAAAAATAAAAAAACATTAACTTTCTGTTAATAAAATATTAAAATCACTCCTCGGAGTGATTTTTTTTTGCCTAATTTTGCGCCACAAATAACACACAAACAAATAAACAAATGAAAAAAATTATCACACTACTGCTGATTTTTTGTAGTTCTGTTACCATATTGGGGCAAACGACAACATCAAGTATTAAAGGAATTGTAAAAAGTACGGCGGGTGAAACACTTCCAGCTGCTTCTATTTTAGCTATTCATACTCCTACAGGGTCAAAGTACTCGGGAGTTTCAAATGTAGATGGTAGATACAATATGCTAAATATGCGTATTGGCGGGCCCTACAAAATTACCATTTCCTTTGTAGGTTATGAATCTCAAGTATACAATGAAGTATATTTAGAGTTAGGTAAGCCATTAATTTTGGATGCGCAACTAAATGATGTGAGTCAGCAACTTACTGAAGTAAAAGTTATAGGTTCTAAGAATAAAGTATTCGGTAATGGAAGAACAGGTGCCGAAACTACTATTGGAAGGAAAGAATTAACTTCGTTGCCAACAATATCAAGGTCAGCGGATGATTTTACACGTTTAGAGCCATCTGCAAGCGGAGGTTCTTTTGGTGGTCGTAATGATCAATACAACAGTTACTCTTTAAACGGAGCTGTTTTTAACAATCCATTCGGATTAGATGCTGCTACTCCGGGAGGACAAACTGGTTCGCAACCTATTTCATTGGATGCAATAGAGCAAATTCAGGTTGCTACAGCGCCTTATGATGTCACTTTATCTGGTTTTACTGGTGCATCTGTAAATGCAGTTACTAAATCAGGTACCAATGAATTTCATGGAACTGCGTACACTTTCTTTAGAAATCAAGATTTAACAGGAAGTAAAATAAAAGGACAAGAGATTTTTGTTCCTTCATTAGAACAAACGCAAGCTGGATTTAGTATTGGAGGACCAATTATAAAAGATAAATTATTCTTTTTTGCCAATTATGAAATTGAGAAACGTAGTGATTTAGGATCTAATTTTGTTGCTAATAATGGTGATGGTGTTACAGGTGTAAATGAATCAAGAGTTTTAGAATCTGATTTGGTTGCAGTATCTGCTGCTTTAAGTAGATTGGGATACAATACAGGAGCTTACCAAGGTTTTAAACATAATACCAATTCTAATAAAGGGATTATAAAATTAGATTGGAACATTAATGACAACAATAAGCTTGCTGTTATTTATAACTTTTTGAATGCAGCAAAAGACAAACCAGCTCATCCATCTGCTTTAGGATTTAGAGGTCCAGACGCAAACACACTTCAATTCGAAAAATCAGGATATCAAATTAACAACGAATTAAGATCTGTCTTAGTGGAGTTAAACTCAAAAATAAGTGAAACTGTTTCTAATAAATTACAAGCAGGTTATACTCATTTTAATGATTTTAGAAATCCTTTTTCTGAACCAGCTCCGGTAATAAATATTCAAAGTAATGGTTCAAATTATATCATTGCTGGTCACGAACCTTTTTCAATAAACAATACTTTAGATCAAAAAGTATTTCAAATCACGAATAATTTAAGTTATAATGTAGGGAAACATGCTTTTACTTTTGGTGCTTCTTTTGAGAAATATCAATTTGAAAATTCATTTAACTTAGCAGGATACGACAATTTTGGGAATCCAAATGGGTACGCTGGAACCTTTTTCTCTCCATACTTTAGTGTTCAAGACTTTTTGAATGATGCTGCTAAACCATTTGCAACAAGTATTATTGCTCAAAATTTATTATATGCACAAACTACTGCTGCAGATAAAAATAACTTTAAAGTAGGTGAAGATAATGGATGGAAATTAGCAGAGCTTAATGTAGGTCAAGCAGCATTATATGCCCAGGATGATTGGAATATTACCGATAATTTCAAACTTTCTTTAGGATTAAGAGTAGATAAACCTTTGTATTTTGATACTTCTGATTTGATTCAAAAATACATTGACACTCAAAACGGAGCTACAAGAAATAATAGTACTTTGTATTATAATCCTAAAACGAATGCTAATGAAACATTAATTTCAACTACATTACCAACAGATCAATTACTTTGGTCACCAAGAATGGGTTTCAACTGGGATGTTAATGGAGAGAAAACTACTCAAATTCGCGGTGGATCTGGTATTTTTACTGGTAAACTTCCATTTGTATGGTTAGGAAATCAAGTGAGTGGAGCTGACGATGGTTTCTTTCAAATCATGGATAAAAACTTTAAGTGGCCTCAAGTTTGGAGATCAAGTTTAGGTTTGGATCACCGCTTTGAAAACAATTATATCGCTACGTTTGATATGTCGTACAACAAAGACATAAATGGTGTTCATGTACAAAACTGGGGTTTAAGAACTCCATCTGGAACCCTTGCAGGTGTTGATAATAGAGTTATTTATAATTCTACAGATAAAGGACCAAACAATGCTTATGTAATGACCAATTCTAACAAAGGATATGTAGTAAATACCTCTTTGAAATTACAAAAAACGTTTGATAATGGTTTATTTGCTAGTTTAGCTTATAATTATTTGGTGGCTAAAGATGTGAATTCTATCGAAGCAGAAATTACGGGTGATGCATTTGCATTTAATCCAGCATTAGGAAATGTGAACAATGCGGTTTTATCTAATTCTAAATACGGAGATACGCACCGTTTTATAGGTATAGGTTCTAAAAAATGGAAATACGGTACAAATGATAAATGGGCTACTACTGTTTCTACATTTTTTGAGTATGCACAAGGTGGACGTTTTAACTATATATACGGAGGTGATGTAAATAATGACGGATCTGGAACTAATGATTTAATTTATGTACCAACTACGGCTGAGATTGGTACTATGGCATTTAGTGGGCCAGGTCAAGGAGTAGCTTTTGATGCTTTTATCAATCAAGATAAATATTTAAGTGAAAGAAGAGGTCAGTATGCTGAGCGCTATGGAGCACTTTCTCCTTGGAGAGGAAAATGGGATATGAAATTAATTCAAGATTATAATTTTAAACCTTCTTCAAGTTCAAATAAAACCAACACTGTCCAATTTAGTATTGATGTATTAAATGTTGGAAATTTATTAAATTCAGATTGGGGATTAGTGCAAGTTCCTACAAGTATTCAGCCAATAGGCGTTACTGTTAATCAAACTACAAAAGTTCCTACCTACACTTTTAATGGAACTCAAACTAAAACATTCAATTACGATGCTAGTTTATTATCCAGATGGCAAGCGCAATTTGGAATTAGATATATTTTCTAATCTTTATAAATAGTTCTCAAAAGCCTTCTAGAAAAAGAAGGCTTTTTTGTTTTTAAAATTATAAATTTGCACTCATTTTTATATTCAATAAAGACCATAATAGGAAATACAGCAAAATTATATTTCATGAAATATTCAAGATTAACAAAAGAACAATTTGAAGAATTAACACAAGAATTCACAAATTTTCTAGCTACTCAAACAATAGATAAAGCAGAGTGGGACAAGATTAAAGCAGAAAAGCCAGAAGTTGCAGAGCAAGAGCTAGATGTATTTTCCGATTTGATCTGGGAAGGTGTACTGTCAAAAGCAACGTATTTAGAACATTTTTCTAAAAACCATATTTTCTTATTTCATTGTTTTGATACGTATGTGCAGTCCATTGTTTTGAAATCATTAGTTACCGATGTTGATTTTTTAACTAAAGATGGTTTACAATGGCTTAGCGATAATATGTTTACCGAAACTATCGAAATGAAAATAGGAAAAAAAGAGTTTACTGAGGAACGCAATAGTTCTATTTTTGAATTAATTCAGCAAGGTTCATTCCTAAGTGACGGTCAGTTATACCAACAAATAAATACGATTATCACCTCATAATTGTATTGCTATTTATTTTTAATTGGTTATTTTAGTACACTTTTTCAATACTAAAAATAGCCAATTTTTATTTCTATGGATATTCAAAATTCAATTCAAAAATTAAGGGAAGAATTAAACCAGCACAACTACAACTATTATGTGTTGGACACACCATTAGTTTCAGACTATGATTTTGATATAAAACTAAAAGAGCTTCAGGATTTAGAAAATAAATATCCAGAATATTTTGATGCCAATTCGCCATCACAGCGAGTGGGAGGTGCTATTACAAAAAATTTTCAAACAGTAGCTCACGATCATCGCATGTATTCCCTAGATAATTCCTATTCGAAGGAAGATTTAATAGATTGGGAAGATCGCATTCAAAAAGTTTTAGGAGCAGTTCCTCTCGAATATACGTGTGAGTTGAAATATGATGGTGCATCGATAAGTATTACTTATGAAAACGGACAATTGAAACGTGCCGTGACTCGAGGCGATGGTTTTCAAGGGGATGATGTAACCAACAATATCAAAACCATAAAATCGATACCGCTACAATTGAAAGGCAATTTTCCGGCTATATTTGATGTTCGTGGTGAAATTATTTTACCATTTGCTGCTTTCGAAAAAATGAATCAAGATTTGATAGAAATTGGTGAAACACCGTATTCTAATCCCAGGAATACAGCTTCTGGTAGTATAAAATTGCAAGATAGTGCCGAGGTGGCCAAAAGATCCTTAGATTGTCTTTTGTATTTTTTAATTGGAAATAACCTTCCTTTTCAATCGCAGTTTGATGGATTGCAAACTGCCAGAAATTGGGGTTTTAAAGTTCCAAAGGAAACTAAACTAGCTCAAAATTTATCAGAGGTTTTCGAATTTATAGCATTTTGGGATGTTCATAGGCACAATCTACCATATGAAACAGATGGAGTTGTGATCAAAGTAAATTCTTTTCACCATCAAGAGGAATTAGGGTATACTGCAAAATCACCGCGTTGGGCTATTGCCTATAAATTCAAATCAGAACAGGTTGCCACTCGGTTGAATTCAATCTCCTATCAAGTAGGCCGTACCGGATGTATAACTCCTGTCGCCAATTTAGAACCAGTGCAATTAGCGGGAACAATTGTAAAAAGAGCTTCGTTACACAATGCAGATCAAATTGAAAAATTAGACATTCGAATAGATGATACTGTTTTTGTAGAAAAAGGAGGAGAGATTATTCCTAAGATTATAGCTGTTGATTTGACCAAGCGGCCAGAACAAACAGTCGTTACCAAATACATTACGCATTGCCCAGAGTGTGCTACAGAATTGATAAGAAATATAGGAGAGGCTAATCATTATTGTCCTAATTTTTATGGTTGTCCACCGCAGATCATAGGTAGAATTCAGCATTTTATTTCGAGAAAAGCAATGGATATTGAAGGTCTTGGTGGCGAAACGGTAGCTTTGCTTTTCAATAACGGATTAGTTCATAATTATGCTGATTTATACGAATTGACAGTAAATCAAATTCTTCCTTTGGAGCGAATGGCTCAAAAATCAGCTGAAAATTTGGTAAAAGGAGTAGCAAACTCAGTACACATACCTTTCGAAAGTGTATTGTTTGCATTAGGCATTCGATTCGTAGGAGAAACGGTCGCTAAAAAACTGGCCAAGCATTATAAAAATATTGACGCCTTGAGTCACGCATCGGTATCCGATTTGTTATTAGTCGATGAAATTGGAGATCGAATTGCGCAAAGTGTAGTTGAATTCTTTGAAAATCAAGAAAATATAGTAATCATTGAAAGGCTCAAGAAATTCGGTATTCAATTTGAAATTATAAAGAAGATAAATCTAAATGCTACAGAAAAACTTAACGGGAAGACCTTTGTAGTTTCAGGAGTTTTTGAAAAATTTTCACGTGATGATTTAAAAAAAGCAATCGAAGATAATGGCGGAAAAGTGGGAAGTTCTATTTCTGCTAAAACAAATTATGTTGTTGCAGGAGATAATATGGGTCCAGCCAAATTAGAAAAAGCGAATAAACTAAATGTCTCAATAATTTCAGAAGATGATTTTATGAATTTAATTCAGTGATAAAACATGAAAATACAAACTCTAAAAATATTTTTTGCTCAACAAGACCATTGTCTAGTTGTTTTTTTACTGTTGTTCTTGGTTGATTTTTAGCTAATTTACTACCCATCTACTTAAAACCGTTGGGTATGGTTTTGTTTGCCACTAATTATTATACTTTTTACAAATTTGTAATGGATGCTGAGCAATTAAACGACTTGCAAAAAGCAAGTAGTTAATAGGACCATTATTAGTAATAAAAAACTGAAATAAATCGATTACTGTTAAACAATAATCGATTTCCCTTCAAAGGCTTTAGCTTTATCGTTGTCTAGATAAAAATCAATTCTTCCAAGATTAATACCGTAACAACCTACTTGGTTTACTAATACTTCTTTACCAACTAGATTTTTTACTACAGTTGGTTTATCGAGGAAAGTATGCGTGTGTCCACCAATAATTAAGTCAATATCCTGCGTCATTTCGGCCAACTTTAAGTCACAAAGTTTATTAGGCTCATCTCGATATTTATATCCCAGATGCGACAAACATATCACTAAATCACAATGTTGCTCTTTTTTTAATATACGTATCATATCCTGAGCGGCCTCAATAGGATCATTATAAACGGTTTCCTTGTACATGCCTTTGTCAACTAACCCTGCAAGTTCAATCCCAAGTCCAAAAACACCTACTTTAATACCGTTTTTATTGAAAATTTTATACGGTTTTACCTGTCCATCCATAACGGTATTTTTAAAATCGTAGTTGGCAGATAGAAACTCAAATTTAGCATGCGGTAGTTGTGCGTACAGGCCTTCTACACCATTATCAAAATCGTGATTTCCTATGGTCGATGCATCGTATTGCATCATACTCATCAATTTAAATTCTAATTCTCCACCATAGTAATTAAAGTACGGAGTTCCCTGAAAAATATCGCCTGCATCAAGTAGTAATACATTTGGATTCTCTTTTCTAATGGTTTCAATTAAGGCTGCCCTTCTTGCTACACCGCCCATATTAGCATTTCTGGGATGATCCGCAGGAAATGGATCAATATAACTGTGTACATCATTTGTGTGTAACACGGTCAGGTGTTTCTTCTGTGAAGTTTCAAAACTACTTAATGATAAACCTAAACTAAGTAAAGCTGAACTTGCAGCTGTTTTTTCTATAAATTCTCTTCTTTTCATTTTATATTTTTTTGGAGCTATTTACTTCGTCAGTTCGCTTCGCTCGTGCCCCGCTTTTTGGTGCAATATTTTTTATCGTGAAAAACGATAAAAAATGATTTTCCCTTCAATCGGGGCTAGGGCTTTATGTTTTCTAAAACTATTTTATTATCTAAATTCGAATTTTTTATTCTTCTGTAATTCTGATATCCTTTATTACAGGTATGGTATCCACTTCTTTAAAATAATCAATTAGTATATTTCGCAACTTGTATTGTAGATCAAATTTTTGAACTCCTTTTTTAAAGAAGTTCATATTGTCCCCACCATTAGACAAGTAGTCATTGGTTCCTACATAATAAATAGTTTCTTTTTGAACTGGCTTTCCTTGCACGAGAATATTTTTGGCAACTTTATTTTTGTCAATTGTAAAAGTGACTCCTGCTAACGGATGTGATTTTTTTTCAGCGATAAAGAAATCAACCATTTCAATAATTTGATCTCTTTTTAATGCAATGACAACCAAACTATTTTCAAAAGGCATTATTTCAAAAGCAGTTCTAGCTGTAACATTACCTTTTGGTAGTATCGAACGAATACCGCCGCTGTTCAGTAAACAAATATCTATATTCTTTTTTTCTCGGGATTGAAAAACAGTGTTTCCTCTACTTAACGTAACATCAGCCATTAGGTTTCCAATTGTAGTTTGCCATTTTCCAGTACTTTTATCTAATGTTTCTGGGCAATACGCTAAAATGCTGTCTAAATCATTATTGATATGTTCTCGATATGGTTTGATAAAATTTTCAATTTCAGGAACTTGGTTTTCTTTTTCAGTAATTGTAATCCGTTTTCCTTCGATCTTAGTAACGTTGTAGTTTTGTTTGCTGCAGGAAGCAACAAAAAAAAATGTTAAGAATATAACAAAAAGTTTAGAAACATCGTTATACTTATTTAGATTTACCATTTTAAATGCGACTTAATTAATTAATTTTGTAATCAAGTAAAAGTACTATGTTTTTAAATTATTTTAAAGATTTTATTGTAAAAAAAACATTAAAAAAAAGCTTTCAAAAATTAAAAAATAGTGAATCTACTCAGGCTATAAAAAAAATTGGAGTAATTGTAGATGCAAGTGTTTTTAGCGAGACAGAATCTTTAGTGAAACAGCTGGAAGTCAACGGAATCCTTGCAGAGAATATATCAGTCATCATTTACAGTGATGCTTTTAATACATTAGAAACTAAAAAACGAATTGCTTTTGGAGCAAAACATTTAAGATGGAATGGAAAAATATCTTCGGTAGAAGTCAATGATTTTATCAGTAAGGAATTCGATTTATTAATAAGTTATTACAATATAGAAAAGACAATTCTACTAAAAGTTACCCACAGCTCAAGGGCATTATTCAAAGTTGGATTTTCGTCGATTGATAAAAGATTGAATCATTTTATGATTCAAACAGATGGGAGTGATTTTAAACTTTTCATAAGCGAGTTATTCAAATATTTAAAAATACTTAACAAAATATAAATATAATATGCAAGCATTAATAGGAACTGGTGTTGCTCTTGTGACCCCATTTAAAGAAGACTTTTCTGTAGACATCGAAGCATTAAAAAGAATTGTACATTTTTCGATAGACGGAGGAATTGAGTATTTGGTGGTTTTGGGTACAACGGCTGAAAATGCAACATTATCCCAAGATGAAAAAGAAATAGTAATTAAAACTGTAATCGAAGCTAATAATGGTAGTTTACCATTAGTGCTTGGAGTAGGGGGAAATAATACCTTAAAAGTTGTTGAAGAGTTAAAGACAAGAGATTTATCAGCATTTGCGGCGATACTTTCTGTTTCTCCATATTATAATAAACCTACGCAGGAAGGAATCTATCAGCATTTTAAAGCAGTTGCTGAAGCATCGCCAATCCCTGTAATTTTATATAATGTTCCAGGAAGAACTGCTAGCAATATGTTACCTTCTACAGTAGTGCGTTTAGCCAATGATTTTGCAAATGTTGTAGCCATAAAAGAAGCTGCGGGAGATATGGTACAAGCAATGCAACTATTAAAAAACAAACCCGAAGATTTTCTAGTAATTTCTGGCGATGATATGATCGCTTTACCAATGGTTTTAGCTGGAGGCGCTGGTGTTATCTCTGTAATAGGGCAAGGTTTTCCCAAAGAATTTTCCGAAATGATTCGGTTGGGTTTAAATCGCAAAGTCGATGAAGCATTCAAATCGCAGTACCTTTTAGCAGATTGTATTGATATGATTTTTGAGCAAGGCAATCCAGCAGGAATCAAACAGGTTTTTCATTCTTTAGGAATAGCAGAAAACACTGTGCGTTTACCACTTGTAAAAGTAGACAATTCACTTGCGGTAAGAATTGATGAATTTGTCCAAAAAATCAGTAAAAAAGGATAAAAAAGAAGCTTTTTTTAAACAAAAAATATATTTTGAAGTCGCTAAATTAATCACTAAATTTGCCAGCGAAACTTCGGTATGATTTTAAGGATAATTTCAACTATGAAAGCATCAAAAAAGTAAAAATATAAAATCAAAGATTCACGAAATCCAAAAAAAACAATATTAAATGTTGAGTAAAAAAATAGTTTCTCTAATACTGCTTGTAGTTTTCTTTAGTTCCTGCAACGAATATCAAAAAGCATTAAAATCGGAAGATGTCGCTGTAAAATTTGAAATGGCGACTAAATTATATGATGCTGGGAAATATTCTAAAGCTATTCGTATTTTTGAACAAATTGCCCCAGCCTATAGAGGAAAGCCTCAAGCAGAAAAATTGTTTTATATGTTCTCTCAATCCTATTACAAAACAAAACAATATACATTAGCAGGGTATCAATTTGAAAGTTTTGTTTCGGGTTATCCAAAAAGTGAAAAACTTGAAGAAGCTGCTTATCTAGGAGCAAAAAGTTATTCAATGTTATCACCAGTGTACAGCTTAGACCAAGCAGACACGACTAAAGCATTAGATAAACTACAAGCCTTTATTGATAATTATCCAAACTCACAATACTTAGCAGAAGCAAATGCCGCTGTAAAAGTACTAAGCGAAAAAATTGAACAAAAAGTATACGAAAATGCAAAAGGGTACAACACCATTTCTGATTACAAATCAGCAATTGTTGCTCTAGAGAATTTTGTTGCTGATTATCCAGGAACTCCATACAAAGAAGATGCGTTGTATTACAAATTGGATTCAGCCTATAAATTAGCAATTAATAGTGTTCCTGCAAAAATGGAAGAGCGTTTAAATGTTGCAAAAGCAGCTCAAATAAACTTGATTAAGTTTAAAGCAGATACTAAATACAAGCAAGAAGCAACTGAGATGTTAGCTCGAATAGATAAAGATTTACAAAAATTTACTAAATAAATAAAGTCATGGATTTAAAAAAGACGAATGCTCCAGTAAATACTATAACATACAACAAAACTGTTATAGAAGAGCCTACTGGTAATGTGTATGAAGCGATAACAATTATGGCTAAAAGAGCAAACCAAATTAATTCTGAAATTAAAAAAGAATTGACTGAGAAATTGGAAGAATTTGCTACATATAATGACAGTCTTGAAGAAGTTTTTGAAAACAAAGAACAAATTGAGGTTTCAAAATTTTATGAAAAATTACCTAAGCCACATGCTCTAGCAGTTCAAGAATGGTTAGATGGCAAAATTTACCACAGAGATTCAAATAAATAATAGTTCTATGTCAGTTTTAAGCGGTAAGAAAATTCTACTTGGAATTTCTGGTGGAATTGCAGCCTATAAAACAGCAACATTAGTTCGACTTTTTATCAAAGCAGGTGCACATGTCCAAGTGATAATGACACCTGCTTCTAAGGATTTTGTTACTCCACTTACATTATCAACGTTATCCAAAAATCCAGTACATTCCAGTTTTTATAATCAAGATGATGAAAATGAAAAATGGAACAATCACGTTGAATTAGCACTTTGGGCTGATTTGATGGTTGTTGCACCAGCTACGGCAAATACCTTGTCTAAGATGACAAATGGTACGTGTGACAATTTATTAGTAGCGGCGTATTTATCAGCTAAATGTCCTGTTTATTTTGCTCCTGCAATGGATTTAGATATGTACAAGCATCCCTCTACTATTGCAAATTTTTCTAGTTTAACTCAATTTGGTAATACAATAATTCCTGCTGAAAGTGGTGAATTAGCAAGTGGTTTATCAGGTCAAGGAAGAATGGTAGAGCCAGAAAATATAGTTGCTTTTATTGAAGATGATTTAAACAGTAAACTGCCGCTGAAAGGTAAAAAAATCTTAATCACTGCCGGCCCCACATACGAAGCAATTGATCCAGTTCGCTTTATAGGCAATCACTCATCAGGTAAGATGGGTTTTGATATAGCCATTAGTGCTGCTAATTTAGGAGCGTCTGTAATTTTGGTTTCAGGTCCTACTAATTGTAAAGTTTCAAATCCATTGATACAGGTCATTAATGTTGTTTCTGCACAAGAAATGTATGATGCTTGTCATGCTGTATACAATGATATAGACGTGGCAATTGCTGCAGCTGCCGTTGCCGACTATCGACCTAAAAATGTTGCGAACCAAAAAATAAAAAAGATAGCAGATAATTTTTCAATTGAGCTCGAAAAAACGAAAGATATTTTAGCCTCTTTGGGAGAGCGCAAGATAAATCAGTTTTTGATTGGTTTTGCTTTAGAAACAGAGAATGAAATTGAAAATGCCATCTTGAAAATTCAGAAAAAAAACTTAGATTTGATTGTTTTAAATTCGCTTCAAGATCAAGGGGCAGGTTTTGGTAAACCAACAAATAAAGTTACCTTTATTGATAAGTATTTGAATATTGACCCCATGGAATTAAAATCGAAAGAAGCAGTTGCTGATGATATTTTACAAAAAGTAAAAAATCATTTATCGAAATAAGTGAAACGGATTTGTAATACAAATGCTAGGTTTGAACAATTGCCAACCGTTCTACAACAATACAAATCTACAGATGAAAAAAATAATTATTTTTTTGCTCCTTTTTACTTTTGGATTTACAAAGGCACAACAATTGAACTGCATTGTAACAGTGGATTCTCAGAAACTGAGCGTAACCAATCAACAAGTTTTTAAAACGTTACAAACTTCAATTGGTGAATTTGTAAACAAAACAGATTGGACAGGTCAAGCAGTAAAGCAAAACGAAAAAATTAATTGTTCGATGTACATTACGGTTTCGGCTAATAGTTCTGATCAGTTTACAGCCACCATTCAAGTTCAATCGTCAAGACCAATATTTAATTCGTCGTATTCTTCACCAGTATTAAATTATAACGATAAGGATTTTAATTTTAGATATACCGAGTTTGAAAATTTAGTATTTAGTCCGACAACATTTGATTCAAATTTAGTTTCGGTTTTGGCTTTTTACAGCTATATGATTTTAGGATTGGATGCAGACACATTTGTTTCTGAATCTGGAAATTTTTACTTCGAAACGGCTCAAAACATACTAAACGTTGCTCAACAAGGCGGTTCAAAAGGATGGAGTCAGGCTGACGGAAATCAAAATCGGTACTTTTTAGTTAACGATATTTTATCACCTGCTTTTAAACAAATACGTCAAACCATGCTAGACTATCATACTGGTTTAGATTTGATGCATCAAGATTTGAAAGCGTCCAAAGACAAAGTAAAAGGATCTGTTAGTGATTTAGTTAAACTAAATACTGCACGGCCAAACGCTTTTTTGACTCGTGTTTTCTTCGATGCTAAATCAGATGAAATTGTGTCTATTTTTTCTGGTGGTCCTAGCATCACCATTTCAGATTTGGTCAATAATCTGAATAAAGTCTCTCCTTTGAATTCAAGTAAATGGATGCTGATAAAATATTAATTGGTTTTCAATTTTTAGGTAATTCAGTTTCACATCACAAAATACAACAGTAAATGATAACGTCACTTTCTATAAAAAACTATGCTTTAATTGAAAAATTGTCCATCGATTTTTCAAAAGGTTTTTCAATAATAACTGGAGAAACTGGAGCTGGAAAATCAATTATATTAGGAGCAATAGGTTTGGTTTTAGGTAAAAGAGCCGATTTGACTTCTTTGAAAAACAAAGAAGAAAAGTGTGTTATAGAGGCACATTTTGAAATTTCAAAATACAATTTGATTCCATTCTTTGAAGAAAACGATTTAGATTATGAGAATGAGACCATAATTAGACGTGAAATTCTTCCTTCGGGGAAATCTCGTGCTTTTATCAATGATAGTCCGGTCAACCTTCAAGAACTTCAGGAATTGAGCTTGTTCTTGATTGATATTCATTCGCAACAGCAAACCCAAGAACTTTCAGATGAAAATGTACAGTTCGACATCATCGATGCGATTGCCAATAATAAAGAAACAATTCTAGAATATCAGTCGGTTTTAAAAAGCTATAAATCGGATAAATCTAAATTAAATTTACTTTTAAAAAAACAAAGTGAATCTAAAAAAGAACAAGAATACAATACTTTTTTATTAGATGAGTTAGTCGCTGCTCAATTAAAAGCAGGTGAACAAGAATTACTTGAAGCTGATTTTGAGCAGTTGAATAATGTAGAAGTGATAAAAGAAGCAATTGATAAATCGTTGGCTATTGCCAATGAAGATCAAATAGGAGTGTTGCATAATTTGAATGAAATTAAGGTTTCCTTACAAAAGATTGCTCCATTTTCGGCAGAATATCATTCTTTGTTGGAGCGAATTACAAGTATCACCATCGAATTTGATGATATAGCAAGCGAAATGAATCGCAGTGCAGAAAAGTTGATTAATGATCCGGAGCAATTAGATTTAATTAGTCAAAAGCTTCAAGTGATTTTTAATTTGCAAAAGAAACACCAAGTTGCAACTATAACTGAATTATTAGAAATACAATCTAATCTCGAAAATTCAGTTTTAGAATTAGGCAACATGGAAGAAGATATTGCAGCGTTAACGGTTGCTATTGAGCAAAAAACAATGGAGCTAGACGCTTTTTCAAATACAATTCATGCTAATAGATTGGATTCCGTACCTGTTTTATCGCAACAGCTTACCACGATTTTAGAAACACTTGGAATGCCAAATGTTCGATTCAATATTGATATTAATGCAACTGAAACGTATTTTCAAAATGGTAAAGATTCCCTTCAGTTTCTATTTTCTGCAAATAAGGGAACTGATTTTGGATTATTAAAAAAAGTTGCTTCTGGTGGAGAAATGTCGCGAATTATGCTCGCTGTTAAAGCCATATTAGCGAAATATTCGAAATTACCAACGCTGATTTTTGACGAAATTGACACCGGAGTTTCTGGAGAAATTGCCATTAGAATGGGAGAAATTATGAAAGAGATGAGTCTGGAAATGCAAATTTTTGCCATTACACATTTGCCACAAATTGCTGCCAAAGGAAATGCGCATTTCAAAGTATTTAAATCTACGGTTGGCGATGATACATTATCTGAATTAAAGTTATTAAATGACGAGGAGCGATTGGTAGAGATTGCTCAAATGTTATCAGGAACCGTTGTCTCTGATTCGGCCTTAAATCATGCCAAGGCCTTGTTGAACTAATATTTTCTTCTATATTTGTTTCTTTTAAAACGAGTCTTTTTTTAATTATAATCGAACAATTTTAATAAAATTTATAAAAACGAATAAGCAAGAATATGATCATAGAACCAAGAATGAGAGGATTTATATGCACGACTTCTCACCCTACAGGATGCGCGCAAAATGTTAAAAATCAAATAGAATATATCAAATCAAAAGGAGCGATAAACGGAGCTAAAAAAGTCTTGGTGATTGGAGCTTCAACTGGATTTGGGTTGGCTTCGAGAATCACAAGTGCGTTTGGTTCGAATGCAGGAACTATTGGGGTGTTTTTTGAAAAACCTCCAACCGAAGGAAAAACAGCTTCGCCAGGTTGGTACAATTCTGCAGCATTTGAACAAGAGGCGCATGCTGCCGGTTTATATGCAAAAAGTGTCAACGGAGATGCCTTTTCTAATGAAGTAAAGCAACAAACAATAAACCTTATAAAAGCCGATTTAGGACAAGTGGACTTAGTTATTTATAGTTTAGCGTCGCCAGTTCGTCTGCATCCAGTTACTGGAGTTTTGCATCGTTCTACTTTGAAACCAATTGGAGGAACATTTACTAATAAAACAGTCGATTTTCATTCGGGTAAAGTTTCTGAAATCTCTATTGAACCGTGTAGTGGTGACGATATTGAAAATACAGTTGCCGTAATGGGCGGCGAGGATTGGGCCATATGGATTGATGCTTTAAAAGCAGAAAACTTGCTGGCTCCTGGCGCTACAACTGTAGCTTATTCTTATATTGGACCCTCATTAACAGAGGCAGTGTATAGAAAAGGAACTATTGGTCGTGCCAAAGATCATCTTGAAGCAACGGCATTTGCAATCACAGATAGCTTAAAAGCCATTGATGGAAAAGCTTTTGTTTCGGTAAATAAAGCGCTGGTAACGCAGGCTAGTTCTGCCATTCCGGTTATTCCATTGTATATTTCTTTATTATATAAAATAATGAAAGAAGAAGGAATTCATGAAGGATGTATTGAACAAATTCAACGCTTGTATCAAGAAAGATTGTATACTGGTACTGAAATTCCAGTTGATGAAAGCGGAAGAATTCGCATTGATGATTTAGAAATGCGTCCTGATGTTCAAGAAAAAGTAGCAAAATTGTGGATTGAGGCTGTAACTGAAAATTTATCTAAAATAGGAGATTTAGAAGGATACAGAAAGGATTTTTATAATTTATTTGGATTTGACGTAGAAGGAATTGATTATAAAACGGATACAAATGAATTGGTTCACATTGACAGTATAAGTTAATGGTACTCTAGCAAACGAAATATATCTAAAACCATCACTTAATTGTTGATGGTTTTTTTATGGATAAAGATTATCTTTGTTAAAATTTTTTGAGCTTTAAAATTTCTTTAATACCACATTTCTACGTTATGTTATTTTCCTTAATTATTCCAGTGTACAATCGTCCAGATGAAGTGGATGAACTTTTAGAGAGCTTGTCCCAGTCTACTTATACCGATATTTTTGAAATTGTTTTAATAGAAGATGGATCTACGTTAGCCTCCAAGGATGTTGCTAGTAAATATGGAGACAGACTTGATATTTCCTATTATTTTAAGGAAAATTCAGGACCTGGAGATTCTCGAAATTATGGAATGAAAAAAGCCAGAGGTGACTATTTTATCATCTTTGATTCAGATTGTATTATTCCAAAAGAGTATTTATCAGCAGTTGATGCAGCTTTAAGTAAAAACTTTGTAGATTGTTTTGGTGGTCCAGATAGGGCTTTAGACAGTTTTTCAGATATTCAAAAAGCGATTAATTTTGCAATGACTTCTTTCTTGACTACTGGCGGAATTCGCGGTGGCTCTGAGAAAATTGATAAGTTTCAACCTAGAAGTTTCAATATGGGGTTGTCTCGAAAAGCATTTGAAGCTTCAAATGGTTTTGGAAATATTCATCCTGGCGAGGATCCTGATTTGTCTATCCGATTGTGGAATTTGGGTTTTGAAACCAGACTCATTCCTGATGCCTACGTGTACCACAAGCGAAGAATTGATTGGGATAAATTTTCTGTTCAGGTGAATAAATTTGGCAAAGCAAGGCCAATACTTAACAGTTGGTATCCAAAACACAATAAGCTTACTTTTTTCTTTCCATCCGTATTTATAATTGGACTCTTTTGTTCCTTTCTAGTAATGCTTATTTTTAATTTTGATTTGCCCTTACAACTGTATTTTGTCTACTTTTTGGTGCTATTTTTAACATCAGCGTACCAAAATAAAAGTATTAAAATTGCATATTTATCGCTGATAGCGGTTTGGAAACAATTTTACGGATATGGAACAGGTTTTATGAAATCGTATTACAAGATTATTATTTTGAAGCAGAAGCCACAAGTTGCATTTCCAGAATTATTTTTTAAAGTGTAATATGACTAAAATAGTAGGTTTAACTGGAGGTATTGGAAGCGGGAAAACGACCATTGCAAATCATTTTAAATCACATGGTGTGCCTGTTTATATTGCTGATGATGAAGCTAGGAAAATTATGGAATCTCAAACCATTATAGCCGAAATCAAAAAAGTCTTTGGCACTAGTGTTTTTGATCATGATACATTGAACAGAGAAGAATTAGCCAAAATTGTATTTAATAGTACTGAAAAATTAGAAAATCTTAACAGTATAGTACATCCAGCAGTTCGAAAACATTTTTCGCAGTGGTTATCTAAACAGCAAGATCATCCTATAATTATTTATGAAGCTGCTATTTTATTTGAAAGCGGTAATTATAAAAATTGTGACTATATAATAACTGTCACAGCTCCCTTAGAATCAAGGATACAGCGCGTAATTGCTCGAGATCACACTACAAAAGAACTTGTTTTGAAACGGATTAAGGCGCAGTGGACTGATGAACAGCGCATTTCAAAAAGTGATTTTATCATTCAAAATATTACGATCGAATCTACAGAATTAGAAGTTGATAAAATTCTTAAATTATTAAAGATTACATAAAAACAACCATAGGTGTTAATGTTTGGTTAATGTATTATTTAATATATCGTTAAAATACTAAATTTGTTTCAATGAATAAATTTTTTTTTAAATTACTTGTTGTCTTAATGAGTCTATCTCTAATAGGGATAATTCTTGTTCAAGTGTATTGGTTTAATACTTCTTTCAAAAATAATGATGAGCAGTTTAAGTTCCATGTTACGCAAATCATTGGTAATGTGGCAGATAAACTTCAGAAACAAGAGTCGTATAATTTTTATGATAAAATAAACCATTACAAGGATAGTACGGGGAAAGTTCCAAAAAAGGATGATATTTTAGAGTTTTATTATGTTCAAAAAAATTCACGAACTAATAAAACAATAATATACTCTAACAGTATTATTTCTGAAGACTATAATATTTCGCCAACGTTTCTTAATAAAAAATTTGATAGTGAAAAATTTAAAAATTTTAGTTCCAAACGGGTAACCGAAGTTTACAACAATAATAATCTGGATAAATCTGGTGTTAATCAGAGTTTGATACCAGACGTTAGGATTGAGAAGTCCGGAAATTTAGATATTTTGGATAACGCTCTTTTTGAAATTTCGGCTAAGGATGTTTTATCAGCAATGCCTTTGGAAGAACGTGTTTCTACTGAGGTTTTGCAAAAATTAATTAAAAAAGAATTAGAAGAGTATGGCATCGAAACAAAATTTGAATTTGGTATTTATAGTGGCAATTTAGCAACGAATATTAAGTCTAGCGATTTTGAATACGATAAAGATGCTACGTATACCATTCCAATTTTTACGGATAATGAAGGAAATAGTAAATACCAATTATTGGTTACTTTTCCTTTAAAAAAGAAATTTTTATTGTCGGATCTTGTTAGTATTACTGTGCTTTCTATTGTTTTTACATTAATTATTTTGATTGCGTATACAAGTGCATTAAACCAATTAATTCGTCAGCGTCAGATTTCTGAAATCAAGAATGATTTTATCAATAATATGACTCATGAATTTAAAACGCCAATTGCAACAATAAATTTAGCCTTGGATGCGATAAAGAATCCAAAAATAATAGATGATAAGGAGAAGGTTTTAAGATATCTTCAGATGATTAAAGATGAAAATAAACGCATGCATGCTCAAGTAGAAAATGTATTGCGAATTTCAAAATTAGAAAAAAAAGAGTTAGATATTACCAAAGAATCAAATAATATTCATGAAACGATTGAGGATGCGATAGATCATGTGAATTTGATTTTAGAAGATAGGCAAGGAACGATAACTTGCTATTTAAAAGCCATTAGAACAACAGTATTAATTAATGACGTTCATTTTACTAATGTGATTGTGAATATTTTGGAAAATGCTGTCAAGTATTCTCCTAATGTGCCAGAAATTGAAATTTACACGGAGAATATCAAAGATATGGTTATTATCAAAGTAAAAGATAGTGGTGTAGGAATGAGTAAAATAGCTCAAAAAAGAATTTTTGAAAAATTTTATAGAGAGCATACTGGAGATATTCATAATGTAAAAGGTCACGGTTTAGGTCTAGCTTACGTGAAGCGAATTGTTGAAGACCATAATGGTCAAGTATATGTAGAAAGTGAAAAGGGAAAAGGAAGTACCTTCATAATAAAATTACCATTAATAAATTAGTATATGGAAAATGTAAATAAAAAAATACTTTTAGTTGAAGATGACTTAAATTTTGGTGCGGTTTTAAAAGATTATTTAATGTTAAATGATTTTGATGTAACCTTGGCTAAGAATGGGATGGAAGGATTTGAAAAGTTCAAAAAGGATACGTATGACTTATGCATCCTGGATGTAATGATGCCGTATAAAGACGGTTATACTTTAGCTAAAGAAATTAGAGAGAAAAATAATGAAGTTCCAATTATATTTTTGACAGCAAAATCGATGAAAGAAGATGTGCTTAAAGGATATAAAGCTGGTGCTGATGATTACTTGAACAAACCTTTTGACTCGGAAGTTTTGCTTATGAAAATTAAAGCAATAATTCAAAGAAAAGCATCTGATACAAAGGCGGAACAAGTGCAATTTGAATTTAATATTGGTAAATTTCATTTGAATTCAAAACTTCGTTTTTTAACTTTCAGTACTGAAGAACCAATAAAATTATCTCCAAAAGAGAATGAATTATTGAAAATGTTGATTCTTCACGAAAATGATTTGATGCCAAGAGAATTAGCGTTGACAAAAATCTGGAGAGATGACAACTATTTTACTTCTAGAAGTATGGATGTTTATATCGCAAAGTTGAGAAAATATCTAAAACTGGATGAAGATGTTGAAATCTTAAACATTCACGGAGAAGGATTTAGATTAGTAGTTAAGAATAAAGTAGCACAATAAATAGATACAAGCCTCAAGAAATTGAGGCTTTTTTTTGAAGCCATTTCCTGCTATTCGTTTCAATCTTTTTTCTCGTTAAAGAAACGAGAAAAAAGGATTTTCACTGCTATCAGGGCTAGGACTTTGTAGAATAAAGTAATTTTATTTTATAGCAGAAATTTTCGGAAAAATTCCAAATGAAATTGTGCTATCTCCAGTTTAATTGTAAAGCAAAACAGGTCTTATCCTCTTTTGTAATGCTAAAAACCGTTTCAGTTTTAGAAATACTTTCATGAATTATCACTTTGTCCTGCAGGGATAATTCTTTTAAAAAGTTCATTTCAAAACTTTTAATTTTTTGATTCAATATTATATTTTCATCAACCATATCCAAGCACCATTCTAGGTATTTGACATTATTGACATGGTTTACAATATCTAAGTCAGATAGGAATACAATTTTTTCAAAAAGGATTTCCTTCTCATTATTGAAGTTTATTTTAGAAAAACCATTTAGTGTCGCTCTTTTTTCAGGATATAATTCAAAATGTTCATACGGTAAAGCCAACCCTTCTGGCCGACGTTTTTTTGTATTAAAAACTGCCCAAAAAGTTTCAGAACCTACAATTTTTTCCCCATTTACATGCATTTCCAATGCCCGAACGGAACGCGAGTTCTCTAAGGAGTTGATCCATGTTTTTACGGTTACCGTATCTCCCCATTTTGGTAATTTAGAGATTTCAACACGCATTCTGCTCAAAACCCATGCTTGGTCGAATTCCTGCATGTCTGTAAAACTGATGCCACCTACTTCTGAATGTGCTGCAGCCGTTAACTGCAAAATATTACACAGATCTGTGAATTTTAAATAGCCATTTGGTGTGCATTGTGTAAAGTTGATTTCCCAGTCTTTGCTTAAAATTGAGGTGAAATTTGGAGAGATAGGCATGTTGAGAAGTATGAATTATAAATTATAAATTTGTATTCCTGTTTTTAGGACTTATTTTTATATTGGGAAAAAATAGTTTTATGTTTATTGATATTAGCACAAGTAAAATTATCCCCAAAAAGATGAAGCTGTTAGTATCCAAATTTTTCAAATTTGGTTCTTCAATTTTCATTTGCAAAGCCCATGTGTATGGAATTATCAGATACAATGTGAAAATTAAAAATAAAATTTTAACTATTTGTTTTAGAGCTTTCATGTTTATTTGTCTCCTTATTTACGATATATTTTATTTTTTTGAATTAATGTATGCAACAACAGTTTCATAAGGCGTTTCAAAATCAAACCATTTTGTATTTTCATTTCTTTTAAACCAGGTTAGTTGGCGTTTAGAAAACCGTCGGGTGTTTTTCTTTATTTCTTCGATAGCAAATTCTAATGAAATTTCTCTATTAAAATAACTGAATAGTTCTCTGTAACCCACGGTTTGCATAGCATTCAGCTCCTTATTTGGGAATAACGTTTTTGCTTCAGCTAGAAGTCCGTCATTTATCATGAGGTCTACGCGCTGATTGATTCGGTTATAAATTATTTTTCTGTCGGCTTCCAGACCAATTAAAATAGGAGTAAAGGTGCGACTGTTTTGTTTCTGATTTATAAAGGAAGAATATGGTTTTCCTGAACCTATGCATACTTCTACAAAACGCATCATGCGTTGCGGATTTTGCAAAGTTTGTGGATTTTCGATGGATAGTGTTTTATAATAATTAGGGTCTAGTACTTCGAGATTTTGTTGTAAATATCCGACGCCCAGTTTTTCGTAATTTGTGTTTATAGTAGCGCGAACTGAAGCGTCTATTTCTGGAAATTCATCAAAACCTTTTAAAATAGCGTCTACATACAAACCAGATCCACCAACTACTATGGCGTAATCATTTGTTAAAAATAATTCGTCTAGTTTTTTAATTGCTTCTTTTTCGAAATCACCTACCGTATAGTTTTCAAAAATAGATTTGTTCTGGATAAAATGGTGTTTTACAGTCTCAAGCTCTGATTTGCTTGGCACTGCTGTCCCAATTGTCATTTCCTTGAAAAACTGTCTACTGTCGCAGGAAATGATTTCGCATTTGAAGTAATTAGCCAAAACGATACTTAAGGAAGTTTTCCCGATGGCTGTTGGTCCGATGATAGTGATTAAGTATTTCATTTTTTTTAGCCCAGATGGAAGCGAAAACCCCGGAATTATGTAAGTTAGTTTTTATGGGTTTAAAAGAACGACCAAAGGAAGTTCCTTTTATGCCCTAGAAAAACAACTGGAATAATGAGGAGTTGTAGCGAACAGCTGGAATAGCTACAAATTAAATTAGACTTTTAAAATTTTATTATTTTCAGCGTTTTGTTTCTTCGTACATGACCATGAATGATGTTTTTTGTGTCACGATTATTTTGCATTGGGATGATAATGTTACGGAGGATCTCTACATTATTGATTTGGTAATTTAAATCGTAAAAGGCATATCCTTTATAGATGCCGTTTTCGATCATAACAACTGATCGTTCGCTGATGGTTCTTCCCTTATCGATAAGCAGCATATTTTGGTTTTCGAAACTATTTTTATCGATGAAATTTTGTACTCTGGCGTTGTATTCTTCTGAGGATACTGCTCCAATACAGGCACCATCACATTCTTTTATAGTATATTGAAAACAGTTGGTTTTAGTGACATACAAGCCGGTCAATTTTTGACATAATTGATAATGAGACGTTATTCTAAACAGGGCATTTTTTCCTTCTTGGATCGAGGTAAAAGAGGTAATTTCTTTTTTTCGACCGTCTGCTTTCTGTAATTTTAGGTTAAGATAGCCCTTTTCATCTTTCTCGGCATATAAAGCGAGTTGAAAAATACTTTTTCGTTGTGCTCTGTTATAAATTGGTTTATTGATTTTTATTTCCTCACTTTCTTTGAGTAAGGCGATCAATTCACTACCTGTTTCATCATAGGTAACTGTAAATACTTCATCTTGTATTTTCTTGCACTTTGTAGTTGTCCCAGTAAAATGCTGGTTCATTCGCTTTTTTATGTTTCGGCTTTTGCCAATATAAATCAATTTTCCTTTTTCGTTGTGGATGTAATAGATTCCTGTTTTTGCAGGTAGGCTTGCCACGATATCCAATAATTTTGGCGTAATTCCTTTCTCAATTTCTAGCTTTATAAAATCCTTTACGATCTCTTTCTCTAAATCTTTTTCTAAAAGAATTTTAAACAATTTAACTGTTGCTAATGCGTCTCCACTGGCTCTATGTCTATCTGCCATTGGGATACCGAGTGCGCGAACTAGTTTTCCTAAACTATGAGAAGGCTGTTCTGGCAATAATTTTTTTGATAATTCTACGGTGCAGAGCGTTCGTGCTTCAAAATCGTATCCTAATCGTCTGAACTCTGTTCGTAGGATTCTGTAATCAAAAGAAGCGTTATGAGCCACAACAATACAGTCATTGGTCATTTCGATGATGCGTTTTGCAACCTCAAAAAACTTGGGAGCACCCTGCAACATGGTATTGTTGATGCCAGTAAGTTTGACTACAAAGGGTTGAATTGGAATTTCAGGATTGACCAAACTAATGAATTGATCCACTATTTCATGACCATCAAATTTATAGATAGCGATTTCAGTGATTCCCTCTTCGTTGAACTGTCCTCCAGTGGTTTCTATGTCTAGTATTGCGTACATTTTCAATGTCAATGTCAAAAATCAATAGCAATAGCAATTTTAAAAGTCAATTTTAAAAAATTGAATATTGGTATTGTAATTGTAATTGAATTATTTTTTATTGTTTATCATTTTTGAAGCGATAGCTATTAATTCTTCAACTTCTGTTAAAAGCCACTTTCTTTCTTCTAAATCTCCTGCTTTTATATAATCTAGAACTTTTAATGAATTTCTAGACTCTTTGAGCTCCTTGACGGAAAGAGAAACTTTAAAAATAAAATCTTTATTTGTTATCGTTCCTTGAGCTTCTCCATAATTTAAGGAGGAACTTCCAGAGGATCGTATCAGTTGATTTTTGTAATAATCAATCTCATAAGACTTTTCTAATTTTCTAACAAAGAAAATGCATTCACCTGCAAATCTAACTAAACGGTCTTCAAAATTGTAGATTTTATCAAAATTGGGTTCGTTAACTTCCATTTGCTTTTATTTTTTTATTGAAATTGCCATTGCCATTGAAATTTATCTTCCTCCAAAGATACTACTTCCTATACGAACCATGGTACTACCGCACTCTATTGCTAATTGGTAATCGCCTGACATTCCCATGGAGATAATTTCTATTTGACAATTTTCAATTTTCAGTTTTTTTGTTTTGTCGAAAATTGATTTCAAATAGGTGAATTCACTCTTTATTTGGTCGTTATTGTCTGTAAAAGTTGCCATTCCCATTAAACCCACCACGCGAATGTTTTTCAGTAATTGAAATTCATTTGATGCTAGTATTTCATCTAGTTCAGCTTGATCAAGTCCAAATTTAGTATCTTCCTTGGCTATGTAAATTTGCAGTAAGCAGTCTATTACTCGGTTGTTTTTTAGTGCTTGTTTATTGATTTCTTGTAGTAATTTAAAACTTTCGACTCCATGTATTAAGCGTACAAATGGAGCCATATATTTTACTTTATTAGTCTGAACATGACCTATCATGTGCCATTGAATGTCCTTAGGCATCGCTTCCCATTTCTCTGCCATTTCCTGAATTTTATTTTCTCCAAAAATGCGTTGACCGGCTTCATAAGCTTGCATTAAGTCAGGAATTGGTTTTGTTTTAGAAACGGCCACTAAGGTTACCGATTCGTTTATCGAGGCGAGTATATTAAGTAAATTTTGAGCTATTGACATTTTTAAATTTTTTATTTTTTAAATCGTAGCATTATTTTTAAAGTTCGTAAACCACTAATCCGCTTCTAAATTTAGGTTCAATATAGGTACTTTTTGGCGGCATGATAAGATTAGCGTCGGCTAAAGCTTTTATTTCACTTATATTAGAAGGATACATAATAAAACCAATTTCAAATTCTCCTTGATCTATTTTATTTTTTACTTCTTGCACAGATTGCTTTCCAGAGAGATACTCGATTCGTTCATCGTTACGTAAATCTTCGATTGCAAGAATAGGAAGTAATACTTTTTTATAAAGAATCTGAGTGTCTAAACTGTCTAAGGCAGTATCAAAATTTTCATTTTTAGATTTTAAATCTAAACTATAGAATTCAGTATCAAGATACATCCCAAATTGATGCTTTTCCGTTGGCTGAAATGGTTGCTGTAATTTGTTGTTTACATTGAAATCCTTTGCTAATGCTAATAAAAAATCCACTTTTGATAGTCCGTTTAAGTCTTTTACCAAGCGATTGAATTCATATATTTTTACATTATTCTCAGCAATTAAATAACTAAGAATATGATTTGTTGCTTGATTTTCAGCACCCTTATTTTCTTCTGATAGCAATTTAAGAGCTTCAGTTCGATGATGCCCATCAGCAATATAAAGACTTTCCGTTTTTTCGAAAATATTCTGAAGCCAATTTATTTCTAAAGTATCTTCAATTTTCCATAAATAATGAATTTCCTTTTTTGTCGTCGAAAATTCAAAATCTGCTAACTTCTGCGTACAATTATAAATCCAGTTTTCAATGGTTTTATTATCTGGATACGTCATCAAAACAGGTTCGGTATTGAACCTTGAATATTTCATGTAGTCTTTGAGTAATCGAACACGGAATGCGATAATATCTTCGTGTTTTTTGATGATATTGTTGCAATAATCAGCTACACTTGTTCCGGCAATAATCCCTGTAAATGATTGTGTTTTGGTCACAATTTTATGAATGTATAAGGCTGGTTTTTTATCTTTTACCAAAACGACCTCATTTTTGAAATCTTCATATTTTTGATGTACCTGTCGGTATCGTTTCTCAAAAGATACGCTTTCTTGATTGGTGTACGCGGGTTTTAGAATGTGTAAAAAAGACAGCGGATTAAAATCCAATTGCGCTGCAAGCTCTGCATTTACGTATTCTTCATAAGATCGACACGTTACGAGACAAACTTTGTCACGCGTAGGTCTCACTGCTTTAAAAGGAACTATTTTAGCCATAATTATGTCTGAAGTCTTAAAGTCCTAAAGTCGAATGTCTAAAGAAACGGACTTTAAGACTTTCGACTTTTAAACATTGAGACTATATAAATTGTTTAGAAATCTTCTCGGCTTTTTTACTTTCAGAATAATCATAGAAACCTTCGCCAGATTTAACTCCCATTTTTCCTGCTCGAACCATATTTACTAATAATGGGCAAGGGGCATATTTTGGATTTTTAAACCCATCATACATCACATTTAAAATAGCCAGACACACATCAAGCCCAATAAAATCAGCTAATTGTAATGGCCCCATAGGCTGACCCATTCCTAATTTCATTACGGTATCAATTTCATAAACTCCAGCTACTTTGTTGTATAATGTTTCGATTGCTTCATTAATCATCGGCATCAAAATTCTATTAGCAACAAAACCAGGATAATCATTTACTTCAACAGGTGTTTTTCCCAGTTTCTCTGAGAGTGTCATGATGGTTTTTGTCACTTCAGCACTAGTATTGTACCCACGAATGATTTCTACCAGTTTCATAATTGGCACTGGATTCATAAAATGCATTCCGATAACGCGTTCTGGATGTGTCACAACCGCTCCAATTTGAGTAATGGAAATGGAAGACGTATTGGTTGCTAAAATGGTATCGTGAGAACAAGCATCATTCAATTGCTTGAAAATATTTAGCTTTAATTCTACGTTTTCAGTAGCTGCTTCAACCACTAAATCGACACCTACAACACCATCTTTTATATCGGTATAGGTTATTATGTTAGTTATTGTTTTGGCTTTATCTTCTTCGGTGATCGTTCCCTTTGCGATCATTCGATCTAAATTTGCGGCAATAGTAGCCATTCCTTTATCTAAAGATTGCTCAGAAACATCTATTAATTTTACGGTAAAACCACTTTGAGCAAAGGTATGAGCAATTCCATTACCCATTGTTCCTGCTCCGATTACGGCTATTGTTTTCATTATTTATTTTGGATTTAAATATTTTAAAGTTTAAGATTGAAAGATTATCTCTTAAAACAATCAATAATTTGATAGGCAACTCGTAATGCTTCAGTTGCTTGATCTAAAGTAACCACTGGAGTTGAGTTAGTATTGATAGCATCGGCAAACGATTCTAGTTCATCCAGAATGGCATTGTTTTGTTCTACATCTGGATTCGAGAAGTAAATTTGTTTTTTTACACCTTCGGCATTTTGTAAAATCATATCAAAATCGCCTGGAACTTCCGGAGCATCTTTCATTTTTACCACTTCACATTTCTTTTCCAAGAAATCCACTGAAATGTATGCGTCTTTTTGGAAAAAACGTGATTTACGCATGTTTTTCATCGAAATTCGGCTTGCTGTTAAATTAGCTACGCAACCATTTTCGAATTCTATTCTAGCATTTGCAATATCTGGTGTGTCACTAATTACCGAAACGCCACTGGCACTAATATTTTTTACTTTAGACTTAACAACACTCAAAATAGCATCAATATCATGAATCATCAAATCTAAAACTACAGGAACATCGGTACCACGAGGATTAAATTCAGCCAGACGGTGTGCTTCAATAAACATTGGGTTTTCAATCATGTTTTTTGTAGCGATAAATGCTGGATTGAAACGCTCCACATGACCTACTTGTCCTTTTACATTGTATTCATTGGCTAGAGCGATAATTTCTTCAGCTTCTTCAACGGTATTTGAAATGGGTTTTTCAATAAAAACGTGTTTACCCGATTTAATTGCAACTTTTGCACATTTATAATGAGAAAGCGTTGGAGTTACAATATCAATTACATCTACTGCGTGAATAAGAGTGGCGATGGTACTAAAATGTTTGTATCCAAATTCTTTCGAAACCTTTTCTGCATTTTCTTGATTGGGATCATAAAAACCAACCAATTCGTATTGATCAGATTGTTGTAATAAACGCAAATGTATTTTTCCTAGATGACCAGCACCTAATACTCCAATTTTCAGCATAACGATGTAATTTTTACAAAAATAGCAATAAAATGATTAATCTATTATCGATATGAGACAATTATTCCGTTAAATTTAATTTTAAAATCTAACATTTGAAATCAGAAATTCTTTGCTATTTTTACCAAAATAAAATAGTAAATTTTGAAAGATACAGCCAAGCATCAAGGACTTCGCAATCAATTAGTAAGCGTTTTAGAGCAAAAAGGGATTGTCGATAAAAATGTTTTGGATGCTATAAAAAAAATCCCAAGACATTTATTTTTGAATTCCAGTTTTGAAGATTACGCCTATCAAGACAAAGCTTTTCCAATTGGAGCAGGCCAAACAATTTCGCAACCTTATACAGTTGCTTTTCAATCTCAATTATTAGAGGTAAAAAAAGAGCATAAAGTTTTAGAAATCGGAACCGGTTCAGGATATCAAACTGCCGTTTTGTGCTTATTAGGTGCTAAGGTTTTTAGTATTGAAAGACAGAAAGAATTGTTCAAACAAACTTCAATACTATTTCCAAAATTGAATATTCGTCCTAAACATCTTTCTTTTGGGGATGGTTACAAGGGCTTACCAAGTTATGCACCATTTGATAGTATTATAGTTACAGCAGGAGCGCCGTTTATTCCTCAGCCGTTGATGGCGCAATTAAAAATAGGAGGTAGGCTTGTAATTCCGTTAGGAGAAGATGTTCAAATAATGACCTTACTTATTCGAAAAAATGAAACCCAATTTGAAAAACATGAATTTGGTGAATTTCGATTTGTTCCTTTATTAGAAGATAAAAACTAAAATTCCATCTTTAATATTCTTCCAAAGGGAAATCAGCTAAAGATGGATTTTATTGACCAATAATACTCAAATAGCGTTCTAGACTTTCTTTTTCTATTTGAGCGATGAATAGTAAAAAATCTTCTTTATAGTTTTTAGTTTGTGCAGTTTCTAGTGTTTGATAATAGCGCATTCTACTTTCATAATCTCCTTTGATATTGGCAATGATGTAGCCATGTTGCAATAAAACCAAGTTCATTACTAAGCGCGAAGTCCTACCATTGCCATCAATAAAGGGATGAATAGTAACCAAACGTTCATGCATTTCGGCAGCCAAAACTATGGGATGTAGGGTTGATTTATTAGTTTCATACCAAATAAAGAAATCTTCCATTTCCTTAGCTACCAAAAAAGGTTGGGGTGGCATGTGACTGCTTCCTTGTATCATTACTTGAACTTTTCTATAACGCCCGGCATCTTCGGGTTGAATGCCTCTCAAAATAAGATTGTGTATAGACAGTACTTCGCGTTCATTTATAGAACTATTTTTTTGCATCAAATCCTTGATATAAGCAATTGCTTCTTGATGATTAATGACTTCTAGATGTTCCCGCATACTTTTTCCGGAAATCGTTAAACCTTCATTGATAACTAAATCTGTTTCGCGCAAAGTCATTGTATTTCCCTCGATGCGATTACTTTCAAACGTATATTCTAGCTCTAATGCTTGTGCGATCCTGTAGCTATCAAACTGGCGAAACCCATCTAGTTGTGTCTTTAAAGTATCTATTTCATCTAAAATTTTTTGAAGTGTAGTAGATACTTTTTTCTTTGTGGGTTTGCTTTGATATCTAATTTCCTGCTCCGCAACTAATAATGCTTTTAGTGCGAACTCATCTTGACCTATTTCGTAAAGAATTTTTTCTTTCAGCCAAGCAACCATGATCGTTTCTAAGTCAATATCAAGAAGTGTTGCGAGCTTGACCACTTGTTCTCGAGTGGGTTTTCTAGTGCCACTTTCAAACTTGCTTATTAAAGCTTGGTCAATTCCTAAAAGTTGCGCCACTTCTCTGGTTTTGAGTCCTTTTTGTGCTCTTGCATTTTTGAGAAGTGTTTTCATTTTAAATATGTTTTAAATTGTCTTGACAAATTTAGTCATTTTTTTGACAAATAAAAAAATTTAATTCATTCTTTTTTCAATTTAAAATGATTTTTTGATTCGGTCTAGATCACGTTTTGTGTCTTGTTCTTTTAGGGATTCGCGTTTGTCGTAGGTTTTCTTTCCTTTGCAAAGTCCAATTTGTAGTTTTGCCAATCCTTTTTCATTGGTAAACAATTTCAAAGGAACTATTGTAAGACCTTTGGCTTGAACACTTTTTAGTAGCCCTTTCAATTCCTTTTTTTTCAAAAGCAATTTGCGTTCGCTTCTTGCTTTGTGATTGAATTGGTTTCCAAAAGTATATTCTTCTATGTATGTATTTATTGCAAAAAGTTCACTATTACTAAATTCACAAAAGCTCTCTGTAATATTTGCTTTTCCCAACCGAATAGATTTTATTTCGGTACCTGCTAAAACAATTCCAGCATTAAATGTTTCTATTATTTCATAGTCGAATTTAGCTCTCTTGTTGAATATGTTTACAGTTTTTAGCATACCGCAAAGGTAACAAAAATTAAAGATTTAGCAACGGTTTAAGGCAATTTCAAGAGTTGGTGCGTAATAACGTCTCCTACAATGGTCACAATATAAAGATTTCCAAAAGTACCATCAGCAATATCTGCGTATATATTTTGGTTGATTATTTGATTGACAAAATTTGGAGTAGTATTACTGTGTCCTACAACAAGAATTGTTTTGCCCAAAGTTTCTTTAAGGAATTCATTTTTAATGATGTTTTTAGGGTTGTAAAGTTTGATTTCTATTTTTTTTGCAGCCGCAGTCTCACGAGCAGTTTGAACTGTTCTATTATAATCAGTAGCATATATTTGATCAAAATTAATTTCAGCAAATATCTCGTTCCAAAGTTTGGCTCTTTCTAAACCTTTTTCGGACAAGTCTGGATTTTGAGAATTATCTACTTTTTCAGCATGTCGAATGAAGTAATAGGTAGTAGCTTTTTGTTGTCCAAAACTTAATTGGAAAACAAAAAAAGCGAATATCAAAAGTAGTTTTTTCATAAAAATGAATTTAAAAAAATTAGTATTTACTGATTTTATACCTTTACAAAATGGAAAATTTAAAATCAAAAGATCCGCTACACGGTATTACACTTCAAAAAATAGTAGAACAATTAGTAGCACATTATGGGTTTGATACTTTAGGGGAACTCATTAAAATTAAATGTTTCACTATTAATCCGAGTATAAAATCCTGCTTAACATTTCTTAGAAAAACAGATTGGGCTCGAAAACAAGTTGAGGAGTTATACCTTAAATCAGCATCGAAGTTCGTTCAATAAATTTAATTTAATTTATAAGAGACCATTACACCTCCACGATAAGGCAACCATTCGCCACTTTTATTATAGTTCGTCACAGTTTCATAACGCTCTCCTGTACTTATAAAATAACCTTTATAGTATCCTTGATGCCAGCCACCTCCTAGAAAACAATCCAACATGAATTTGTCATTAAGTTTTACCTGGTAGCCAATTGTTGACCCAATAAAGTAGCCAAATCCCTTTTCATAAAGATCTGTATTTAGATAATTCCATTTTTGAAAATTATAAATACTTGCCCCAATGTGCGCACCTGCATAAAAACCATTGTGCTTTTCTTTGAAATGGTATCGATATTCAGGCGTGAACGTGTAAAATTCCCGAGGTTTACCGTTTACTGATTTCCAAAATGACGCTAGCACATCAACTTGTAACGTCGATTTTTCTCCAATGCTCGTTTCGATACCTATATTGGGTAGCGTCAAAATTGTTGTAAAAGCATTTGCTTTTATGTAGGTTTGTGCAGTCAATAGCATAGAGCTTAGAGCAAAAGAAAGGATGAATAATTTTTTCATAGGTTGTAAAATCGTACTTTTTATGTTTTACTGAGTTTAAAAAGAAACGCAAATGTAGCACTTAATATTTTGTTTAGTTTTAAGTTTTTGTGCTTCGTGTATGTTTTAACGTATGTTAAGATTTTAAATAGATGCTACTGTGGAAACTATTTATTTAGAATAGAATAAATTACAGTGTCTAAAAACCGTCCTTCAAAAAATCCATTTTCTTTTAAATGCGCTTCTTTCACAAAGCCATTTTTTTCTAAAACCTTTGCAGATCCGTAATTTTCTGGGTCAAGTACAGCCTCAATAGAATGTAATTTCATCACTTCAAAGCCATATTTAACCACTTCTTTCACTGCTTCAGATACAATTCCTTTTCCATGGTATTCTGGGAGTAACATATATCCAATTTCTGCACGATAGTGTTCTGGTTTGATCATATAATGACCAATTATCCCAATTAATTTTGCATTATTTCTCAACGTGATCGCCCAATTAATTCCTTCATTACTGTCAATTTTTCCATCTATCATGGCAATATGTGCTAAAGCATCTTCATCCGTTATTACCAAGGGTCTTGGTATGTACTTCATCGTTTCTGGATTGGATCGCAAGGCGAAAATCTCCTTTATGTCATTAGAATCTACTCTTCTTAAAAGCAGGCGTTCGGTTTCTAAATTGGGAAAAGGATTAAAATTGAGAGTTAACATATTTACATTTTTTAATTAAAGGATTTCAATACTGAATTTTGAATGGAAAGTTCCATTGGATTCTAAAACTTTAATACCTTCTTTTTCAAACAAATTTCCAGAATTTGCATTCGTGTCAGAGTAGCCAAACCAAGGTTCAATACAAATAAAAGGCGCGTTCTTTTTGGTCCAAATTCCTAAATTTGGAAAGTTCTCAAAATGTACTCTTAAAATTGGATCCTCATTTTCTAAAATCGTCAAGGATTTTGATTTTAATGTTTTGAAAATCAAAGCATCATTTGCGAATAATTCATAATTCAACGGAATTTGTTTATTCTGAACTTCTAATTTTTTCGTTTTATTTGAAATTAAATCATTCTCCAAAAGGTAATATTCTAATGACTCTTCTGTGTCGAAAGCAATAGCATAGCTTTCAAATTTGTGTGGTAAAGCAAAAGCGGGATGTGCTCCAATAGAAAACGGCATCGTAGATTTCCCTTTGTTATTTACTTTATATACAATGGATAAATTATTTTCCTCTAATGTATAAATCAGCTGTAATTCAAATTCAAAAGGATATACTTTTAATGTTTCTTCAGAAGATTGAATAGAGAAAGTTGCGCTATTTTCTGTCGAATCAATTAACTTAAATTCCATTTCCCTAGCAAATCCATGCCTAGACAATTCGTAGTTTTTTTCATTATGATGAAAAGTATTGTTTTTTAGAGAGCCAACAATTGGAAATAAAACTGGAGAATGTTTTCCCCAAAATTCAGGATTTCCCTCCCAAATGTATTCTTTCCCTTGACTCGATTTTAATGAAATCAATTCAGCTCCTAAATGTTGAATTTGCGCGGTAAGCGTATTGTTTTTCAGTGTAGTTATCACAAGAGGTATTTGAAGTTAAATTTTATTGTAAATATATTTTATAATTTTTAATTCTGATTCTACCGCACCAAGATTTTATTGTTTTGATTAAAATCTATTTTTAAAATAGCTCAAAATCCTCTTTTTTTTCATTTATTTGTGATATAAATTTTATAAAAATGAAAAATATTCGCTTCGGAGTCTTATTACATTTGACTTTATTATTCGGAGTTGCGTCTGTTTGGGCGCAACAAACCCCAACAAATTCTGCTAATACTGCAGTTTCAAAGTATGATTATCACGATGCTTTTGCTCCACATTTTTATTCTAAAAATGGAACAAGTACTCGTTCAGCAAGTGGTCAGCCGGGTGCCGAATATTGGCAAAACAGAGCTGATTATCAATTGACGGCTAAACTAGATGAAAAAAACAACGAAATTTCTGGAACAGGAATTATTACATACACCAATAATAGTCCTGATAAAATGGCTTTTGTTTGGATGAATTTAGATCAAAATTTATTTAGTGCAGATTCTCGTGGAAACGCTTTAGTCCCTTTAACTGGAAGTCGAAATGGGGCAAGAGGTCAAGTTTTTGATGGCGGTCACAAAATTAAATCAGTAAAAGTAATTGCCACCGCAAACGGAAAATCTACCGAAGTCGATGCCAAGTACCTAATAACAGATACCAGAATGCAGGTTTTTCTTCCGCAAGGATTAAATGCAAAAGGCGGTTTGGTAAAAATTAAAATTGACTTTTCGTTTATAGCTCCTTATGAAGGTTCAGATAGAATGGGTGTTTTAGAAACTAAAAACGGTAAAATATTTACTATTGCACAATGGTATCCGCGTATGTGCGTGTATGATGATGTAAGAGGCTGGAATACCAATCCATATTTAGGAGCTTCAGAATTTTACTTAGAATATGGAGATTTTGATGTAAGTATTACAGCGCCTGCTAATCATGTAGTGGTGGGTTCAGGTGAATTAATAAATCCTACAGCTGTTTATTCAACTGTTGAACAAGGCAGATTGGCTCAAGCCAAATTAAGTGACAAAACGGTTTTTATACGTACTGCTGAAGAAGTAGCCGTTTCATCAAAAAATGCACCTACAACTACAAAAACGTGGAATTATAAAATCAAGAATTCTCGTGATTTTTCATGGTCTTCTTCTGCATCATTTATTTTAGACGCTGCAAAAATTAATTTACCAAGTGGTAAAAAATCATTAGCAATTTCGGTTTATCCAGTAGAAAGTGCGGGTAACGCTGCTTGGGGTCGTTCTACCGAATATACTAAAGCTTCGATAGAAAATTATTCTAAAAGATGGTTTGAATATCCTTATCCTGCAGCTACTAACGTGGCTGGAAACGAGGGCGGAATGGAATATCCTGGAATCGTTTTTTGTAGTTGGGAGTCTAAAGGAGCAGATTTATGGGGAGTTACAGATCATGAATTTGGTCACATTTGGTTTCCTATGATCGTGGGTTCTAATGAAAGATTGTTTGCTTGGATGGATGAAGGTTTTAATACGTTTATAAATTCATTGAGTTCACTTGATTTTAATAATGGTGAGTATAAGGAACCAAAAGCGGATATGCAGCAAAGAGCAGAAGTATATACGAGCCCAAATCTTGAAACGATCATGAGTTCTCCAGATAATATGAAGGAGAAAAATATTGGTCTATTGGCGTATTCGAAACCAAGTTCTGGATTGGTTATTTTAAGAGAGCAAGTTCTTGGAAAAGAGCGTTTTGATTTAGCATTAAGAACTTACATTGAGCGTTGGGCATACAAACATCCGCAACCAGACGATTTCTTTAGAACAATAGAAAATGTTGCAGGTGAGGATTTGAGTTGGTTTTGGAGAGGTTGGTTTCAATACAACTGGCGTTTAGACCAAGGTATTAATGGAATCAAATATGTAAAAAATGATCCCAAACAAGGCGTAGTAATTACGATTGAAAATTTCGAAAAAATGGCTATGCCAGTAAGTTTAGACGTAAAAACGAAAAGTGGTAAAATAACTCGAGTTACTTTGCCTGTAGAAGTATGGCAAAAAAATAAAGTGTGGTCTTTCAAGCACAATTCGACTGAGGAAATTGCAAGTATTACATTAGATCCAGACCATGTTTTACCAGATAGTAATACAGCAAATAACGTGTGGAAAGATGACAAAGGCACGATTGAAAAAGATGTTATCTTAGATGGTTATCTTGGTACCTTCTCAACAGCTATGGCCCCGATTAAAATTACGCTTTCAGAGAAAAACGGTGCATTAAATGTTTTGATTACAGGCTATCCAAGTTTTTCAGCAGAATCAGTTGGCAAAAACAAATTTGAATCAAAACAAGCTGGACTTACCTTTGAGTTTAATGAAAGTTTAAGTGGGTTTGAAATGTTAGTTCCTGACGGAAAGAAAATACCGTTTACAAGAGATAAATAAACAGGTATTATAGATATGAAAAAAGACTTGTAGAAAATTATTCTACAAGTCTTTTTTTTTACTTTTTTTCTAAATCTATTCTGGAATTTGTTGGCTTAAGCAATGCAAAGTTCCAAATCCCCAAATTAAATCAATAGCGCTGATTCCGATTATTTCTCTATCCGGAAAACATTCTGCAAGGATGTTCAACGCTTTTCGGTCATTACTGTCGTTAAAAGTAGGAACCAAAACACAATTGTTCAAAATCAGGAAATTGGCATAACTCGCTGGCAATCGCAAGCCGTCAAATTCCAAACGTTTTGGCATCGGTAAAACCACGATTACCGGTGATTTTCCATTTTCCAGTTTGGCGTTTTGCAAGCGTTTTAAATTGTCTTGTAATGGTTTGTAGTTATGATCCGTTGGATCTGTTTCTACAATAGTCACAATCGTATCTTCGTTTACAAATCGGCATAAATCATCAATATGTCCGTGCGTATCGTCTCCTTCAATTCCGTCGCCCAACCAAATCACATTCGTAATTCCAAGATATTCCTTGAAAACCGCTTCATAATCTGCTTTGGTAAAATTTGGATTCCGAACTTGAATATTAGGATGCATCAAGCATTCTTCTGATGTCAATAAAGTTCCACGACCGTTAGTGTCAATCGCACCACCTTCAACAATTACCGGTTTTCCTTTGTACATAACTTGCGTCAAAGGAATATTTAAGAATTCGCCCACTTTCGCAGGAACAAATTTGTCTAATTGAATGTTTTTATATTTGGCCCAACCATTAAAATTAAAGTTCAAAGCTTCTCTTTCGGTTCCGTTTTTTACAATAATCGGACCCGAATCACGCATCCAACTTCTATTGGTTTTATGAATGATGTAAGAAACATTTGGTAGCGCAACATGAGCTGTTTCCAGCATCGTATTTACTTTTTCTTTTTGGTTTTCATCGGCAACTACTAAAAATACTTGCTCGTAAGTGGCTACTTTTTTAATAAATTCTACAAAAGCCCATTGAATCGCTTCGTATTTTCCTGGCCAATCCTTACCGTTGTGCGGAAAACACAGTAACATTCCTTGTTGCTTTTCCCATTCAGCGGGAAATCTTCTATTATTTGTAGTCATACAGCGTTTCTAATTATAAAGACTGCAAATATAAACATTCAGTAGGATTTTAAAATAGTTGGCAACCATTCATTTCAGACATTCTATAAATTTATAAGAATAGTTTTGGTAATGATTATATAATATTGAGTTAATTTTTGTTGCGCTTCGGCTAGTTATTTTTGAAAAAAAAAATATACTTATGAAAAAATATAGTATTACACTATTAGCTGCAATTATGATTTTGTCAAGTTGCGAAAATGACTCTAATAAAGAGGAATCTCCAGAGTTGGTTGTTAATGAAAACGCTGCCACTTTCAAAGAAATTGGTTCCATTACAATCGGTGGCGCCGGAGCGGCGGAAATAAGTGCGTATGATGAAGTTTCTAAAAAGTTATTTACTGTAAATAACAGTAATACGAATAGGATTGATGTTATCGATTTATCGAACCCGTCCAGTCCAGTATTTGTAACAAGTATCGATTTAACTCCGTTCAATGGAGCTTCAAATAGTGTGGCGACTTATAATGGCAAATTAGCAGTGGCATTAGAAGCAAAACCAAATAAGCAAGATGCCGGAAAAGTAGTTGTTTTTGATACGGCTAATTACAGTGTCATCAAAGAAATTACGGTTGGTGCTTTGCCGGATATGATTACTTTTTCTCCAGACGGAAATTTCATCATGACTGCTAATGAAGGAGAACCAAATGATACATATTCAATAGATCCGGACGGTTCTGTATCTATTATTGCCGTTAATGCTAATTATGCAGTAACGACTTTAAGTTTCGAAAGTTTTAGCAAGCAATTAAGTACGTTGAAAACGAAAGGATTCAGAATTGCAAGTCCAACTAATAATTTTGCTTCTGATATTGAACCGGAATACATTACGATATCTGCAGATTCAAAAACGGCTTGGGTAACTTTACAAGAAAATAATGGTGTTGCTAAAATTGATTTGCCTACTAAAACAATCACAAATATTTTTCCATTGGGTTATAAAGATTATAATCTTGCCGAAAATGCTATTGATGTAAGCGATAGAGATGGTGGTGTTTTTGCGAATACTTGGAAATTGAAGGGAATGTTTCAACCTGATGCGATTACTAATTTTGAAATTAATAAAGTTTCTTATTTTGTAACTGCAAACGAAGGTGATGCCAGAGAATATACTGGTTTTGTTGATGTAAAAAGAATCAGTAATTCTACAGTTGTGCTTGATCCAATAGTATTCCCTAATGCTGTAGCTTTAAAAGTTGAGGCAAGTACGGGTAGATTGAATATCAATACTAAAATGGGTGATACGGACGGGGATGGTGATTTTGATGAATTGGTTGCTTTTGGAGCCCGTTCTTTCTCCATTTGGAATGGAAACACTGGGGAAATTGTATTCGACAGTAAAAATGAATTAGACAAGAAAGCACAAGAATTGGGTATATATGATGATGCTAGAAGTGATGATAAATCTGTAGAGCCAGAATCAGTTGTGGTAACTAAAATGGGCGACAAGACGATTCTTTTCGTCGGTTTAGAAAGAGCTGATGCGGTTATGGTGTATGATGTTTCGAATCCTGCTACGCCAAAATTTTTACAGACTTTTAAAACGGGTGATGCGCCTGAGGGCTTACTTTTTATTCCAGCTTCAAAAAGTCCAACCAAAAGAAGTTTAGTCGTGGTAAGTAGCGAAGGCGATGGTGTTGTTAATATATTCCAACCGGATTTGAATTAGATTTTGAAGTTTACATTAAATATAAATCCCTGCTTAGAAAGATTTCTTAGCAGGGATTTTTTAGTATCGAAAGACAAATTAGTCAATCGCTCTTTTTGTAATATCTCCAAAAGCGTCTATTCTTCTGTCTCTAAAGAAAGGCCAGTTCTGACGCACATTTTCTTGTAGGTCTAAATCTACTTCGGCAATTAAGATTTCTTCTTGATCGTGTGAGGCTTGCGCCAAAATTTCACCTTGTGGTCCCGCTATAAACGAAGATCCCCAAAACTGAATTCCCGCTGTGTCAGGTAAATATTGTTCTAAACCAATTCTATTTGCTGCTGCAACATAAACGCCATTTGCAACGGCATGACCTTTCATCACACTCATCCAAGCGCCATGCTGGTTTTCGCCATATTGCTCTTTTTCTTGTGGATGCCATCCAATTGCTGTTGGGTAAAACAAGACTTCAGCACCTTGCAAAGCAGTCAAACGAGCCGCTTCTGGATACCATTGATCCCAACAAATTAAGGTTCCTATTTTTCCTTTTTTGGTTGGAATTGTTTTAAAACCTAAATCACCAGGTGTAAAATAGAATTTTTCATAAAAATGAGGATCATCCGGAATGTGCATTTTGCGGTACAATCCCGCTTCTGAACCATCGGTATCGATTATGTACGCGCTATTGTGGTAAATTCCTGCCATTCTTTTTTCGAAAAAAGGAACAATAATAACTACACCTAATTCTTTTGCCAATGCGCTAAAAGCAATAAACGAAGTGCTGTACAATGGCTCTGCTAAAGCAAAATTATCTACATCTTCACTCTGACAAAAATAATGACTGCTGTATAATTCCGGTAACGAAATCACTTCGGCACCAAGTTTGGCGGCATCGCGAACCCAACTGATGCATTTTTTCAAGTTGTTTTCGGCAATATCATTAAGATTCAATTGAATGACCGCTATTTTGTACTTTTTATTTGGCATGACTAAAATTTTAGACTGCAAAAATAGGGAATTTTATAAAGAGTAGAAAATAGGGTATTAGCGAATTTGTTTTTCTGAAGGCTCGCTTTTTCATTGCAGTCCTTTTTTAGGTAATTATATTAGCACGTTACCACTATATTTTAATTATTTTTCCGGTTTGAGTCTCGCCTTTAGCGGTACTAAGCTTATAAATATATACGCCAGAAGTAAAATTAATAAGCGTGATTTCTGAGGATTTTGAACTAATTGTATTGGTTTGCATTAACTGCCCGCTGCTATTAAAAAGTTGTAATTCGCTAGCGCCTTCAGATTTAGCTTCAATTAAAAGTTTGTTGTCTTTTTGGACCAAGGTTGGAGTAACCAAAAATAACTGTTCGAAGTAATAATTAGTCTCGAATAAAGAAGAGTCGAATACGGTTCCATCACTTAAAGTTAGCTTTATAAAATAGCGATTAATTCCTACTGTGGGCTTGCCATCTGTTGCGGTAATTGTTTTTGAATTGATGTTAAAGATGGTATTTATTGAAGCTTCTTGATTGTTTTTTGTTTTTAGTATTTCTATTTTTTTTATTTGAAAAAGACTAAAAAGACTAGCACTAATTTTAATTTGGTTCTCTGAGTCGATTTCAGCTAGAGTTGATTCAAAATAACAATCTGTATTTGGTGTTGTGACTACCGTTGATTCACTTTTGACACCTTCAATTCCTTTAAAAACAGGTGTTACCGTATAATTTGTGGCATCTGTAAACGTGTAGGTATTGGTTGTTATTTGTTCTTTAAATTGTAAGCTGTTGTTGCGCAATGTATAAATATTGAAAGCGGTTACAGTTGGTGGAGTAGACCAAGTAATTTCGGTAATTTCATTGCAAACCAAAGTTGTGATAACGTTTAAGTCGTACGAAAAAATAAAGGAATCGCTAATGTATTCTCGTTCATTAATCTTCATTTTTAGTTTAGCTTGCGCAAAAAGGGGTTGAGCTGGTAAGTACAAATAGCGTTGATTTTGTATGTCGATATTATTTTGAATCTGTGTCCATGATAATCCATCGTCGAAGCTAATAGACAGTGTACCATCTGTATTTGTTTGGTTGGTTTCCCACTTAAATGGAGAAGGATTTTTTCCGTCAAATGGAAAATTATCATTTCGTTTTGGATAAAGCCATTCAAAAGTATCGGCTAATTCATAATCATAAACAATACTGTAGTTCTGAAAATCATTTTGCAAAAGCTGACTTTTTACTGTTAAAGTATAAGCTTGATCTTGAGGATTTGTTAGCTCAATTTGTTCAATGGTATTAAGATGGTCTGTTGCTTTCGTGGCAGGTGCATCTGGATTTGTGGCATTAAGTACCCAAGGCAAAACGGTTTCAGTAGATGAATTTAAAGTTAAATCGAGGTCGTTTACCAAACAAAAGGTACTATTCGTAGGCGCCTCGAGATCAGTCCAAACTAATGATATTTTTAGATTCTTTGCTGAAGTAGGCAATTCTATTTGATGGGTGTTAGTTTGCATGGATCCGATTTTACCCAAAATAATTCGATTGTCATTAATCGTATTCAAGCATTTTGTTGCATTAATGTTCCCGAAACCGTAGGTGTAATCAGGACCTTTATTACCTAAATCTTTAGCACTATTAATTAAAATGGCTTTGGCAGTATCATTTCGAAGCTGCTGTTTGTTTTTTGAAGTATGCAGTTCGTTCATCAATGCGATAACGCCAGTAATAATAGCTGCGCTATTTGATGTACCTTCTGTACTATAGGCTACTATTTCGGGTTTTATTCGCCCGTCATTAGCAGGTCCTTTTGACGAAAAAGGCATTATTTGTTCATTAGTATCTATGCAACCAACAACAATGCTGTTTTTAGAGTTTTTGAAGTTGCCTGTAATGGTTTTGTAGCCCTCAATCCCTTTATTTCCCGCCGAAAATACATGATTTATCGTAGTGTTTTCAAATAAATTTTTGTCGTAAGCGTTAGCTAGGAGGCCATAAAAATTTTCAATAGTTGTTCCGTATGAATGATTTTGAACGGTTACACCTTGCAGGGAGTTTATTGGATCAGGAAAAAGTGAATTAAAGTTAGAGGATTGAATTTTTGCTTTTGGTGCAACACCTTTGCCTAATACAGAGCTGTTGCCTAATCCTGCCGAAATAGTTGCCATAGCAGTAGCATGGGAGCCTACTTTTGCTGACTCTGTATTGGAGAAAATATATTTACCGAGGAGATCAATATCGGTAGTATCAAAGAAATCATCTTTAATAGAAATAATTTGATTAGCGCCTTCGATGAGCGGAAATTTTTCGAATAGTCCGTTTATTTGATTTACGGTTAAATTTTGATCTCTAATTTTAGATTCAAGAGTCGGAATGAAGGATTCTGTTGTGATTGATAATACGAAGGGTAATGGTAAAATATGCTCCTGTAGTTTATTTAAATCAGTATGTAATACAATGATATCACCAACAATCTTATGCGCTATTTGCAACTTGTTTAATGTGGCTTGTAGTAAATTGGTGTTGGAAGTTGAGAGATTGAAATTGATTTTTTTATTTTTTTTTAAAGTTTGTTGTGGTAGTTTCCAATTATCGTTGACTGGATAAATTTGTTTAGTAAATTTTGCTGATGATTCTTCCGAAACTGATATGATACAAAATTGTGCGTCTAATTGTTTTACTATTTGTTGTTTAACGGCCACTGCATTAGGAACAGTGGTTAAAAAGAAGCTTGAAGCTTTATTTTGGTCTGTTGAAACGATTAAATGTTTCCACTGATCTATTTTTTGAGAAAATGTAATCAGAGGAATTAAGAGTAGTGCTAAGATGATTTTGAAATTCATGTGATAAAGTATATTAATCGCTGTTTTTTTTGAGACTAAAATGTATCGCTTTAATTTATTTTCTGACGATTTATTTGTGAGAATTTGGAATTTAACATGAATTTAGCAGTATTGGATTAGGTCTTATTATATTTTAACAACTTACAAAAATTATGTTAAAAAATATAAATTAACTGTCAAAGCACTTGCTTTTTAACGAAATATAAATTTTTTATATTATACAAATATAAAAAATAATTTCTAATTGTACTTTTCATTTTATTAGTGAAAAATAAATGTTTGTTATTTTATTATTTAATTTTAATAGATATTATTTTTATTTAACAATAAAATTGCTGTATTGATAATTGGGTTTAAATTATAATTTGCTACTTATTAATTGTTTTTCTACTTATTTGTTTAATTTGTAACTTTTTTTGTTAAAATTGTTTATTTTATAAAAATATTATTTTCGTACAAATTTTATTGCTTAAATTCGGCTTTTGATTTTACAAAGTGCTCCAAAAATAACTATTTAACTTTTCTTAAAATTAACCAAACTATGAAAAAAATTAAAACAATTTTAATGTTGTCTTGTGCAGTTTTAGCTTTTGTATCTTGTACAAAAGATGATGAAACTACTGCTGTACAAGCGGAAGCAACAAAAGTAACACCAGATATATTAACTAAACTTGGTGCGCTTTCATTCAATACCAAAGATGTGAAAGCGATTAAACATACTAATGCAAATGGAATTTTAGAAGATGCTTTCTTAATTGAGGGGGATATAATCATGACCAAAGAACAAATTAATGGCATGAATTTGCATGGTGGCATTACTACGGAGCAGTACCGTACTACAAATCTCGTTTCAGGACCAAGAACTATTAAAGTTGTTGGTTTATCAGGTACTGGTGCATCTGCTCTTAGTGCGAACATGCGTTCAGGTTTGCAAGCAGCAATTAATCGCTACAATAATTTGAATTTGACATTAAAATTCTCTTTGACATTTAGTTCAAGTACTACAGGTGCTAATATTGTTGTGCGCAGAGAAGTTGGTGGAGCAGGCGGAGTTGCAGGATTCCCATCAGGAGGGAATCCATACAATACGGTAACTTTGTATTCAGGTATGGACACATATTCTGTTGGAGTAAACTCGCATGTAGCTGCTCACGAAATTGGACATTGTATTGGTATGCGTCACACTGATTGGTTCAGCCGTCAAAGCTGTGGACAAAATAGCAACGAGGGAACTGCTGGAGTTGGAGCGATTCATATTCCTGGTACTCCAACAGGTTATGATGCTACATCATACATGAGAGCTTGCTTTAGCGCAAGTGACACGGGTGCTTTCAATACTAACGATGTTACTGCTTTAAATTATTTATACTAACAATAGTTAAAAGCGAACACTTTGTAATAATTTAAAAGGTTGTTTCTCTATTGAGAAACAGCCTTTTTTTAAATAAGTTCTTTTTTAAAGCTATTTTTTGTTTGATAAACAGTTTTGGCTGTATAATTGGGAATGTATATAATTGAAAGTTTCGTTTTGAGTAATTTAAAACATTTTTTGTATTCTATTATTTTTTAAATTATTAGTGTTTTAATTGTTTTAGTTGATTAATTATATTTTCTTTATAAGAAAATTACACGGTTTGTTTTCATTAAAAAAAATACTCTTCTGTTCTCCTGGTATGTATTATTAGGACTGCTTTTTGGAATTAAGACGTTACTAGCAAATACGATACACACTTATAATGAGACTAAGGAATTTGCACCTTCAGTTTCTTTTAGTTTTAATAATGATGATAAATCAATAATCATAACCAACAAAAATAGATTTCATTTCTGTATGAGACCTTACTGGAATGATATACTCGTCAAAATCGGTTTCAGACGATTTAGTTCTAAATATACCCATTAAATGAGCATTTGAAATAACTCCTAAATTCGTTGATATGTCAGCAATATTTTCATCCTTAATATTTTCAAGCATATTAAAATTTTTATCTTCAAAGAATACTACAAATCTTGAAAAAGTTGTTATTGAACAAACTTTACCATTTTTACAGATTTTTACGTTAATAGTAAATGCAATAAAGTTTTGGTTAATTGAATGTCCAGCAGATATTATTGGAAGATGGTCAACAAGACTTGTTAATTCAAATTCTTTTTCTTAAGATTCTTTTTCAATAGTGAAACTTATTAGTTCTACTTCTAAAAGTTGAAATTGGTCTTGCATATATTTTTGTTTTTTTATCGTTTCCGTTTTTGTCCTCCAAACTGACCGCCAAATTGTATATAGAAGAAATAAATATTCTTATATCTACCTGAATATGGGTAAATTGGCAATGTTTCTTTTGCTTTATTTTTTTCTCAAATGTATTAAAATTTTCTTACAAATAAGTAATCGTCTTTTTATCAAATATGAAAAGTTACAGATTCTACACTCTAATAAAGCACTTTATTCGAAAACTTTATTCTGAAAAAAATCGTTGTCAAATAGCCCAGATGGGAGCAAATACGCTTTTTAAAAATGAAACTCGAGAGAGAGTTGCTTTATAAAAAGATACTGCGGACCTCGGGGTGTTATTTTAATGTATTTAATAGTTCTTTTTGGTTATATACATTTCCTTGTTTGATAATAGTTTCTATTGTTGATAGATTTCTAATATCCTCAAGTGGATTTTTATTTAAAATTATTAAATCTGCAACTTTGTCAACTTCGACACTTCCCCATTCATTTTGTTCGTCGAAGAATTGAGCAGGAATTAAGGTTGCTGACTTTAAAATAGTATAATTATCAATTCCTAACTTTGACCAAAATAACATTTCGTCGTGCATTGAAAAGCCACTTATTTGAAACAAACCTGATGGATCACTTCCAACAAGTAATAGACATTCGTTTTTATACAATTTTGTAAAAATTAATTTTTGTTTTTCAAATTTTGCCTTGTAATTTTCACCATATTCTAAAAACTTTTGTTCTCCGACTTTTTCAATTTTTGCTTTCAAATCTTTTTCCCATTTGTCTATATAGGATTTTGGTGCTTTTTGATAAGTTAATCTAGTTTTGTAATCATATGGATATTGATAATTAAAAACAGTAACAAAATAATCAAATGTTGGGCAATTATAAACGTTGTTTTCTTTAGTTAATTTTATATTTTCATCTAAGTTGTTAATGTTTTCATCATTTGGATAAGCAGATAAGTGTTCAATACTTTTAAAACCTGATTTTAAAACTTTGCTCATTGAAACGCTGGATGGATAGTGTCCGCAAACGATTTTCTTTTCTTGATTTGCACGCACCATTAATTCATCAAATGTATTTTCATCCTTAACAGAAAATAATTTTATAAAATCTAAATTGTTTTTCTTTACATCATTAAATATGCTGTCAATCTGATTTGTGGAATTTTGTTTGCTGAAAATATAACTATAATGTATTGTAGGTTTGATTTTTTGATGCATATTTTCTTTCAATTCTGCTTGATTTACATCAGAATTCATAACTCTTATTTGAGTAACACCTGCTGAAATATTTAATAATAATAGAGTATCTAAAGATTTCTTTTCGTGTAAGTGAACGTGCATATCTGCAAGCCCAGGCATTAAGTATTTATTTTTTGCGTTTATTATTTTTTCTGTTTTATCAAGTGTCAATTTTTTAAAATCATTAATCTCAATAATTTTTCCATTCTCAATTAAAACACTTTTGTTCTTTAAGATTGTATTTTGATTTATGGGAATAATATTTACGTTTTTAACAACAGTTCTTTGTCCAAATAATTGAACTATTGCGAATAAATTTATTAAAATCAATAATTTGTTTTTCATATGATATTTTTTTTACACTTGCCATCAACTTGTATATAGACTAGATAAACCTGTGTTTATCCACACAAAAATGACTTGATCGGCAAGGTATGCTTTGGTTTATTTCTTTTCAAATATATTAAAACTTTCTTACAAATAAGTAAGCCTCTTTTTTATCCTATATGAAAAGTAACAGAATCTAAACTTTAGCAAAGCACTTTATTCGAAAACTTTATTCTGGATAAAAATCGTTGTCACATAGCGCAGATGGGCGCAAGTATCCTTTTTATAAATGAAACTCGAGAGGGTTGCGTATATAAAGATACTGCGGTTCCCGCATTTGCTCCTCAAAAAAATTAATAGCTTTATACTGTTGTTGGTATTTACTTGCGGTGCTAAATGCGGTATGTATTATTTATCCGCTGTTAGGTATAAATTTGCTATTTCTTCGATGACATTTTCTGGACGAGAACCGACTAAATTTGTCAAAATCACTACTGAAACATTATCTTTTGGATAAATGTATAAAGCATTTCTATTACCACCGAGAGAAGCAATTACAGGGTTTTTGAATCTTGAAGAAGAATAAAAACCAATCGAACTTTGGTTTAGAAAACCGTCTTCTTGATATAGTTCTCCATTTTCTAATCGAATTGGAGTACAAAGCGTTTTAAGATTTTCAGCATTAATTAATTTATGATTTTGCAATGCAATTATCCATTGCGCCATTTCAGTTGCCGTTGAATAGATTCCACCTGCAGGAAATAAATTTGAAGGCATTGGTTGATACACATTGGTTAGAATATTATTTCTAAAATAAGAATAGGGCTTTGCGGAGTGCTTAATTATGTTGTAAAAATCGCCTATCCCAGCTTTGATGGAGTTCTTCATTCCCGCTTTTTTATACTGGTTTTCTGTAATGAATTTTTCAAATGACTGTCCGCTTATTTTTTCAATAAGCATTCCAAGTATAAGGTAATTCGCCTGACTGTCTCTATATTCTTTTCCAGGTTTAAAAATAAGAGGCAATTCTTTTATTTTTTGGAATAAAGTTTCACTATTTTCAGACAACATATTTCCTTGGGAATCCCAAATTTCAGGAAGTCCTGATTGATGAGTTACTATTTGTTTTACGGTAATATTTTGCCAAGTTTTAGGAAGCTTATCCAAATATTTTGAAATAGGTTTGTCAAGATTTAATGTGCCATTTTCTACTAATTGCATAACCGCAACTCCTGTAAATGCCTTAGTAATGGAATTAATGCTAAAAACAGTCTGGCTATCAACCTCAATTGAATCTTCGACTGATGCTAAGCCGTAATTACTGGTTTTAACAATCACATTATCTTTAATTACGGCTAATTGCAAACCAACAATTCTATTTTTTTGCATCAAGTCTTTTATTGCAACATCAACTTTGTCAGCTTGAGAATAAGTTAAATTGCAAACCGTAAAATAGGCAAGGAGTAGCATTGTTTTTTTCATATTTTTTTTATATAGTTGGTTTTAAATAGTCTGAAGTCGGGAGTCGCAGGAGAGCTAGGATTACTTAAGATAATTTCCTTTCCTTCTGCTATCAAGCGAATGTTGTAATTTGTCCCTGTCAGTTTTGTTATCAAGTTTCATTTGAGCATTTTTTATTTTTTCTTTTAAAAAATCACCAAGCTTTTTATTATTTGCGCATTTAAAAGTAAAATAAAAGTTTAATTTTAAAATAGTTGAATATTTTAAAACACTAACTTCAATATCATTAATTAAATCGTCTGTATATTTAAATATATTTTGCTCATCAATATCCATTAGAGTTAGATAAAGAATGAATAATTTGTACTGATTATTTTTAGAATCTACTTTGAGTGAATCAATCTTTTTAATTATTAGATTTTCAATATTATGTTGTGAAACATTATCAGACATAGTTACTTGCGTTATAAAAGGCAAGAATTTTGTAATTATTTCTAAAATATTTTTATTTTCTGCATTCTCTATTTTTGATAATTCACATTCAAATTCTTCATGAATGAAGAAGCCAAAATTAATGTATGTCTCAAGTAATAGATCAATAATTTTTGAAAGTAATTCTGAATCATTTACACCATCCATAGTTTTAAATACTCTTGCCAGTATAGCAATATATCTTTCATATACTTCAGAATCAAGTTTTGCAACATTGAAAACTCTTTTTAAAGACACATCACTTTTAATATTGTTTATGGGGTCATATTCATCATAAATTAAATCTTTTTGATTATTTTCTAATGAAACGACCGGTTTTAGAGCTTTTGCAATATTATTGAGATTTACATCATTTTTATCAGAAACTTTTGAAATCAATATTAATTCTGAAGTCCCAATTTCTTTATAAGCATTATTGATATTTGAAAAATAATTTTTAGTTTTTTCAAATATTTTGGAAAGAAATTCAGAATCATTATTTCTAATCCCTCCATAAATTTCAAATTCATTTTTAAAAGAAAGATAAACCTGGTCCTCTAGAAGTTCGTCTCTAAAAGTAATATCTTCGGACATAGATTGAGCAATAAAGAATTCAAAAATTCCATTTAATCTGAAAGTAATTCTTTCATTTTCTTTCATTTTTAAAACTCCGGAATTAATTAAGTATTCAAGTATTTCTCTTGATTGAGCTTTGACACGATTATTTGTTTTAAAATAATTATCAAGTTCTGATAATACCTCGACATATGTTTTAGTGTATTGGTTTGTATTATTGTCTTCTAATAAAAATTTCGCCAAATGCGCACAAATACTTTTTAACTGCCCAAATGAAACTTTACTAGACGTTAAAACATTAATTTTCTTTTGTAATATTTCGTCAACACATAAATCTAATAAATTGTAAATGTTTTTTGATAAATCAATTTGCGATTTTTTATGTATCATCAATAATAAAGAAACGGTCCAATAATTTAGAGGCAGCTCAAGCTGTTTACAAAAGCTAATTATTTTATTTAAAATGTCGTCTTGAGTTTTTTTTATAGATACCTCATTTTTTTCAATATATAATCTAACATCATTCCTAGAGATATCATGAAGATATATTTTTTTATATTCTCGAGCATCAAATTGATAATCATCATATAATCTTGATGTTAAGTAATCACTAGTGAGTACAAAATTAACATTTGGATATTCCGTTAAAAAGGCGTCAATTGTTTTTGTAAATGGATTATTTGGATCAAAATTATCAATAAGTAATCTAAAATTATGACTTTTAATTAATTCTTTAGTTTTTTGTCTGCTCAGTTCATAGTATTTTTTTATATCATCAATTAATGAATTAGAATTCTCATTTTTAAAATCAATATAATATGGAATATTACCATTTTTGATATAGTTTTTTAAATGATATAATTGGATGTACTTAAGTATTGAGGATTTTCCGGACTTATCTTGACCGTAAATAAAATAATTATTTTGGTTCTTTAATAAAATTTCAAATTCAAATTTATCGCTTTCCACATTTAAATTTTCACTTATATCTTGTTTAGGTCTTGAACTAATTTTTGGATTATTGAATAAGTCTAAAAATGCATAATCATTTTCTTCATCATAATTATTTGTGAGAAGTAAATCTTTTGAATTTAAGAGTTCTAAATTAATTTTAGAATTGATTTTTTCTCTAATTCGATTTTGTTCATTTTTTTCTTCACCGCAAGGAATCCTTACGCTAACTTCTTCTATAAAATTAAAATTATCATTTTCTTTTATAAAATGGTATTTATATACATTTGCATTTGATTCATTTTTTTCATCATATTCAATTATTGAGAAACCAATAAAATCTTTTTCCCAAGTTAACGATGCGGGTGAAACATGAGCAAAAATCCCATTATTTTGTTTGTAATGTGTAGTTATTTCAGATTCATGGATATGTCCTGAGAACATTATATTGCAAGATTTAAAAATTAAATTTTGTAACTCACTTTGATTAAAATCTTTAAACCAATGAATAGGATGGTGTAGTACAATAAATTTACACTTTATATTTTTTAATTCAAACAAAGCTTCTTCTAATAAAAATTTAGGGAATAATAACTTCCCATTTGATGAGTCATCAACTGATCTCCATGAAGAGTTAATTGATAAAATTCCTATTTCACTATCGTTTATTTGTTTTTTATGAATGGAATATAAATCATTAATTTTTACGTTTTTATTGTTTTTATAATAATCTTTAATAAATAGATTGTAATTCTCGGTTGTTTTTATTGCTGTATGATAATCATAATCTTTATTTTTGAAGAAGTCAAATAAACTATCACTGCTTTTTATTTTATTTTCAAATTTTTCTTCTAAGCTATCTGATTTGTAGGTTCTATCCATATCATGATTTCCAGCACATAAGATTATTTCATTTTCACTGATTTTTAATTCTTTACAAAGTTTATCTAAAAAAATATTTTTTGCATCTGTAAAATCTTTAGAATTAGTTCCACTGTAAACCAAATCTCCGGAAAATATCACTAAATCAATTTTTTTATCTAAACTAGTTAAAAATGATAATAATTTATTTATCATATCATGTTGAGTAAACTTTTCGTACGATTCAGAATTGAAATGTAAATCCGTGAGATGTAGTATATTCATTATATTTTTTTTATGTTACAGTTCAAAAATACTAAATAAAGGTGTAAGTATTTGATGATATTTTTTTTGTTTAGGATGTTTATCACTTTTTTGTCATCTTTTAATTAAAAAATAATATCACTTAGCCCAGATGGGAGTAAGTATCCTTTTTATAAATGAAACCCGAGAGGGTTGCGTTTATAAAAAGATACTGCGGACAGCGGGACAACTCGTCTTGAAAAAACAAAGTCGTCTGCTCCTAAAAAAAGAAATAAAAAAAACACCAGCCTCTTGACTGATGTTTTCCTTGTTTATAAATTATGTACGCGACTAAAATGTATTGAATTGCTGCTTACTTCTTGCCAATGATCTTTTTGAATGCGGTTACAATCCCTAAAACTAGCAAACCAACTGCAAGTCCAATTACAAATTCTGTGATGATAGCTGGTACTTGTGGTAATAAATCGTGTAAAAAATAAATATTGTGTACAAATATTCCTCCTGCCACTAATAGTAAAGCAATTGTTCCTATTACAGATAAACTTTTGATGACTTTGGGTAACGCTTGCACTAATACATTTCCTAGTTTATTGGTAAAGCTGCCTTCATTGCTATTAACTTTAATCAACTTTAAACCTGCTTCGTCCATGCGAACAATTAAGGCTACGATACCGTAAACGCCTACTGTAGCTATGATTGCAATGATAGTTACTACCATTATTTGTGATAAAATGGGTTTGCCTATGACAGTTTCTAGGGCAATAATTACGATTTCTACTGAGAGGATAAAATCAGTGACAATAGCCGATTTTATTTTTTCTTTTTCGAATGCCAAAATTTGTTCTTCGGTCATCGGCTCCAAAGAAATTTTGTGATTTGCATGTTCGTGCGGAAAAAAGTATTCGTATATTTTTTCGGCACCTTCATAGGCCAAATAGAGTCCGCCAAGGACTAAGATTATAATTACAGCTATAGGTAAAAAGGCGCTCAACAAAAAAGCGATGGGTAAAATGATCACTTTGTTTATTAAGGAACCTTTTGCAATGGCCCATAGAACAGGAAGTTCTCTGGAGGAGATAAATCCAGATGCTTTCTCAGCATTTACGGCTAAATCATCGCCTAAAATACCTGCCGTTTTTTTGGCTGCAACTTTACTCATTACTGCAACATCATCCATAATTGCTGCGATATCATCTAATAGTGCGAAAAAACCTGATGCCATTTTGATTGTTTTAGAAACTGCATTGATTTTGGTAGTGCTTTACCAAAATTTAAGCTGCGTGTTTTGTTTATTCCTGCGAAGCTAAAACTTTTTTTATTTACTCTATTTATAAAATGGGTGATTTTTTTAGTTAATATTCGCCCAAAAAATCTTTCTGTAGTAGTAGCCTCGTTTTTATTTACTTTTGAAATAAAAAAAAGGATGGGGTTCAAACATATATTTAAAGCCAAATTAGGTTGGCTTTTTTCTAAAAAGGAAGCGGTAATGTATACTAAGAGTCATACCATAGCGATTGACGGTAAAGCGGTTTTACAGGTTTCGGCTGCTAAAGCTTTTAAAGGCGATCCGGATTTGTACAATCCTGAAGACTTGTTATTGAGCAGTGTGGTTTCCTGTCACATGATGTCGTACTTATATGTCTGCGGCCAAAATGGGATAGACGTGATTTCCTATACAGACGAAGCTGAGGCAACGCTGGAGGTGTTGGAAGACGGAAGCGGCCGTTTTATTACCATAAATCTCAATCCTAAAGTTTGTATCACTAATAAAGAGAAAATAGAAGAAGCACTTAGCTTGCATAAAAAAGCAAACCAACTCTGTTTTATAGCGAATTCTTGTAATTTTCCAATTCTGCATTTTCCAACTTGTGAAATTAAAAATAGCAATTAAATCAACTGGTTTACTCCTAAAAAAATAAGATGGTATAAAAAAATACCAGCCTTTCGACTGATGTTTTCATAATTTTAAATTTTTCTAGATTCTTAAGAAACTAACTCGGTTTGATTTCTAAAAACCAGTTTTCCATCAAACGCATCGATTAGAACAATGCTGTCGGTTGTTATTTTTCCAGATAGAATTTCTTTGGACAGTTCATTGAGTATATCCCTTTGAATGACCCGTTTTACTGGTCTGGCCCCAAATTGCGGATCATATCCTTTCTCAGCTAAATAGGCGATAGCTTCTGGAGTAGCGTCCATAGTGATGCCTTGAAGCGCTAGCATTTTTGTAACGCTTTTCAGCTGAAGTCCAACTATTTTGGTAATATTTTCATTGGTTAATGGTGTAAACATTACAATTTCGTCAATACGGTTAATGAATTCCGGACGCACCGTTTGTTTCAATAATCCCAATACTGCTACTTTTGCAGCTTCGGTTGCGGCTTCGACACTTCCTTTTAGATTTTCAAATTTCTCCTGAATAATCTGGCTTCCCATATTAGAAGTCATGATGATAATCGTGTTTTTAAAATCGGCCAAACGTCCTTTGTTATCTGTCAAACGTCCTTCATCCAAAACTTGAAGCAAGATATTGAAGGTATCTGGATGTGCTTTTTCAATTTCATCCAAAAGGATTACTGAATACGGTTTTCTACGAACGGCTTCGGTCAATTGTCCGCCTTCATCATAACCTACATATCCCGGAGGCGCACCCACCAAACGGCTTACGCTGTGGCGTTCTTGGTATTCGCTCATATCAATACGGGTCATCGCATTTTCATCGTCAAATAAATATTCGGCTAAGGCTTTTGCTAATTCGGTTTTACCAACTCCTGTCGTTCCAAGGAATAGAAAGGTTCCCACCGGTTTTTTCATGTCCTGTAATCCGGCACGGCTTCTGCGCACAGCATCACTCACGGCTTGAATGGCTTCTTCCTGTCCTACGACTCTTTGATGCAATTCCTCTTCTAGTTTTAGTAATTTTTCTCTTTCTCCTTGTAGCATTTTCATGACTGGAATTCCAGTCCATTTTGCCACGACTTCCGCAATATCTTCGCGGGTCACTTCTTCCTTTATTAGAGATGTTCCAGATTGATTTTCTTGTAATTGTTTTGTGAAGACTGCTAATTTTTCTTGGGCTTCCTTAATTTTTCCATAACGAATTTCAGCTACTTTTCCGTAATCGCCATCACGTTCCGCACGCTCAGCTTCGTATTTAAGGTCTTCGATTTCGGTTTTTACCGCTTGAATGTTGTCAACTACATCTTTCTCTGATTTCCATTTGGCATAAATCTCGTTGCGATCCTCTTTTAGATTGGCTAAATCGAGTCCTAAAATTTTTAGTTTTGATTCGTCTTTTTCTCTTTTAATGGCTTCGATTTCGATTTCCAACTGCATGATTTTTCGATCTAAAACATCCAGTTCTTCGGGTTTAGAATTGATTTCCATGCGTAGTTTTGAAGCTGCCTCGTCCATTAAATCAATAGCTTTATCTGGAAGAAAACGGTTGGTTATATACCGTTGTGATAATTCGACAGCCGCTATAATGGCATCGTCCTTGATTTGGACTTTATGATGTGTTTCGTATTTTTCTTTGATACCACGCAAAATTGAAATGGCACTTTCGGTATCTGGTTCTTCGACCATTATTTTCTGGAAACGTCTTTCGAGAGCCTTATCTTTTTCAAAATATTTTTGATATTCGTCTAATGTTGTTGCCCCAATAGCGCGGAGTTCTCCGCGTGCTAAGGCAGGTTTCAAGATATTGGCCGCATCCATAGCGCCTTCGCCACCTCCTGCACCCACAAGAGTGTGAATTTCGTCAATGAATAAAACAATATCACCTTCGGCGGCAGTGACCTCTTTCACCACAGATTTTAAGCGTTCCTCAAATTCTCCTTTGTATTTGGCACCGGCAATTAGTGCGCCCATATCGAGTGAATACACGATTTTGTCTTTTAGGTTTTCGGGAACGTCGCCATCTACGATTCTGTGAGCTAATCCTTCAGCAATAGCGGTTTTACCTACGCCGGGTTCTCCGACTAGCATTGGGTTATTTTTTGTTCTTCGGGTTAAAATTTGTAACACTCTGCGTATTTCTTCATCACGACCAATAACAGGATCGAGTTTTCCGGATCGAGCGAGTTCATTGAGGTTTCGGGCATATTTATTTAAGGAATTATAGGTTTCTTCGGCAGATGCAGAAGTTACTCTTTCGCCTTTTCGCAATTCTTCAATAGCGGCTTTCAATCCTTTTCCGGTTACGCCTTGATCTTTTAATATTTGGGCTGCTTTGGTTTTAGAATCAAAGATTGCCAAAATTAAATGCTCCACTGAAACGTACTCATCATTCATTTTTTTGGCAACAATTTCAGCTTCATTAAGGGTTGTATTTGCAGTTCTGGAAAGCATTATTTCGCCTCCAGAAACTTTCGGGAAACTCTGAATGGTGCTGTCCAAAATTTGAAGAAAAAGAGGGACGTTCACGTTCAGTTTTTTTAAAATAAAAGGAGCTACATTTTCATCAATCTCAAAAATCGCTTTAAAAATGTGTTCGTTTTCTATTTGTTGCTGGCCGTAACTTTGTGCCAATTGTTGCGAAAGTTGAATGGCTTCCTGAGATTTTATGGTGAATTTATTTATGTTCATGGCTTTATATTGTTTGTGTTATTTACTTAACTTTGCAAATTAATCTTCAATTTATATTCCATTACAATAATACAGACAAATTGACGGAAATTTCATGATTTTTATCATGTTTTTAAGTCAAAATGTCTTAAAACAAGACAATTATGAGTTTTTTTAAAAATATGTTCAGTAGTTCAGACGAAAAGGATTTAAATGAAAATAAAATCAATTGGAATGAACTAACCGATTTAGGGCAACTGAATGAAATTATAGCTATGTCGAATGAAAAACCTGTGGCTATTTTTAAACACAGTACCCGATGTAGCGTAAGTAGAATGGCATTGAAACAATTTGAAAATGAGTTTGATAGCTCAGATAAAGTTACACCTTATTTTTTAGATTTAATCGAATATAGAGCTATTTCTAATGCTATTGCAGAGCAATTTGGGGTAACGCATCAATCGCCACAATTGATTTTGATCAAGGAAGGGAAAGCCATTTATAACGTTTCGCATAGTGATATTGACTCGGAGGAATTGGGGACGAAACTGTAATCAATCTTTGTTGTATTTTAAAAAAAGTCGATACTAAAAATAGCATAAATGAAAATAAATAATTTGTTAATAGCAGGAGTAATAAGTATCCAATTATTAGTGTCTTGTACAGCAACTCGAATTAGTGAAGTAAAACCCTATGATAGTTCCGAATTTCTTTTTGGCACCAATAAAACAGCATTACTAGTAAGTAGTGATGAAGTAATTGTAAACGAATTTACTAAGACATTTAGCAAAAAGTATAAACAAAAAGAAGATTTTATTCAGCAGTTTGATAGTCTATTTTCAATAACATTGAAAAATGAGAATATTTTTGGTAACGTTAAATACGATCGATCACTAGAATTTCTTTCTAATGATAGTTTCGCAGTCAATCAGGAGCAACAAAAAAAAGTAGATTCTTTGTTTACAAATTCAACTGCTGATTATTTGATAAGAATTTTGCGCCACGAAATCACTAACAGCATTCAAGGGAATCCTGGCGTAATGATGCCAATGGCTGGCGGTGGCATGGGAATGAGAGGAGGCGGTCAAAGTGAAAGTTGTATTGTAAATTCTCATTTTCAGATTTACGATGTCAAGACACGAAAAAAAGTATTAGATTTTGTGTCAAAAGGAAGCGCAGGCGTAGTTCTTTTTGCATTTGAACAAGCACTTAATAATGCGATTGCTAACTCCATCAAAAATTCAGCGATTTATCTTAAAACAGGTACTATTAAATTCTAGGTTAAACACCTTATTGTAAAAACCGCACATTCGCAAAGTAAAGATTCAAATCTAATTTGTGAATGTTCGGTTTTATTTTTTTTAAAACTTAAGTTTATTGGAATTCAGGAAAAGTAAAAGGATAAGCTGTAACACAAGAAATAGTGTTACCAGAAGACTTTTAATCATCAATATTTCACCTTATGAAAATCACTATTATAATTTTAAAACCTTGTTTTTTCGCAATATAATGCAGCAAAAAGTGATGAGAGTTTCAATGGTTCGGTTTTAATTTTAAAAATATGATTTAAGTTGAATACATTTACCTTAAAAACTACCACCAGAACCTCCGCCACTAAAACCTCCATCACCAAATTCCATAGGCGATTCCACTGTAGTTTCGGGTTTTAATCCCAATTGTGACGCCAAAAGTATTTCGGCAGTGCCAAATAGATTTCCTTGTGAAAAACGATCTGGCTGAAAAGTAACTCCAGTGGTATTGTTTTTAATCTTTTTTATGGCAAAAAAAGTAAAAGCAAATAATACCAAACCACCAATGGTTAGGGCAATTTCAATAGGTAGTACGGAATAGTAAAAACGGATGGTGTATATAGAAAAACAAATAGATGCGATCCCTATCCAAAGCATAAAGCGGTCTTTTTTGTATAACGAGCAAACCAAATAACTTAACGGAACTATAAACGTAAATCCATAAAATAAAAAGGCAAACGGAATGTCGTTATTGGCTGTAACAATTACACCCATTAATTCGCTTGAGAGTTCTCGCACCACCATATAATTTCCTGATACGTAAAATAAAATCAGTGCAAAAGCTTGTGTAAAAACAATTCCTTTAGAATAAAATGGTAGTGTTAATTTTTCTAAAAGTTTTTTGCTACCAAAATAGATGGCTATTGCAAAAAGCATCATTACAAAAGGCAGTATAGTTTTTGCGAAAGTTCCCAATTCAAACATCATGAAAATCAATGAACAAGAGAATGCCATACAAAATAGGATCGCCATTGATAGCTGTACATATCTAAGATAACTAAGCAAAGAGGTTAGTGAGAGTATTAATGCGATAGTAAGTTCGTTTCCGTCTGTTGAAATACTTATTGCAATTGCTAAGCACAATTGTGCGCCCAGTAGGAAAGCATCGTCAAGGCCATAACCGTAATATTTTTGTTTGGTTAAAACTTCTGTACCAATGAAACCAATACTAGCAAAACTATAAACTAGAAATTGATAATTTTCATTCATTGCATCTAGGCAAATTAGTGTAAGAAAGCCACAAATGGAGGAGTACAAAAAGCTACCTAATAGCAAAAATCCAATTCGTATTAATATGTTTTTCTGACTTTTAAGAACGGTTAAATTTTTATCAATCAAATTAAACTGACTAGCATTGATAAATCCTGCTTTTTTTAAAGAACGTCCTTCTTCAACCTGAAACTCTTGCTCTAATTCGGTTTTTTTATATTGTATCGTGACTAGCTTTTTTATTGAATTGTTTAATAAGTCGAATAAAGTAAATGATAGAACCAATAAAGTAAAAGGTTATTAAGAAAAAGAAAAAGATCATTGCTTCGCTATCAAAGTTGATTAATGCTAAAAATTTGAATAGCATTATACTAATACTGATATAAGCGTAGATTAAGGTAAAGACAAACAAAGAAACCGATTTAATGAGGTAACTGGTACGGTAAAAATAGTAGCAGGATCCAGCCATTAGTATTATAAAAATACCCCAATAACCATCTGATAAATTATTAATACAAGCGATGCTTATAATGTGCAAAGCAAACGTGAGAAATACTAAGCTAAAATGTTTCTTTAGGTCGTTTTTAGCACTGTATATCGTCCAAATTACCAATAAAATACTTAATGAAATAGCCGAGTAGCTCAGGGTATTGTTTTCATAAAAATCATTTTGAAGTAAAGATTGTGGAGAAACGGATAAACCAATGTATGCTGCTAAACCCGTGATTGCTATTGATAAGACACTTTTATTATCAAAATAATAGGCACAAAAGAAAGCTATTACTGTAGGGAAGATTGTGGCGAGTCCGTATTGAGTACCAAAAACAGCGTATTGAAATTGCAGATAGCCAACAAAAATGCAACTTAATAATACTGCTGCCAAAATCAGGTAATCAAAAATAGGATTTTCAAATTGAGTTTGTTGTTTTTTAAACCCAGAGGCGTTTTTAAAACAGAAGTAAAAACAAAAAACGGTAACCAAAAGTAATAAAGCCAATATAGCGACATGCCCAATGCTATCAATATTTTTATAAATTAAAATACCGATACCTGAGGTAAACAGTAATACAGATGCGTACATGAATAATTTTAGCTCAGTATGTAATGAAAAAAAATTTAAATTTCGATAGGCTTGGACTTGATAGAATTGTTCAGGGGTTATTAATTTTTTTTCTAAAAGGCTTTTCGTTTTCTCTTCTTCAATTTTTTTCATGCTCATACTTTCTTGAATTTTAAAATCAAATATAGGTTTAAAGTGTTAACTTCTTATTAAGAGTATAATTTATTAGTTTTGAATTTTATTGAAACTAAAAAATCCATTCTTTTTACAGAATGGATTTATAAAAACAGTTGTGATCGTTATTTAGTAATAGGCCAATCTCATTTTTTCTATAATCTTGTCCAAACATAGATTGTTGATACTGCCTTCATGTGTGTGTTTGGTTTCTTTTGGTGAAGTAAAAGTTCCGTTTTCCAATTGTTCTGCAACGGCTTTGTATGCATCTCTAAACGGCATTCCGGCAACTACCATTTCGTTTAAGGTGTCAACCGTAAATAAATAATTGTATTTTGAATCGGAAAGAATATTGTCTTTTACTTTGATGTCTTTTATGGAGAAAATCGCGATATCTAAGCAGGCTTTCAGGTTTTGAATGGCTGGAAATAATCCTTCTTTTAATAATTGTAAATCTCTGTGATAACCACTCGGCAAGTTGTTAGTAATTAAAGTAATTTCATAAGGTAAGGCTTGAATTTTATTGCATTTTCCTCGAATTAACTCAAAAACATCAGGGTTTTTTTTGTGCGGCATGATGCTGGAACCTGTTGTAAGATGCGACGGTAAAGTAATGAAATCAAAATTTTGACTCATATATAAACAAACATCCATTGCGAATTTTGATAGGGTATCGGCAACACTACTCATGGCAAAAGCAACTGTTTTTTCTGATTTTCCACGACTCATTTGAGCGGCTACCGAATTGAATTTTAAAGTTTCAAAACCCAGTTCTTGTGTTGTAAAAGTTCTATTAATAGGGAAGGAGCTTCCGTAGCCTGCGGCTGAGCCCAATGGATTTTGATCCACTATTTTCAAAGCGGCATTCAGCATTGTGACATCATCAATTAAAGTCTCGGCGTAAGCAGAAAACCACATCCCGAAAGAAGATGGCATTGCAATTTGTAAATGGGTGTAGCCAGGCAATAACACATTTTGATGTTTCTCAGCCGATTCCATCAGCAAATCAAAAAGGCTTTTTACTTGTTCTTTTAGTTCTTTAACGACATCTTTCAGGTATAAATTAACATCTACTAAAACTTGATCGTTACGGGAACGCGCGGTATGAATTTTTTTTCCGGCATCGCCTAATTTTTCTGTTAGCAAATATTCAATTTTGGAATGTACGTCTTCAAAACTGTCTTCGATTTCGAAATTACCGTTTTCAACGTCTTTTATTATTTCTTCCAAAGCCAAAACTAAAGAAACGGTTTCGGAGTCTGTTATAAGCCCGATTTGTCCCAACATTTTTGCATGTGCAATAGAACCTAAAGCATCGTATTTTGCGAGAACCAAGTCCAGTTCCCTATCATTTCCTATAGTGAAATGTTCGATTTGTTTATCTGTTGGTATTCCTTTTTCCCAAAGTTTCATATTGTTTTTTGTTTCAGGTTTAAAGTTTCTGGTTGAAACTTGCATGATCTGTAGGAATCGTTTTCATAGCCCCGATAACAGTGAAAATCCTTTTATTTTTTTTCTTTAAAAAAATAAAAGATTGTAACGGATAGCGGGATTAGCTCCTAATCATTTTATTGTTTGAAAAAATCAGTTAGTATTTTGATATACAGTTGGATTCCTTCTGTTATTTCATGTATAAATATAAATTCGTTTGCGGAGTGTGACCGCAGGGTTTCGCCAGGTCCTAGTTTCAATGATTTGCAATTCAAAACCGATTGATCTGAAAGGGTGGGCGAGCCGTAGGTGGTTCTTCCTAATGCGATTCCGGCCTGCACCAATCCGTGAGAAACAGGAATAGAAGAAGCGTTTAAATGCATGGATCTTGGATTAATTTCTGCAGTAACATTTGCTCTTACTGTATCTAGAATTTCTTGATTGCTATAACAATCATTTACCCTGATATCTACAACCAAATGGCATTCTGCAGGAACTACATTGTGTTGTTTTCCGGCGTTAATTTGGGTTACGGTCATTTTAACAGGACCTAAAACCTCTGAAATTTTTTCGAAATTGTAGCTGTTAAACCAGTCGATTACTGGAATTGCTTTGTAAATGGAATTATCAAGATTTTGATGTGCGGCATGACTGGCGGTACCTTTTACGATGACATCGAGAACTAATAAACCTTTTTCGGCTATGGCCAATTGCATTAAAGTGGGTTCCCCTACAATGGCACAATCCAGATCTGGTAAATGTTTCAACACGCTGTTTAAGCCGTTTTTCCCACTACTTTCCTCTTCGGCTGAGGCTACCATCACCAAATTATAAGGTAAATTTTCATTGGAATAAAAATGGACAAAAGTGGCTAAAAGAGAAACCAAACATCCTCCAGCATCATTGCTGCCTAAACCAAATAATTTACCCTTTTTTTCAATGGCTTGAAAAGGATCATTGGTATAGCCTTGATTTGGATTTACCGTGTCGTGGTGAGAATTCAATAATAGCGTAGGTTTTGTTGCATCAAAATGTTGATTGAAAGCCCAAACATTATTGTTCTCGCGTTTAAAAGGGATGTTATTTTGTGTAAACCAATTTTCGATTAAAAGTGATGTTTGTTCTTCTTCACTGGAAAATGAAGGTGTTTCAATCAGTGCCTTTAATAGCGCAATGGCTTCTTTTGTAAGGATTTCTATGTTTTTCATACTTATTTTAGCCACAGATTCACAGATTTTTTAAAATTGAAAAGAAATTTTTTCAAAATCGGTGAGACTTGTGTTTCACTTTTTATAATTTGATATTTGTACAAATTGCCGTTGCATCTTGCAGCATGCGGTGATGCCCTATTTTTATTTTTTGAACTCCTTTGTTTAAACTATTAAAACAGTTGTCCAGTTTGGGAATCATTCCGGAATGTATGGCTTTTTCTGCTTTTAATTTTGCATATAATTCGGGATTTATGTTTTCAATAACTGAAGAATCGTCTTCGGCATCGAATAGAACTCCTGGTTTTTCAAAACAGTAATTCAAAGTTACCTCAAAAACTTCTGATAAAGCGATTGCTAATTCACTGGCAATGGTGTCTGCGTTAGTGTTTAATAATTGTCCGTTGCCATCGTGTGTTATGGCGCAAAATACGGGTACTAGATTGTTTAAAAGTAACGTTTCTAGTAAGGGTGTATTCACTTGATTGACATCACCTACAAAACCATAATTTATTGTGGGATGATTTCGTTTGTCTGATTGAATTAAATTCCCGTCAGCTCCCGAAAAACCAATTGCATTGGTGGAATTGGCTTGTAATTGTGCTACGATATTTTTGTTGATTAGGCCAGCATAAATCATGACTACAACTTCTAGCATGGCGGCATCGGTGATGCGTCTTCCATCAATCATTTGTGGAACTAAACCCATACTTTCGGCTAATTTTGTAGCTGATTTTCCACCGCCATGAACGAGTACTTTATAGCCTTCAATCTTAGAAAAATCTATTAAAAAATAAGCCAATTCCATCGGGTTATCAATGATATTTCCACCAATTTTTATTATCGTTATCGTTTTTTTATTTTCCATTTAAAAAAGGTTCTGAGGTTCTCAGATACAATGGTTCTGAGGACTTAGTGTCTTAGAACCTTTGCATCTCAGGGCCTTATTTTTTTAATATTTTTTGAAGCACTAATTGTGCCGCGAACGTTCTATTATTAGCTTGTTCAATCACAATTGAGTTTGGACCATCAATCACCTCATCTGATGCGATCATATTACGCCTTACGGGCAAACAATGCATAAACTTGGCATCGTTAGTTAATTTCATTTTATCAGCTGTTACGGTCCAGTCTGGATCAGAATTTGTAATTTGTCCGTATTCAATATAATTACTCCAGTTTTTGGCATAAATAAAATCAGCGTTTTCAAAGGCTTTCTCTTGATCGTATTCAATTTTTGAATCTTTTGTAATTTCAGGATTCAATTCATATCCTTTTGGATGAGTGATTACAAAATCCATATTTTTTTGTAACTGCATCATTTCTACAAAAGAATTGGCAACAGCTTGAGGTAACGCTTTAGGGTGTGGTGCCCATGTTAATACCACTTTGGGTCGGTGTTTGGGTTTAAATTCTTCAATGGTAATAGCATCAGCCAGCGCTTGTAATGGATGTCCCGTGGCGCTCTCCATATTAATAATAGGAACCGTTGCATATTTTATAAAACTAGACAGTACTATTTCGGCATTGTCTTTTTCTTTATCAACCAATCCAGCAAATGCTCTTATAGCAATGACGTCACAATATTGAGAAACAACAGCGGCTGCCTCTTTTATATGCTCTGAGGCTCCCGAGTCCATTACAGCACCTTCTTCAAATTCTAAGGTCCAACCTTCATTGGTAAAGTTCATTACCATGACATTCATCCCTAAATTTAAGGCCGCTTTTTGCGTACTCAATCGAGTTCTTAAACTTGAATTGAAAAACAATAATCCTAGTGTTTTGTTTTTACCTAACTTTTTATTTTTGAGTGGTTTGTTCTTGATTTTTAAGGCTTTTTTAACCCATTTTTCCAGTACATCTATAGTATTGATAGCGTTGTAATTCATGATTTTGTTTTTTAAGAAGTCTTACTAATTTTATAATAGCTACTTAATTTTTAGTTTTTTAAGTTTAATTACAAGGAGTATTACTTTATGTTATTGAATCTCTACTAAAGCTTCTTTTAAAGCCTTTATAAACAGTTCGATTGCTGGTTTTGTAATTGTTAAAGGAGGTAAAATTCGCAGTAAGTTTTTGTTGTTTGCATTTCCTGTAAAAATATGTTTGTCGATAATCATTTTTTTACGAAGTGTACTTACGTCAAAATCAAATTCTACGCCCAGCATTAATCCTCTTCCTTTTACTTGAATTACTTCGGGGATTTGTTTGATTGCTTCCAGAAAATAGGCGTAAACGTCATTTACATTATCCATTAATTGTTGCTTTTCCATGACGTCCAAAACTGCAATTCCGGCTGCACAAGCTAGATGGTTTCCTCCAAAAGTAGTTCCTAATAATCCGTAACTCGCTGTGAATTTTGGAGAAATCATAATTCCACCAATAGGAAAACCGTTACCCATTCCCTTTGCCAAACAAATTATATCGGCTTTGATATCATGATGTTGGTGGGCAAAAAACTTTCCGCTTCTTCCGTATCCTGATTGTACTTCGTCTAGAATTAAAACAACATCATAAGCTGCGCATATTTTTTCTAAATCCTGAAAAAATTCTGTGGTACCTTGGTCTAAACCGCCTACTCCTTGAATACCTTCAATTATTACCGAAGAAACATCACCTTTTTTGAGTTCGTTTTCAACCAATTCGATGTTGTTTAATGGTAAAAAAGTAACAATTTGCTGCGCATTGATTGGCGCCACAATTTTTTTATTGTCAGTCACTGCAACTGCTGCCGAAGTCCTTCCATGAAAGGAATTCTCAAAAGCAATTACTCGCGATTTATGGTTGTGAAACGAGGCCAATTTCAAAGCGTTTTCATTGGCTTCTGCTCCAGAACTGCACAAGAATAAAGTGTAGTCCTCTAATCCTGAAAGTTTTCCTAACTTTTGGGCTAATGCTACTTGAAGTGGATTCTGAATCGCATTTGAATAGAAACTGATGTTGTCTAACTGTTTTTTTAAGGCTTTGACATAATCTGGTTGGGTATGCCCAATGGAAATTACGCCATGACCGCCGTATAAATCTAAATATTCCACTCCGTTTTCGTCTGTAATAGTGCAATCTAGCGCCTTTACTGGTGTGATGCTGTATAATGGGTAAACGTCAAATAAGTTCATTTTTTTTTGTTTAAATGGTTTAAGGTTTCAAGTTTCAAGTTACGTGAGCAACCTGAAATTTGAAACTTGAAACAAATTTTTAGAATCCGCTTGGTTTCAAATGCAATCCTGTGGTTTCATCCAAACCAAACATTATATTCATGTTTTGTATGGCTTGTCCTGAAGCTCCTTTTGTTAAATTATCGATTACTGAAGTTATCAATAACCGGTTTCCTTTTTTCAGTAAACTAATAATGCATTTATTGGTTTGAACCACTTGTTTCATGTTGATTGCTGTGGTCGTAACCGTAACAAAAGGTTGGTCGTGGTAATAAGTCTCATATTTTGCAACTATATCTTCTAGACTTTCTTCGATTGTTGTGTATAATGTGGCGAATATTCCTCTGGCAAAATCACCTCTGTTGGGTACAAAAATCAGTTCGTTTGCGTAATCCGCTTGCAATTGCTGGACACTTTGGTTAATTTCCCCTAGATGTTGGTGTTCAAAAGCTTTGTAATGTGACATGTTGTTTGATCTCCAGCTAAAATGTGTTGTTTCTGAAGGTGTAACTCCGGCTCCCGTACTTCCTGTTGTAGCATTGATATGAACATCGGTTGTGAGTATTCCGGCTTTCGCCAAAGGCAGTAATGCCAACTGAATTGCTGTTGCAAAACAACCTGGATTTGCAATAAATTGAGCGTTTTTAATGGCTGCTTTGTTCAATTCAGGTAAACCATAAACAAAAGACTTTTCATTGAATTCTTTGTCTTTTGTCAACCTGAAATCATTTCCTAAATCAATAATTTTAGTATGACTAGCAAATTGATTTTGTTCTAAAAATGATTTTGATTTTCCATGACCTAAACATAAGAAAACCACATTCACATTTGGATTCACGGTATCAGTAAAATTCATTTCGATATCCCCGAGTAAATCGTGGTGCGCCACAGAAAGCGGCTTTCCAGCATTTGTTGTACTGAAAACAAAATCAATTGTTGCGTGAGGATGAAACATTAGAATTCTAATTAACTCTCCTGCTGTATATCCTGATCCACCTATTATACCGATAGTAATCATAATTTTTTATTTTTTCGAATTATTTTTGTCACAGTTTTTACTGATTTCCACAGATTGGATATTACTCTTTTTATTTTTCTAAAAAAGCACTATTTTTCTCTTTAGCCCCGATTGCAGTGAAAATCCTTTTCCTTTTCTTTTCAAAAAGGAAAAGATTGTAGCGTAAAGCGGGACACTATTTCTGAAAATGCAAAATATTTCTGCTCCTAAAAAAAAACACTATTTATCACTCGTATGTTTCCTTATTTACTGATGAAAATATGTTTTGAGCATTTCCAAGAATTTTGATAAATCCTTTGGCATCATCAGAGGTCCATGCATTGTTCATTTCTCCGTATTGTCCAAAACTCGTATTCATTAGATCATTTTCAGATTCGATTCCGTCAAGCGAAAAATGATAGGGTTTTAGTGTAACAGTCACTTTTCCGTTTACAGTGTGTTGAGTGTCTTGCAGAAAAGTTTCGATATTTCTCATCACAGGGTCGAGAAATTGTCCTTCATGAAACAGCATTCCGTACCAGTTGCCGAGTTGTTCTTTCCAATATTGCTGCCATTTTCCTAGTGTGTGTTTCTCTAATAAATGGTGCGCTTTGATGATGATTAAAGGTGCGGCAGCTTCAAAACCTACTCTTCCTTTAATGCCAATAATGGTATCACCTACGTGAATGTCTCTACCGATTGCGTAAGCATTAGCCAGTTTTTCAAGAGTAACAATATTAGCCGAAGGTTTTTCTTTGATGCCATTTACAGCTACTAATTCTCCTTTTAAAAATTCTAATGTTACTTTTTCTTCGCCCTCTTTTACCAATTGAGAAGGATAAGCATCGCTAGGTAGCGCTTGATGTGATGTTAAAGTTTCTTTTCCGCCAACACTTGTTCCCCACAATCCTTTATTAATAGAATATTGTGCTTTTTCCCAAGAATAGGAAACTCCGTTTTTAGCTAAATAATCAACTTCATCCTGTCTTGATAATTTCAAATCTCGAATAGGAGTGATGATTTCAATTTCGGGTGCGATAGTTTGGAAAATTAAATCAAAACGAATTTGGTCATTTCCAGCGCCAGTACTTCCGTGAGCAATGGCGTTAGCACCAACAGATTTTGCATATTTAATGGCTTCGATAGCTTGAAAAACACGTTCAGCGCTCACAGAAAGTGGATAGGTATTGTTTTTTAATACATTTCCAAAAATTAAATACTTGATGGCTTTATCATAATATTTATCTACAATGGTAAGATTAGTGTGCTTTGCACTTCCAAGTTCATACGCTCTTGTTGTTATACTTTCTAGTTCTTCAGCAGTAAATCCACCGGTATCTACAAGGACTGTGTGAACTTCAAAACCTTTTTCATTTTTTAAATATTTCAGGCAGTAGGAAGTATCAAGACCTCCACTATATGCTAATACTACTTTTTTCATTTTCTTTATTTATTTTTCCTCCCCCCTCCCGAAGCTTCGGGACCGTCCGAAGGAGGGGGAGCCAACAGTGGCAAAAGGGAATATTATTTGATGTGATTTTTTCTATATTTATCTCTCTTGTCTCCCTTCTCTTTTTGAAGTCCTGAAGATTCGGGCGAGGAGTGGATTTATTTATCTAAAAATACCGCTTGTTTTATTTTCTTCAAACGGTTCCAAATCCGGATATTGAAAGGATGTTTAGGAGTGTCTTTTGGTTTTTCATTTGGATCATATAGCATGCCGGTACACAAGCACATTTTGTTTTCTTTGCTTTTTAATATTTCATAATTAGTGCATGTTTGGCAGCCTTTCCAAAAGCTAGGGTCATTTGTAAGCTCTGAAAAAGGAACTGGTTTGTAACCCAAATCAGAATTTATTTTCATTACTGCTAAGCCTGTTGTAATTCCGAAAACTTTTGCTTCTGGATATTTTTTAAGTGAGTAATCAAACACAAATGATTTTATTTTTTTTGCCAAACCAAGATTTCTATAATCGGGATGAACGATCAAGCCAGAATGAGCTACAAACTTGCCATGTTGCCAACTCTCGATATAACAAAAACCTGCAAATTTCCCATTTTCTAGTGCAATAACGGCATCTTTGGTTTCCATTTTTTTCTGGATATACTCAGGCGTTCTTTTAGCTATTCCGGTACCTCTTAAAAGTGCCGAAAGTTCTATTGTTTCGCAAATTTCTATTGCGTATTTGTAGTGCTCTTCCTGAGTTGTGACGATGGAAATATTCATTTTAAAAGTAGAATTTTAAAGTTAGAAAAGAATAGTGTAATGAAATCTGAGACGAGTTTGTGTTACATGTATTTCATGCTTTAAAACAGGTTACTTTGTTGTAAGTAACTGAAATAAAGTACAATATAGATGTAAATGCGTTTGTTTTTGGATATAAGAATCCAATGTAAAATAACGGTAAGTTCAAAACAGAAAAAATGAAAAATGAATAAAAATACGAAACAGGTCTTGGGTACTATAGCGATAGCATCCGTACTTCGGGCGAAGTCATAAGTCTGTTTGTCCGTGACAAAGTAGTAATATGTAAACTTGTATTATTCATTGCAGCAAAAGTACACTTATTTTTAGCTATTCAATTCATTTTTAAGTTTTCTAACAAAATACCAACGGATTGTTGATTTTTTTTCAAAAAAAAACTCCTTAACATAATTGATTATCAAGGAGTTCTATTGGATTTAATGTAATTTAGACTACTAGTTTCTAAATCGGTTGCGAGTGATTATGTCTTTAATTTTTGCTTTCAAGTCTTCGCCAGTATCGTAAACCATTTGTTCACTTGAAGGAAAAAGAACTGCTCTTCTATCAAAATAAGAGAAATAATTATCATCTGAGGCACGACGGTCTCCTTTGCACGTGGCATAAATATTTTCGAAAATGAATTCGCTAGTTAGTGGGAACGATTGCAACAATTGATTGTTTTTAAAGTTAATGTAATCAATTTTGGCTGTTATTTGGCATGACTTAAATTGGCGGAATTCATATATTCTGGCAGCAACGGTAATCAGGTTATCTACCATAACTACTTTGCCTTTTTCGTCTAGTACTTCTTTTCCATTGGCATCAATTAGTTTTTTTACACCGTCTTTTATCACGCGTTCTTTTACAAATTCTCGTTCCTTAATTTGTTCGGGTGAAATATAAATTTGTCTAAAATTGATTACCATTCCATAGTCGTAATCAATTCCTTTTTGTCTGTTGCTATTGTAAACGGTCCATTTGTCGTTTAACCCCAAAGTGCTAAAATCCAATAGGTCATTCTGCAAACGCTGAGGAATAATCATGTTGGTTTCATTTTTTGTATAAACCGAAACATAATCAGAACCTTTAAATTTAGCTTCATCCATGAGTTGCAAAACATTTTTATAATTTGGATTGATTTGATTCAAATACTCTAAATCATCAAATGCTTTTCGGTAATTCATTTTATCTGAAGTCACCATTAATTTTTTGGCATTGGCATATAAATAAGCTGATAAAGCATTTTTACTACTGATGATTTGATCGTTATAATTATCAAAAGGAAAGATTGCATTTCGGCCTTCTTTAATGAGTTTTAAAGGGAGAACCGGTTTAATTTTTTCCTGACGGGAATTCAATTGTACATAAGTAGTGTACATTTTTTCCAGTTGTGCAGGATTAGCCTCTTTGGTTAATAAATTAAGGGCATTCAAATCACGCTCTTTTGCTTTGGCGAACGCCTCTTCTAGCAAATACACATAATCTTGTTTGCCTTTTTTATCTTTATTGCTACGCAAATTAGATACAGCATTGTCTATGGCTTGATCGTAGTTTCCAGAGCTCAATAGGTTTTGAGTTTGTTTCACGCCACAAGCGCTAAAAAGGAGAAACAAGGATAATAAAAGAGTAATTTTTTTCATAAGCTGTAGAATTATGTATTTGAATTTGACTTGTTTTTCCTATTTGTTTTAAGCAGATAATTTGATTTTCGATTTTTGAAAATCCAAAAACAATGCCAAAAAAAAACCTAACAAAAATAGACTAAATGTTAGGTTTAAATATATAAATTATAATTTTTATGGTCTTACAAAAGGAGGAAGGAGTTTACTTGATACTTCACCAAAACCAATGCGGACCTGACCGTTTTGACAGTAGCCTTTCATAATTACGGTATCATTATCATTGATAAACTTACGCTCAGTTCCGTCACTCATTTTTATCGGATTTTTTCCGCCCCAAGTTAATTCTAACATAGAACCAAAACTATCTTCGGTAGGACCGGAAATAGTCCCAGAACCCATCATATCTCCAGAGTTTACTCGGCATCCATTAGAAGTATGGTGCGCTAATTGCTGGCACATAGACCAATATAAATATTTAAAATTAGAATGAGAAACAACCTTTGGTTTTGCATTTTCAGGTTGAATGGCTACTTCTAAGTTGATATCAAAAGAATGTTTTCCTTTTTGTTGTAAGTAGGGAAGTGGAGTAGGTTCTTGTTTGGGTCCTTTCGTTCTAAACGGTTCCAATGCATCCATAGTAACAATCCAAGGGGAAATAGAGCTAGCAAAATTCTTAGCTAAAAATGGACCTAATGGTACATATTCCCATTTTTGAATGTCACGAGCACTCCAATCATTCAATAAAACCATTCCGAAAATATAATCTTCAGCTTCAGTGACCGCTATATTTTCGCCCATGATATTTACATCGGTTGTTATGAATGCGGTCTCCAATTCAAAATCTACAGAACGTGAAGGTCCAAAAACCGGTGTAGTTTCTCCATTTGGTAGTGTTTGTCCCATTGGTCTGTGAACCGGAATTCCAGAAGGAACAATGGAAGAACTTCTGCCGTGGTAGCCTACGGGAATGTGAAGCCAGTTAGGCAATAATGCATTTTCTGGGTCGCGGAACATCTTTCCTACGTTTGTAGCGTGTTCTTTACTAGAGTAAAAATCAGTATAATCCCCAATTAATACCGGTAGTTGCATTTCAACATCTTCCATTCTAAAAATGATAATGTCAAGATCTTTTGCATTATTTTGTAATTTCGGGTTTGTGGCATCAAAAAGTTCTGCAATTCGATTCCGAACCAAACGCCATGTTTTTTGACCATCTGAAATAAAATCATTCAAAGTATCTTGCATGAACATATCATCTGTAAGTTCAATGCCTTCAAAATAATTTAATTGTTGTAAGGCACCAAGGTCAATGGCAAAATCACCAATTCTTGTTCCTACAGTTACTATATTTTCTTTGGTTAGAAAAACTCCAAAAGGTATGTTTTGAATAGGGAAATCACTATCGGCAGGTACTTCTAACCATGATTTTCTATTGGTATCGTTAGCTGTTATCGGCATATTTTGTTAATTATTTTGTTAAAAAATTACTCATCAAATATATCATAATCTAACTATTTACCAAACGTTTTTTTGTATTTTTGCATCAAATTAACGAAAATCAAAAAAATGCAACGCGACGAACAAATTTTTGACCTTATTCTAGAAGAACAAGAAAGACAAATTCACGGATTAGAACTTATTGCATCAGAAAACTTCGTAAGTGACGAAGTGATGGAAGCTGCGGGTTCTGTTTTAACGAATAAATATGCCGAGGGATATCCTGGCAAAAGATACTACGGAGGTTGCGAAGTAGTTGATGTTGTAGAACAAATTGCTATTGATAGAGCCAAAGAATTATTTGGAGCAGCGTACGCAAATGTGCAGCCTCACTCTGGCTCACAAGCAAATACTGCGGTTTACCACGCCTGTATTAAACCTGGAGATAAAATTTTAGGTTTTGATTTGTCTCATGGGGGACACCTTACCCACGGTTCACCAGTTAATTTTTCAGGTCGTTTGTACACTCCTTCCTTTTATGGTGTAGATCCAGCAACAGGACGATTAGATTATGATAAAATACAAGAAATAGCCACTCAAGAACAACCAAAATTGATTATTGCAGGAGCTTCGGCGTATTCTCGTGATATGGATTTTGAGCGTTTTAGAGTCATTGCTGATAGCGTCGGAGCAATCTTATTGGCTGATATTTCGCATCCTGCGGGGCTTATCGCCAAAGGTTTGATGAATGATCCATTGCCACATTGCCATATTGTAACGACAACCACACACAAAACATTACGTGGTCCTCGCGGAGGTTTAATCTTAATGGGTAAAGATTTCGAAAATCCATTTGGTTTAACCACTCCAAAAGGGGAAATCAGAATGATGTCTTCTTTATTGGACCTGGCTGTTTTTCCAGGGAATCAAGGAGGTCCATTAATGCATATTATTGCAGCCAAAGCAGTTGCTTTTGGAGAAGCATTAAAAGATGAATTTTTTACGTATGCTTTGCAATTACAAAAAAATGCAAATGCAATGGCTGATGCTTTTGTAAAAAGAGGCTATGAAATCATTTCAGGCGGAACAGACAATCACATGATGTTGATTGATTTAAGAAATAAAAATATTTCTGGAAAAGAGGCTGAGAATGCTCTTGTAAAAGCAGAAATTACCGTAAATAAAAACATGGTTCCATTTGATGATAAATCACCATTTGTAACTTCAGGAATTCGTGTAGGAACGGCAGCTATTACCACTCGTGGTCTTGTTGAAGAAGATATGGAAACTATTGTAGCCTTAATTGACAGAGTATTGCTAGATCATACAAACGAAGAGGTTATTGAGGCAGTTGCCAATGAAGTAAACGAAATGATGAGCGAAAGAGGTATTTTTGTTTTCTAAACTTTTGTTTAAAAGTTTAAAGAGTTTAAAGTTTAAAGTTTTGTATTGTGCAAAAGTTAGAACTTTAAACTCTTTTCGTTTTCAGGAGAATCTTAAACTTTAAACAATTTTTTAAACCTTAAACTAATTTTAAAATGTCAGTACTAAGATTAAAATTACCAACCGATCCTAGATGGGTTAATATTGTAGAAAAAAACATTGAAGAAATCCTGACGGATCATGCTTGGTGCGAACAAAAGGCTGCTACAAATGCAATTACAATCATCACTCACAATTCAGAGCATCAAGATTTAGTGCGGGATTTATTGGCTCTAGCCAAAGAAGAAATCGATCATTTTGAGCAAGTACATAACATTATTGTCAAACGAGGCTTGAAACTGGGTCGAGAACGCAAAGATGAGTATGTGAATGAACTGTATTTATACATGAAAAAAAGCAGTGATGGGAGCAGAGTATCCAGTTTAGTGGAACGATTATTGTTTTCTGCAATGATAGAAGCCAGAAGTTGTGAGCGTTTCAAAGTACTTTCTGAAAACATTCAAGATGAAGAATTAGCTGTTTTTTATAGAAATTTAATGGAGAGTGAAGCGGGACATTATACTACTTTTATTACCTATGCTCGAAAATATGGCGTAGGAATTGACGTTGAAAAACGTTGGAGAGAATGGCTTTCATTTGAAGAAAATATCATAAAAAATTATGGTAAAAATGAAACAATTCACGGGTAATTTCAATGTGTAGTTTGTGTTTTCTATAACTTTTTATTTACAGCAAATGAATATAAGTATCCCGCCAGTTAGGGTATTAATTGAATATATTCTAATCAATCCAGATTTTAGTATTAAAGTAAATGAATTGTTGGTAGATTAGTATTTTTTGATTTTCTTTAGGCTTTAATTTTAACTTTAACACTTGTTTATTGATATGAAACTCAATTTTAATTATGATGGAAATATTGCATGTAAAGCAATATTACAAGAACAATTAGAGAAATTTGATATTAAATATCAATTGCTGGATTTAGGACAAATTGAAATTGCGGATACTGTTTCTGAAGATGTTTTGACTGAACTCCAAGTGAGTTTGTCAAAGTATGGAATACAAATTATTGATAACCCAAAAGGGCAATTAATTCAAAAAATTAAAGATGCTATTATTGAAATTGTCTATGAAAAAGATAAGTTTCCTAATGTTACCATTTCGCAATACTTGTCTGATAAATTGAACTTTAGATACGGGTATCTTACTAATGTTTTTTCTGAATATACATTTACTTCGATAGAGAATTTTATAATTATTCAAAAAATAGAACGCGCTAAGAAAATGATAATTGAAGAAAAACTCACCTTAACTGAAGTTTCTCATGAATTAAACTACAGCAGTGTGGCATATTTATCAACCCAGTTTAAAAAAGTTACTGGATTGACACCCTCCATGTTCAAAAGAATAGTAGGTAAAAAGAGAAAATTATCTAACAATGATTAATTAAGTTACAAAAACACCCATTTATGCTTACACACCAAGATTCAATGCATATTCTTTTAGCTGACGATGACGAAGATGATCGCACTTTTTTTAGTGAAGCTATACAAGAGCTTAAAATGAATAATAAGTTGACTCTATTTAAAGATGGAAATGATCTTATGGATTATTTGGTACATCCTGAAATTAAGTTGCCTCATGTTTTGTTTCTAGACTTAAACATGCCCGGAAAAACAGGTATTGATTGTCTCAAAGAAATTAGATCTAATGCTCGTTTTAAAGATGTTTCAATAGCAATATATTCTACATCCTCATCAGAAAAAGACATTGAAGATACCTTTATTGAAGGGGCGAATATCTACATTAAAAAACCTAATGATTTTTCTGAACTGAAAAAAGTGATCAAAGAGGTGGTCAATATGAATTGGCAGTTTCACACTTCAGGGTTAAATATTGAAACATTTTTCTTTAGCATTTAACAAGGAGTAAATGAAAATTCTTGGACTATATAAAAACTCACAAGTGTTTAAAATAGCTTTAGCTATTGCAATTGTTGTTGTTTGCTATATCGCTTCTATGTTTTATTCCCAAATGAAAAAGTTGGACTCAACCGTTGAATTAATTTCAAATTCAAACCAAACGCAACTCGAATTAGAAAAACTTTTATCAGTAATTAGTAATTACGAGATGAATTTGCGCAGTTACATTATCACAAAAGAAGACAGGTATATTGAAGACCGCTTTTTAAATAGAGGTAAAATCGCAGAAAGCGTAACAAAGCTAGAGCTCTTAACAAAAAATGATAGCGCTCGATACAATGATATTGACCGCTTAAAAAAACTGATTGATCTTAAATTCAAGTTATTCAGAAGGACATTACTGCTGGCACAAAGTAAAAAGTCTGGTCCGCTCGCCATAAATCAGATGTTACTGGAGAGTAGTACTATTACAGAAAAGATGCAATCCTTTGTGACAAAAATCATATTTTCAGAGAGTATAAAAACGAAATTTGAAAATAACAATCATCAATTTGAATTGCGTGACTCCATTATTACAGCCTTTTTATTGGTTATTCTTTCTCTTTTGATATTGTTGCTTTCCTTCCAAAAAATGAATGTTGATATTGAGGAACTTAAAAAAGCAAATGATCAGTTAAAATTATTGAATGAGTCCTATAACACTGCAGAAATGACAGCAGGTTTTGGTCATTGGATGGTCAATGTTGAAACTAGTAAATACTCATTTTCGGATAATATTTTTCGTTTGATGGGAGTGGAGCCTAACGCTTTTGAACCTAATTTAGAAAACACCAGCAAATATATTCATCCGGATGATTTAGCATATGTAACCCAAGTGCATACGGATTCGTTAATAAACCACCAAGCGACCTCTATGGTGTTTCGGTATTTGACTCCAGATGGAATTATTAAATACATCATTGCTGTAGGTAGTTTTACAACAAATGGAGCTGGAGAGCTAATTAAAATTGGGGTAAACTATGATATCACCAATCAATATAAAAAAACACTAGAGTTAGAGGAAAATAACAAAGAGCTTAAATATATCAATACTGAACTGGAGGCATTTAACAATATTGTGAGTCATGACTTGCAAGAACCACTACGAAAAATTCAAATGTTTATTTCAAGATTTGAAGAAAACGAATTGAATTTACTTTCTCAACAAGGTAAAGACTATTTTTCTAAAATTCGGTTTACGGCAAATAGAATGCAAACTTTATTAATTGATTTGGTTGATTATTCCAGAACAATAAAAGGGGATAAAGTTTTTGTTGAAACAAATCTAAACAAAGTTTTGGAGGAAGTACTTCAAGATTTATCCTCAACTATTGATGATAAAAATGCCCATATCGCTATTGGAAATTTACCTACCATTAAAGCAATTCCTTTCCAAATTAAACAGCTTTTTATTAATTTAATTTCTAATGCTTTGGAGTATAGTAAGGAAGAGGGTATCCCGCATGTGAGTATTACTGCCAATAAAATTACAGTAAAAGAAATGCTAGATTATAAAATCGCCAATAAAAATGATTATCATAAGATTATGGTTTCTGATAATGGAATTGGCTTTAAACAAGAATATTCAGATAAGATATTTCTATTGTTTAAACGTTTAGAAACCAATCCAAAATATTCAGGAACAGGACTTGGATTAGCAATTTGTAGCAGAATTGTGGAAAATCATAAAGGTTTCATTAAAGTAAAAGCAAAACCAAATGTTGGAGCTAAATTCTATATTTTTATTCCAAAAGGAGAATTGCTTTAATTTCAATAATTTATTGCCAATAAACATAGTGCTATTACTCGCTGAAGCTGCAATACAGGACTTTAAAACTTTCGAGAAATTGCCTGTAAATCATGGCCGGATACATACGGTTCTATTTTATCGAAAGAGCAAATTGATTATATGCTCGATTTGTTTTACTCAGAGAAAACTCTTCTTGAAAATTTAAACGATAAAGGACATCATTTTCTTTTGGTAAATGAGGGAGAAGTCTGTCTAGGTATTACTTCGTATGAACATAATTATTTAAACCAAAAATGTACGCGCCTTCATAAAATCTATTTGTTGCCTGAAGCACAAGGAAAAGCAGCCGGAAAGTTACTGATTGAAGCCGTAGAAAACTTAGCCGTAGAAAACCAATCGATTGTAGTTTCATTAAAAGTGAAACAATTCAATAAAGCGATTTCGTTTTATAAAAAAATAGGAATTGAAGTGGTTTTAGATGAAGAAATTCTATTAGACCATGGCTACAAAATGGAAGATTACAAAATGGAAAAGAAACTTTAATTATCCTTATTTCGCGGCGTTTTTTATCTCATAATTTTACAACAATGAATTTTACTTCAACATGTATATTGTCGTATATTTATGGGGAGAATTTACAACAACCTGTACATTTAAATACGAAGCGAAATGAGTTTTAAATTACGATTACTATTTTGTTTATCAAGTCTTATTTTGCTTTCTTGTTCCAAAAATGAAACAGAAGAAATTAGACCTACAGTAGGAGAAGTTACGGAAAGTGTTTATGCTTCCGGAGTTATAAAAGCAGATGGGCAGTACACTGTTTATGCTACCGTAAACGGCACATTACAAAAAGTAAATGTTATCGCAGGTCAATCTATCACTAAAGGTCAGTCATTATTTGAACTGGAAAGTGATAAAGCAGAGTTGAATACAGAGAATGCGCGATTAGCCTATCAATTAAGTCTGGAAAGCAGTCGTTATATTCAAGATAAAATTGCCGAAATGGAAATGAAAGTCCAGTCAAGCAGAGACAAATTGACATTAGACGAATCCATTTATAACCGAAATAAAAACATCAGAAATCAGGGAGGAATTTCGGAAGTTGATTTTGAAAGGGTCGAATTAGCATTTAAAAGTTCTAAAATTAATTACGAATCGGCTAAAAAACAATTGTCACAACTCAAAGCCCAATTAAAGAATGATCAAAGTAGAAATAGCGTCAACCTAAAAATCAATCAGAAATCCCAAAGTGATTTTAGCGTCAAAAGCGCCTTTTCCGGAAAGCTGTTTGATGTCTTGGTTAAAGAAGGAACGTTAGTTACACCACAAACTCCTTTAGCAATAATTGGTCAGGAAAATTCATTTTTATTAGAACTCGAAGTAGATGAAAATGATATGGTTCGCGTGAACATTGGACAAAAAGTATTGGTGACAATGGATAGTTATAAAGGGCAAGTTTTTGAGGCCATAATTGATAAAATTTATCCGATAATGAATGAGCGTTCCCGTACTTTTAAAATCGAAGCACATTTTATAAAACCGCCCGAGAAACTCTACCCAAATCTTACAGCCGAAGCCAATATTATCATTCAGGTAAAGAAAAATGCTATTACGATTCCTAAAATATATTTAATTCAAGGCAAATATGTTTTAGTAAATAAAGACGAAAAACGGGAAGTAAAAATAGGTTTGAGTGATTATCAAAAAGTAGAAATAGTATCGGGATTAACTGCAAATGAAATAATTTATAAAGCCAAATAATGAACTTTAAACTCATTTTGAATATTGCATTGCATTTGCTTCGTGCACGATTTAAACAAACGATTGTCGCTGCTATTGGCGTAACGTTCAGTATCGCCATGTTTATTGCTTTGGTCAGTTTTATGAATGGGTTAAATGATTTACTGGATGGCTTAATGCTCAACAGAACGCCACATGTGCTGCTATACAACGAAATTAAACCTTCAGAAAATCAACCCGTTTTTTTGTCCGACGCCTTAAAAAAAAACATCAATTTTGTTCGTTCGATTAAACCAAAAGACCGTGGAAAATCAATCTACAACAGTAAAACAATTTTGGCAGTTTTAAAACAAGATCCACGGATTATTGATGTTGCACCAAAGGTGACAACATCTGTTTTTTTTAATTCGGGAACTATTGAGATTTCAGGAATAATAAATGGAGTTGACGTTTTATCTGAAGATAAATTATTTAAGATCAGCGATTATATTATAGATGGAAAAGTAGATGACTTACTTCAGAATAATAGTATTATTATCGGGAAAGGCTTGTCAGATAAAATGTTACTTACCAAAGGAGATATCATTAAAATTACCACTTCTAAAGGGAATTTAGCTTCGCTTAAAATTGTGGGTATTTCCGAAATTGGAATTGTAGAAATCGATAATATCACGAGTTATACTTCTTTGGCTACAGCCCAAAAAATACTGGGAAAGCCTACAAATTATATCACGGATATTCAACTCAATTTATATGATATAACTTCTGTATCTGCTGTTGCAAAAGAGTTTCAGAATACTTTTGATCTGGATACAATTGATTACAAAACCGCAAATTCTCAGTTTGAAACCGGAAGTACGGTACGAAGTATCATTTCCTATGCCGTTGGCGTAGTATTGCTGATTGTTGCCGGTTTTGGGATTTATAATATTCTGAACATGATGATTTATGAAAAAATGGACAGTATTGCGATTTTGAAAGCCACGGGATTTTCCGGGAATGATGTAAAATGGATTTTTGTTTCGCTTTCTATCATCATAGGACTTGCTGGAGGATTGTTTGGATTGCTGTTTGGCTATGTTTTCTCTTCAATTATTGATGTTATTCCGTTTGAAACGGCTTCGTTACCCACAGTGAAAACCTATCCTATCAATTACAATCCGATATATTATGGTATCGGGATTACTTTTGCATTGTTTACAACGACCATTGCCGGACTTTTTCCTGCTTTAAAAGCCAGTAAAGTGGATCCAGTAGAAATTATCAGAGGAAAATAAAGATGGAAAAAAACACAGTTTTAGAGACAATTGGATTAAGTAAATATTTTTACGATCCTGTAAAATTCCAAGTTTTAAAGGAAATTAGCATGCGTGTTAATCATGGTGAGTTTGTTTCTATAGTAGGAAAGTCGGGTTGTGGGAAGTCGACTTTGTTGTATTTACTTTCTACGATGGATACGGATTATGACGGTCAGATATTGATTAATAACGAACTTGTAACTGGAAAAACCGACAGAGAATTAGCATTAATCAGAAATGAAAAAATAGGTTTTGTATTTCAGTTTCATTACTTACTGGCAGAATATAATGTGCTGAAAAATGTAATGCTTCCGGGGATGAAATTAGCTAGATATTCTGATAAAGAATTAGAGCATCGTGCCATGGAACATTTGAAAACACTGGATATGGGAGATCAGGCGCTGAAAATGCCAAATCAATTGAGCGGCGGACAAAAACAGCGCGTGGCAATTGCGCGTGCTTTGATAAACGACCCGTTGATTATAATGGGGGATGAGCCTACAGGAAATTTAGACAAGAGAAACAGTGATTTGGTTTTTGATATTTTCAATAAGTTGACTCAGGAGAAAAATCAGAGTTTATTAGTGGTTACCCACGATACTGATTTTGCCCAAAAAACGAATAGAATTATTACTATGGAAGATGGGAAAATAATTTCTTAAAGTACTATTTCACTATAATTTCATGTTTATAGAGCAATCCTTTCAAACCCTCTAAAGCAAATACTGCTTTTTTTAATTTAGTTGTTTTAGGATCTATGGTGTAATTGAAACTAGTTTTAAAATTTGCTTTGTTGGCAATAGCTTTTGCAAATTCAGAGCGGTATAAATCACAGTTTTCAAAGAGCACTTCGGTTAAATCTGTGCTCATGAAATCTACTGCGACGAGGCTACAATTGGTAAAAGAAGTTCCTTTTAATTTTAGAGTATAAAACTTGGAAAAATCCAATACGCAATTCTTAAACGCAATTTCAAAAATTAATTTATCGCACATAGCAAAATTAACATCTTTAATTTCGCATTTATTGAAAGTTACAGTTCTAAAGGCTACATAATTTATTTTGGCGTTGCTAAAAATACATTCGTTAAAGGTACAATCTATAAATGTTACAGAAAGAAATACGCACTGCGAGAAATTACATTTAGTAAACGTACAGCATTCAAATTCTTTAAAATTAACTTCCTCTTCACCGTAAGTGATGCTTTTGTATTCGATATCTAGAAAATATTCTGCCATTTAAAAAATTTATAGTCAAGGTGAAGTTCACTATTTAATTCTGTAAAGGAACAAAATTAATGCGCTGTAAGGAGTAGAGTATTTGTAAATAACTTGAATATTTTATACTCTTTCGTGATCTGCTTTCCAATTTATAATTGCTTTTTTAATATCTTTTCCAGTAAGGTTTTCATTCAAAGTTCTTACTACCAGATTTTGGAGTTCTTCATCTGGGGCAAAGCGCAAGGCAAATATTTGGTCGTCATTTAATTGATTTTCAAATTTCTCAAATCGTTCTGCGGTTGTAGCAAGATAACGATATCTTAGTTCCAGGCGCACAATTCGGTTTTGTAATGTTAAGGCGTAATGTTGGCGTAGCATAAAAGCCAAACAAAAGAGAACTACAAAAATTGCGCTTAAAAATGACCATACAATCACGTCCTCTGTGGTAAACGCAAAATAGATACTAAATGATAAAAAAGCCAATATTATTGGGTAATAAATAAAATGATGTGGCGGGTAAAAGCGGATATGGTTCTTATACGATTGCGTTTTCATGTGTAGTTTTTTTTAAAGGTACTGTAAAACTACTAATTTGAATTACGCGGGAGGTTTTAAAAAATAAATCAAAATACTTAAGTATTATTTTAGGAAGGCAATGTTTGTCTAAAACCTTACTTTATTTAAAAATTTTATAGATCTAAATGACTTTTTACGGAATTATAAGATTTATTTTTAACTTTTTTGTTTCAAAATTCACGGTTTTTTGGCAAAATCACTACAAAAAATGTATTTCAACGACTATATATGTAGTACAAAGAAAAGAAAAGTATTACTAATATTTTTTCCTTTCATTTGACCAATATTTCTATAAATAGTAAAATTATTGAAATGTAAAATGCATCATATTCCACAACAATATCTGTTCTTTTTAGTATGTGTTTTGATCAAAGCTTTGGTTTACAACAACATAAAATAGACGATTTGCATTTCCCATTTTCTAAAGACTTGTCTTATTTATGAAATGACATATTAAAACGAAAAGCAAAAAAAAAACTAAACTAAACTAAACAAATGAATTCAAAACTAAATTTTCTAATTGGAATAATAGCATTTTTATGCACTAGTATTTACAGTGATGCAAAAGGATCTAATATTTATGGGGGTATTGAAATTGGCAGCAAAGGAATTAAAATGAGTGTTCTAGAAGTAGGCAATATTAAAAAAGGCGACTATACTGTAAAATCGTTTTGGACAGAAAACATTGGAATCGCAAAAGGGATTGCAAAAGACGGTAATCTAGCTAAAGAGGATATTGATAAAGCTGTTGCAACAGTTATTACTAACTATTTAAAAATGCTGAATGAATTTGAAATTGAAAATGAAAACATTTTTATTGTTGGATCTTCCGGAGTTGCTATGGCAAAAAACACTCAAGTGCTGGCGGATAAAATATATTTAGCAACTACGAGAACGCTAGATTTTGTTGATGCAAAAACAGAGGGGAAAATGCTGTTAAAAGGTTGCGTACCTCCGCAAGAATACCCAAACTCGGTCATTTTAGACATAGGAGGTGGCAATACTAAAGGTGGTTATGTTGATGTGCGAAATAATGATGTTTTTGTGTTTTTTCCACTAGTTGTAAGCTACGGAACTGTTACTCTAACTGAAGCTGTTATCAAAATTACAAGTAAAGATGATTTGTCAGAATTTAAAGAAAAGTCATTTGGTTTTTTACCTATTTTAAGAAAGCAAATAGATGCGATGTATGCCACAAATCCAGAAGCATTAGATAAAAAGAAAGTGTATATGTCTGGTGGAGCAGTTTGGGCATTTTATACACTTTTTAACGGAGCGGCAAAAGCAAGTTTTAATAAATTCACAATAGAAGACGTACTGGACTTTGATGCGGTTTTAAAAAATAATTTCAAAAAGTTTGAAGAATTAGCTAAGACTGATAAAGAGGCAGAATCTGTACTTAAAACATACTCGCAAAAGTATTTAATATCTGGAAGTACTATGCTACTTGTTACCCTTGAAGCAATTCCAGATATAAAAAATAAAAAGCTTTTTTTTGCTAAAGAAGGGCAAATAGCTTGGCTAGTAACTTACATTGCGGAGCGATCTAAAAAAGTTAAAAAGGTTTGGTAATTTTTATTAGTTCTATGCTTTGACCATGAATTCTTAAGTCGCTGTGAAATATTATTTTTACAGCGATTTCTTTTTTAAAATTCTTGGATATTTCTATCAATAAATAGTCATTTATTGAATGTGGACATATTCAAAACTAATAATCGTTAGTTTTTTGGTATAAAAAACAATATAATTCTTCTTTGTCTCTTTCTTTAACGCTATGAAAATAATGTAGGTATGGTAGAAAGAGATTAATTTTGTTTTTAAAATAGACTAGTTCTATCAGGTTTAAACTTTATTTAATCGATCCAAATTATCTATTGAGTTAATTGTTTTCTATTCATACAGCTATTATTAATTTATGGAAATATTATCAATTACTAGATAAAAATACATTTCGTAATTCCGTAATTTAGCATAACTTAAAATTTAGAAATTATGATACCATCAAAAGGATATGCAGTACAGGATGCGACCACAGATTTAGCGCCTTGGAATTTTGAACGACGAGAGTTAGGACCACACGATGTGCAATTTGATATTCATTTTTGTGGAGTTTGCCACAGTGATTTGCATCAAATAAAAAACGATTGGGGTGGCTCTATTTATCCAATGGTTCCGGGACACGAAATTGTGGGGAAAGTAGTTCAAGTAGGTAGTCACGTTAAGAAGTTTAAAGTTGGAGACTTAGCAGGAACGGGTTGTTTGGTAGATTCCTGTAGAAGTTGTGAGAATTGTAAAGAGGGCTTAGAGCAATTTTGTATAAAAGGCCGAACCGATACTTACAACGCATTAGGTCAAGATGGGGTAACTCCTACATACGGTGGTTATTCAGATACAATTGTAGTTCACGAAGATTTTGTGTTGCATATTTCGGACAAATTAGATTTAGCAGCAGTTGCTCCATTATTATGTGCTGGAATTACGACGTATTCGCCATTAAAACATTGGAAAGTAGGGAAAGGCCATAAATTAGCTGTTCTGGGTTTAGGAGGTTTAGGACACATGGCCGTTAAATTTGGTGTTGCTTTTGGCGCTGAGGTTACTGTATTGAGTACATCTGCAAACAAAGAAGCAGATGCGAAAAAACTGGGTGCTCATAATTTTATCGTAACCAAAGACGAAAAGCAACTTGCTAGCGTTGCTGGTTCCTTCGATTTTATTTTAGATACCGTTTCTGCGCCGCATGACTTAAATTTGTATTTGTCATTATTGCGAGTTAATGGTGTTCATATTTGTGTGGGAGTTCCTCCAACTCCGTATCAGGTGCATGCTTTTAGCCTCATAGGCGGGAGAAGAAGTCTTGCGGGGTCCTTAATTGGTGGATTGCCGGAAACACAAGAAATGTTAGATTATTGCGCAGAACATAATATAGTTTCAGATATTGAAATGATTGATATTAAAAACATTCATGATGCCTATAAGCGAATGGAAAAGGGCGATGTGCGGTATCGATTTGTTATTGATATGGCTACATTATAAAAAATGCTTTTGAAACGAAAAATCCCTGTCAAATTTATTTTGACAGGGATTTTCAGTTTCAAATAGGTATTCATTTTTAGTTCCAGTTGTAAGTATATAATTTATTTTTTGTCGATTGTTCTTTCAAAAAACTCATACGTTCGCAGCATTTGATCCATACGCTGATGATTATCACCAGCCCGAGTAATTTCATGAGTGGCACCGGGATGTACTACAAATTCTACTGGACGATCTAGTACTTTTAGGCTTCGAAACAACATTTCAGCTTGAATAAATCCAGTTCTTCGATCATTTCCTCCATGAAAAATGATAAAAGGTGTTGTAATATTTTGAACGTAATTCATAGGAGATTCACGTGTTAAAATCTCTTTTACTTTTGGTTCCCAAGGATAGCCGCCAAAATAATTGGGTACCAGTCGCCAAGCGTTACCTTCGCCAAAAAAGGTATTCAAATCATAAACACCACGTTGCGCACATGCTGCTTTGAAGCGATTGTCATGACTGATAATCCATGCGGTCAAATATCCTGCATAAGAACCACCAGTAATGAGTAACTTAGACGGATCTGCCCAGCCTTCTTGCACGGTTTTATCCAGTGCTGTTAGTACATCACTTGCTGGACCTGTGCCCCAATCGTTGATATTCCCTCTCAAAAAATCCAATCCATAACCACCAGAGCCTCTCGGATTACTGTACACTATTCCGTATCCTTTACTACAAAAATATTGGTATTCGTGCCACATACTTTCTTCACCAGGTCCCCACATAGCTGATGGACCTCCGTGAATTTCTAGTAATAATGGATATTTTTCTCCTTGTTTATAATTAGATGGTTTCATAATCCAATATTCTACTGTCATTTCTAATTCGTTTTGGAATGTTTTCTTTTCTGGATAAGATAATTTTTTAGCAGCAACCCAATCATTAAAGGAGCTAACTTTTTTCTCATTTTTGAAATTGGCTTCAGCAAAATATAATTCAGATGGATTTGATACTTGAGTTTTTGAATAAACAATTGTATTATTTGCAATATCGAAACTGGATATTCCAGTATCAGTGCTTGAGAGAGTCTCTATTTTTTGAGTTAATGTGTTGAGTTTGTGTAGCACGTTGCCACCATTCATTTGAGCGTTAAAATACATGTATTTGTCATCCTTACTCCAAATAAAATTTGATTTGTTTCGATCAAAAGGAATGGTTATAATATCTTTTTCTGTACCATTAAGTGGCATTATCGATAGTGACGGTACGGATATGAATGAGGTAGTGCTGGATAGAAAAGCCAACCATTTTCCCGATGGTGAAAGTGAGGCGCTATTGTATCTTTTTCCGTTTTCTCCTAATAGCATTTTGAAATTTCCTCCATCTGCATCCATAATGAAAATTTCACTTTCCAGGGATCGATCTTGATTTTCTGAAGTGTCTACATCGCCCGATAAAATTATTTGTTTCCCGCTTGGCGTGTAATCAGCAGTACTAAAATTATAAAAGCCATTTGTAAGTAGTCTTGGAACAGCCTCTTTTGATACATTTATTTCAAAAAAGTGATTGAAATTCATTTCAGATGAAATGTTTGATTCACTTTGAAAATTCAATTTATTAAGTACAATTGCTTTTTTATCGGTTGCATTTTTATCCAAATAGGCTCTAATTTCGGCTAAATTTCCGTTTGGATTTGGTTTTTCTTTATTGATTACTAAATGCTCGTTTTTGTCAAAACCAGGCTTTTCCATCTTCCAAGTGGGAATAGATTTTGAAGGATTCAATATAGAGTCTTGCAGTAAATCGCGTAATGGTATGCTGGATGAAAACAGTATTTTTTTACCATCTGGGGACCATTTAGGATTGCTTGCGCCATATTTATCTTTCGTCAATTGCATAGGTTCACCACCTTCCATCGACAAGATGAATATTTGATTTTTTTCTTCAACAGATCGAGTAAAAGCTATTTGCTTGCCATTAGGACTCCAAGCTGGTTTTGTAGCTCCATCTTTATGAGTGGTTAATTGTACGGGTGTATTATTTTCTAAAATTGTTATGGTGAAAATTTGTGAACGATATTTGTAATCCAGCTTGTTATTTTCATCATTTTCAATTGTATTTACCGTAAAAGCAGCTCGTTTTCCATCTTTAGATACGGTAATGTTTCCAACAGTTTTAATTTTTAACATATCGGTAAGAGTCACATCCTCAGTTTTATTTTGAGCAATAGTAGCATGCAATTGTACTAAAAACAATAACGTAATTGACAATTTTTTCATAGTTTGATTTTTTATTTTATTGTTACGGAGTAAAATTAAAAACAAAACATTTTAATGAATTGGTTTGTTTCTTAAATGGATTTTGTAATCAATAAATATAAAATAAATTCTATTAACTCTACCATTTTATAAGTATCAATATTATAGTTTAAAATTTAGCTGCATTGATACAGCAACCTTAATTTTAAAAATAGTGTTTGGCTATGTATGTTACCTGATAGTTTAGTTGAAAAAAAAATACTGTAAAATGTACTTTAAAAAAACTAACAAAAATTTAGGACTTAGAAGCAAACTAAAAACACAAATAGGCCGTATATTACAGTATATTAAACGATTGAAAAGCGTGTTGCAAAACAATCAAAAACGAATTGTTCAGCATCTCATTTAAATAATCGAATGAGAAATCAGTAAAAAGAATAGTATGAAAGTAACAGTTTGTATTTTAGTTTGCATGGTGATTATGGGTTGTAGCTCTAAAACTGAAAAGTTGTCACTTGCGCCACAAAAAGGAAAAGCAATTGCAGTTTTTGCTTCTGGTTGTTTTTGGTGTAGCGAACACGTTTTTGAAGCAATAGTAGGAGTGGAGGAAGTAATTTCAGGTTATTCAGGTGGGACTGTTAAAAATCCGTACTATGAATATGTAAGTTCAAATAGAACCGGGCATGCAGAATCAGTAGCTGTTTTTTATGATCCAAAAGTAGTTTCATACAAAGAATTAGTGGCTATTTTTTTTGCATCACATGATCCTACAACACCTGATCAGCAAGGACCTGACCGCGGATCTTCGTACCGATCAATTGCTTTTTATTCTAATGCATTGGAGAAAAAAATAATTGAGGATAAAATCGAGGAGCTTACTGTTAATAGTGTTTTTGATGCTCCAATAGTAACGGAAGTAAAACCAACTGCAGATTTTTATCAAGCGGAAGCCTACCATCAGGATTATGTAGTTAACAATCCCAACGAGCCATACGTAAAAGGGGTTTCAATGCCACGATACAATTCTTTTATAGCATCATACAAAGGAAAATTAAAACCTAATCATTAAATTATGAAACGATTCCAATATTTTTTTGCACTTCCACTAGTGATTTTTAGTTTCATGGCATGCATACAGGCAAATGAAAAAGTGAGAACATCAAGTGTTGTTAGCGAAACTAACCAAAAAAATCCGTTACTGTTATTGACTGATATTTCCCTGAAAAAGGCTGTTAAAACAAATGCATCTTGGAGAAAAATTTTAACAACAGAACAGTATTTCATCTTACGCGAGAAAGGTACCGAGCGTCCTTTTCAAAATAAATACAACGACAACCACAAAAAAGGACATTATTTTTGTGCAGGATGTAAATTGCCACTGTTTTCATCCAAAACAAAATTTAATTCAGGAACGGGATGGCCAAGTTTTTATGCACCAATAAATAGTAATAGAATAAAAGAGGTTGCTGAGAAAAGTTTGGGAATGGTTCGGGGTGAAATTGTATGTGCACGCTGCGATGGTCATTTGGGACATCTTTTTGATGATGGTCCCAATCCTACTGGACTTAGATATTGTATGAACTCTGCATCGTTGTTATTTCAGGAATCAAAGTAAAAGTTAGTTAATTGTTTGTTTCAAAGAAAGGGCGTTCGTTTTAAATAAAACGGACGCCCTTTTGAATTTTATGAATTCATGTGATACACTGTATGTTAAATCTAATGGTAGTAATTTCATTGAAAAATTGATTTCAGTTGCAACAAAAGACCTATTGAGACTAGCATTATCTTTCAAAAAAATCAAACTATAAACCAATAATTGAAGATTAAATCTGAATTAATTTTCATACTTTTGAACCTCACAATTAAATAAAAAACATGGCTTCAATAACATTAGGAGGAAATCCAATACACACCTCGGGTGAATTACCAAAAGTAGGTACTAAATTAGCTGATTTTAAATTAGTTAAAAATGACCTTTCCATTGCTTCGGCAAGTGATTTTTTAGGCAAAAAACTGGTTTTAAATATTTTCCCTAGTGTCGATACAGGAACATGTGCAGCATCTGTTCGTAAATTTAACGAAAGTGCTAGTGCTTTAGAAAACACGATCGTTCTTTGTATTTCTAGAGATTTGCCTTTTGCTCAAAGTCGTTTTTGTGGAGCCGAAGGTCTTGAAAACGTGGTAAATTTATCAGATTTTCCTGAAGGAAGTTTTGGTAAAACAAATGGTTTAGAAATTACAGATGGGCCATTGGCTGGATTGCATTCCAGAGTAGTTATTGTTGTTGACGAAAATGGAACTATTACACATACAGAACAAGTTACTGAAATTGCAGATGAACCCAATTACGAAGCTGCTTTAGCGGTACTTTAATCGTATTTAATGGAATTTCAAAAAGACAATACTTTTTTCTACGGAAGATTAAAAAGCTTCAGATATGCGATAGCAGGAGCTTTAAAACTGATTACTACTGAACACAGTATAATGGTACAATGTTCTCTTGGAATAGTTGTCACTATCGCAGGTTTTTATTTTGATATTTCCAAAACGGATTGGCTTTTTCAAATACTGGCTATTGGGTTGGTTTTAAGTGTGGAAGGCCTTAACACTGCCGTTGAAAAAATGGCTGATTTTATACATCCCGATTTTCACGAAAGAATTGGCTTTATAAAAGACATTGCTGCTGGAGCGGTATTTTTTGCCGCTTTAACAGCATTTGCTATCGGTTTAATCATTTATCTCCCATTATTTCTTTAGAAATTATCCAATTCAAGAATGGCAAAAATAAAAAAAGCAACAGCTTCAGATAAAGCGAGCGGCACAAAAACAGAGTCAGTTTATCCATTAAAAATTACTAAACAACATAAAATTGTTTTTGGAGCACTATTAGTATTGTTTTCGATAGCGCTATTAGTGGCATTTATTTCTTTTTTTATTTATGGACAACAAGATCAAAGTGCTGTTAATGAACTGCAAAATAGAGAAGAAATCGTTCAGAATTGGCTGGGTAAATTTGGCGCTTTCTTAGCTCACATTCTTATTTATAAAGGATTTGGGGTAGCAGCTTTTATAATAGTGCGCTTGTTTTTTTTAACAGGCCTTTATTTAATACTCGGAATTCCCACTAGAAAATTAAAAAATATCTGGTTTTGGGATTTATTCGTGATTATTATTTTATCCGTTTTATTTGGATTTTTTGCTACCTCCTTACCTGAACTAGGCGGAACTATTGGTTATGAATTGAATTTATTACTACAAGATTATATTGGGAAGACAGGTACATTATTGATTTTGATATTTGGGTTAATCATTTATATTATTTTCAAAATCAAACTCTCACCAGAGCGTATTCAGTCGTTTTTTGATACTACCAAAAAAGAAACACAAGGTACCCCAATTTCTAATCCAATTAACAATAGCAATAGCGGTTATAATTTAGAAGAATTTGCCGTTGCTGTTGATGATGTAGACGAGATTCATTTAAAAACGAATGGCTCACAATTTGAAATTAACAAAGAAGCATTAAAACCTACTATTAGTAATTCATCGGATATTAATAGAGATCCAGTTGTAAAGCCGCTTGCCATGCAAGTTACACCGGTTGCAACTCCAGAAATTAGTGTAACTAGCAATGAGTCGTTTGTTATAGAAACTGCTCCAGAAGAAGATATTATTGAGGAAAATTTAGCTTCACGATTGGTAGCTGATTTTGGATTGTTTGACCCGACTTTGGATTTATCTAATTTTAAATTTCCGACTTTAGATTTATTAAAAGAATATTCTACTGGTGGAATTACAATTAACCAAGAAGAGTTAGAAGAAAATAAAAACCGAATTGTAGATACACTGCGCAATTACAAAATAGAAATTGCACAAATAAAAGCAACCGTTGGTCCATCGGTTACATTATATGAAATTGTGCCAGAAGCAGGAATTCGTATTTCGAAAATTAAAAGTTTAGAGGATGATATTGCTTTATCGCTCTCGGCATTAGGAATTCGTATTATTGCGCCTATTCCAGGAAAAGGAACTATAGGAATCGAAGTTCCTAATAAAAATCCAACGATGGTTTCTATGAAAAGTGTTATTGGCTCAGCTAAATTTCAGGAAGCTGAAATGGAATTGCCAATCGCTCTTGGAAAAACAATTTCGAATGAAACGTTTGTAGTCGATTTAGCCAAGATGCCGCACTTATTGATGGCAGGGGCTACAGGTCAAGGAAAGTCTGTAGGTTTGAATGCGGTTTTAACATCACTTTTGTATAAAAAACATCCAGCCGAAGTGAAGTTTGTTTTGGTCGATCCAAAAAAAGTAGAGCTAACACTTTTTAATAAAATAGAAAGACATTATCTAGCCAAACTTCCAGATATGGATGATGCAATCATCACTGATAATGCCAAAGTGGTCAATACATTGAATTCCCTTTGTGTAGAAATGGACAATAGGTATTCATTATTGAAAGACGCTATGGTGCGTAACATCAAAGAATACAATGATAAATTTAAAGCTCGAAAATTAAATCCTGAAAACGGACACCGATTTTTACCTTATATCGTTCTTGTAGTTGATGAGTTTGCCGATTTGATTATGACTGCTGGTAAAGAAGTAGAAGTTCCTATTGCACGATTGGCACAATTGGCACGAGCCATCGGAATTCACTTAATTATCGCAACACAAAGACCATCTGTAAATGTAATTACTGGTTTAATAAAAGCTAATTTCCCAGCTAGAATAGCTTTTAGAGTTACCTCAAAAATTGATTCTAGAACTATTCTGGATACTCAAGGTGCCGATCAATTGATAGGAAGAGGGGATATGCTTTACACCAATGGTAATGATGTCGTTCGAGTACAATGTGCCTTTATTGACACACCCGAAGTAGAAAAAATAACTGATTTTATAGGTTCTCAAAAAGCATATGCAACGGCTTATTTACTTCCTGAGTTTGTTGGTGAGGAAAGTGGCATTAATCTTGATATGGATATTTCTGACAGAGACACATTGTTTAGAGAAGCAGCTGAAATCATTGTAAATGCACAGCAAGGTTCTGCTTCCTTGTTACAACGTAAACTAAAATTAGGCTACAACAGAGCAGGCCGATTGATTGATCAACTCGAAGCTGCAGGAATTGTGGGCCCTTTTGAAGGAAGTAAAGCACGAAGTGTAAATATTCTGGACATGAGTTCTCTTGATCAATTTTTCAACAATGAACAAAATAATTAATACCATGAAATCAAAAATTCAAGAATTAAAAAAAAATAATACCGAAAGTATGGGCAAAAAATTTCTTTTAATTGCAGCATTATTATTTTTTAGTTTCTCAATTCAAGCACAAGATAAAAAAGCAAAAGAACTTTTAGATCAAGTTACTGCTAAAGTTAAAAGTTATAGTACAATTGTAATTGATTTCAAGTATTCGCTGAATAATGCAAAAGAAAATATCAATCAGGATAGTAAAGGAAATGTTACGATGAAAGGCAATCAATATGTATTGAATTTCATGGGAGTAACTAAAATTTTTGACGGTAAAAAAACATTCACTATTGTTCCAGAAGATGAGGAAATTACGATATCTAAGGTCAATGAAAAAGATGATAGTGCCATTACTCCGTCAAAAATGTTAACTTTTTTTAATACAGGTTACAAATACAATATGGATATTTTACAAAACGTAAAAGGTCGCAAAATTCAGTATATTAAATTGGTACCTACGAGTTCTAGAGATCAACGCAAAGAGGTACTATTGGGAATTGATATTCAAACAAAACACATCTATAACCTAATTGAAGTAGGTAAAAAAGGTACAAAAACAACATTAACGGTTAATTCTTTCAAAACCAACCAACCTTTGTCAAAAAATCAATTTACATTTGCGGAAAGTAAATATCCAAATTACTACATCAACAAATTAGATTAATTTATTAGGTGAAAATTCTTGACAAATACTTATTAAAAACATTCCTGACTACATTTGCTACGGTATTTGTAATCCTGTTTTTCATTTTCATACTTCAAACGGTCTGGTTATTTATATCAGAATTGGCTGGCAAAGATTTAGACTTAGTGATGATTATTAAATTCTTGGCCTTTTCTATGCCTAGAATTGTACCACTAGTATTGCCGCTTTCTATACTATTGGCCTCCATAATGACTTTTGGAAATTTAGCCGAAAATTATGAATTTGCAGCGATGAAATCTTCCGGAATTTCTTTGCAAAGAGCCATGAGAAGTTTGACAGTATTCATCGTTTTATTAAGTATTGTAGCCTTCTTTTTTTCGAATAATGTTATTCCCTCTGCGGAGTATAAATTTATCAATTTCAGAAAAAACATTGCACAAGTCAAACCCGCATTGGCTATAGCCGAAGGTCAGTTTAACGATGTGGGCTTTTATAATATTAAGGTAAATAAAAAATCTGGTGAACAAGGAAATATCCTAACTAGTGTGACAATTCATAAAAAATCGAAGATTGGAGACGGAAGTAAAACCGTAATAAAGGCGAAAGATGGAGAACTAATTAGTAGCGAAGAATCGAGTATTTTGCAATTAGTGCTAAATGATGGGTACTATTATGAAGATATTGTTCCAAAAAAATACGAAGATCGTAGCAAATTACCTTTCGCTAAAAGTTCCTTTAAAAAACAAATCATTAATATTGATCTATCTGAATTAAATAAGACCGATATCACAGATGAAAGTGTTGCGAATACGAACACTATGCTTACTGTAAATGAATTGAATTATACCTTAGATTCATTAAATAAGAATTTGAAAACGGATATTATTTCGTTTTCGGAAAATAGTAACTCCCGAATAGCAATTCCAATAAATAAAAAAATAGCTAACGGAAAAAAAAGAAAACCACTTCCTAAAGATATCTTGTCTTTGTATACATTAAAACAACAATCGGATATTTTGAAAATAGCAGTGAGTAATCAAACAAGCATAGCGTACTCTATAGAATCCACCAAATCAGAATTAGACAATAAACAAAAGAATATCAATAAACATTTATTGGCATTTTACGATAAATTCGTTATTGTATACGCTTGTTTTCTAATGTTTTTCATTGGAGCACCGTTAGGAGCAATTATTAGAAAAGGAGGCTTAGGACTTCCTATAGTTTTTGCTATTTTAATTTTTATCACCTTTCACTTTATCAATACTTTTGGAAAAAGATTAGCACAGGAAAATGGAATGACACCTTTTATGGGTTCTTGGTTGTCCTCATTTATACTAACACCATTAGCTGTTTTATTAACCTATAGGGCTACAAATGATATTGGATTAATCAACATGGATGTCATTTTGGCTCCATTCCAAAAAGTAATAAAAAAAATATTCCCGTCACAAAATTAACAATACAAATGATTACAAACAACATACAACTCAACACCATTGAAGAGGCTATTGAAGATATTCGTCAAGGAAAAATAATAATAGTTGTTGACGATGAGGATCGTGAAAATGAAGGAGATTTTTTGGCTGCTGCTGAAAAAGTGACACCAGAAATGATCAATTTCATGGCTACACACGGTCGAGGATTAATTTGTGCTCCACTGACAGAAAGCCGATGCAAAGAATTAGGATTGCATGTTATGGTGAGTAACAACACCGATCCGATGGAAACTGCATTTACGGTTTCGGTAGATTTAAGAGGTAACGGAGTGACTACAGGAATATCAGCTGGCGACAGAGCAAAAACGATTTTATCTTTGGTTGATTCTAAAACTAAACCACATGATTTAGCACGTCCTGGACACATATTCCCGCTTATAGCCAAACAAGGTGGCGTATTGAGAAGAACAGGACATACCGAAGCTGCTATAGATTTTGCAAGGTTAGCCGGTTTTAAATCAGCCGGTGTGATTGTAGAAATTATGAACGAAGATGGTTCTATGGCACGTTTACCGCAATTAGTGGAAGTGGCTAAAAAATTCGATTTAAAATTAGTTTCCATCGAAGCCTTAGTGGCCTATAGAATGCAACACGACAGTTTGATTGTTAAAAAAGAAGATTTTGATATTGAGACTCGTTTTGGCACATTTCGACTACGAGCATACCAACAGACGACCAATAAACAAATTCATATTGCTTTGACAAAAGGCACTTGGAATTTGGGTGAATCTATTTTAACCAGAATCAATTCTTCGCAAGTAAACAATGATTTATTAGGTACATTGACCAACAATGTAGATCAACAATTGGATGATATGTTCCGAGTAATTAATGATGAAGGAAAAGGGGCTGTTATTTTTATCAATCAAGACATGCAATCAATAAATTTATTGAATCGAATAGCTGAACTCAAATTATTACAAAGCGAAGGAGTTATGAAGGCACCAAAAATTATCATTGATAGTAAAGATTTTGGTATTGGAGCACAAATATTGCATGATATTGATATTTCAAAAATTAGATTAGTATCCAATACTGAAGGTACTAAACGAGTAGGGATGATTGGATATGGGTTAGAAATAACTGAATACGTAAAGTATTAGTCTATCGTTATTAGCTTTTTTAAAAAATAAGTTTTCTCTAAAGTAAAGAAAATGAAACCTTTAAAAATGAGTCTAATAAATTGATGTTTTTTTTCTAAAAATAGATTTGTATAACCAAAAAAGGTTCTTATATTTGCACTCGCAATCAGATAATGAAAGCGACATACTGGAGAAATGGCAGAGCGGTCGAATGCGGCAGTCTTGAAAACTGTTGACTGTAACAGGTCCGGGGGTTCGAATCCCTCTTTCTCCGCTGGTTAATTCAAAAAGCCAACTAAAACCCTTTAAATCGTATGATTTATAGGGTTTTTCATTTTAAGACCAATCCAAATTATTCATGGTTTCTCATATTAAAAGGGGCACATCGAGGGGCACATTGTAAAATTGAAATGTATTGTGCCCCTTTTGGAAACCCTTTTTTAAATAAGAAGTTCACTAATTGAACATCTTGTTTTGTGTTGATGGAATTTTTAATTTTCTATTAACTTAAAGGTTACCACATCATGGATGCACCAATTTCAATTCTCTTTTATGTAAAAAGAGTAAGAGTCAATGCCCAAGGGCTAGTTCCAATTTTTCAAAGAATTACTATCAATCGACAACGATTAGACAACAGTACAGGTAAGTTTGTTGATCCCGAAAAATGGCATTCTGAAATGTCTAAAATGAAAGGGACTTCGGAAGAAGCTCGTTCAATCAATGGACATCTTGACCACTTAAAATCAAAGATTTTAAATGTTGAGAAAACTTTAATCAAAAAAGATATCCCAGTTAACTTAGAAACGTTCAAAAATGAGTTACTGGGAATTAAAGAACGGCAGCGTATGTTAATTCCAATTTTCGAGGAACACAACCGGAAAATAGAAGAACTTTTGGGTCTCGAATACGCACCTGGAACACTGGAGAGATATAAAACCTCACTCAAGCACACCAAAGACTTTCTACACTGGAAATACAACCTATCAGACATCAATATTGAAAAAATAGATTACGCTTTCATTACAGAGTATGAATTTTATCTGCGTAGTGTGCGCAAGTGCAACAACAATACAGCGGTTAAATATGTCAAAAACTTCCACAAAATAATCAACCAATGCCTCGCAAATGACTGGCTAACCAAAAATCCATTTGCAAATTACAAAGCCAAAGTCAAAGAAGTAATCCGAGAGTTCTTAACCGAAGACGAAATAGAAAGTATGATTAATAAAGAATTTGTTTCAGAACGATTGGAATTGGTCCGCGATATATTTATTTTCAGCTGTTTTACCGTATTAGCTTACGTCGATGTACAGCAATTAAACAAAAACCACATTAGCTTGGGTATAGATGGAGATAAATGGATTTTTAAAAACCGACAAAAAACGGATACCCCATCCAAAATCCCATTATTACCAATGGCAATGGAAATTGTCGATAAATACAAAAATCATCCAACCTGTGTAAATGAAAATCGGCTCTTACCTATTCTGAGCAATCAAAAAATGAACGCTTACTTAAAAGAAATTGCTGATGTATGCGGCATCAATAAAGAACTAACGTTTCACATCGCCAGACATACTTTTGCGACGACTATAACGCTTTCCAATGGTGTTCCAATTGAAACCGTAAGCAAAATACTCGGACATACCAATTTAAAAACCACCCAACATTATGCTAAGATTTTGGACAAAAAAATAAGCAATGACATGATGATTCTAAAAGAAAAATTCACAAATACAAACCAAATAAAGCTTGACAAGACCAATTAAATCAAGGGATTAGGAAATATTTAGGATGCTTTTTTGAAAAGTTTAACTACTCTGTAAGATTTAACGCTAGAAGAATGTAATACTTTAGTTTAACATTTTAGTAAACTAAAACTCATATATGAAGATATATTGCGATGCTTTTTTTTGTGAATTTGAACTGGAAATTGAAAAAATTAAAAAGGAAACCACCGATCCTATCAGTCAGGCGAAACAAGCGATTCAGTATATAGAAATAAAACTTAAAGAGCTTTTCAAATGGTTGAAAAAGTATATTTTCAATTCGATTGAAGAAGAAATTCACTTTTTTAAGGAGTTGAAATTTAAAATAATATCAAAATGTATTTTTTACAAAAAGTTATTGGATATAGAATCAATTTCACCTCTCAATAGCAATAAACAAAAATTGAAGCATTACGAAAAAGCACTTGATATTTGTTATCAATTTCACAAAAAAGATAAGGAGTTTTACAAATACTTCCGATCGGGCAGCAGTTACAATGATCAATTATATTTTGTCAGAAACTTAGATAAACAGATAATCAACTCGGATATAAATTCAATATATTTCGATAAAAAACTGTGTAATTCCCATGATTATAAATTGGCCAGTATTATAGCCAATGATCTTTTAGAAATTTACTTGGAAGAAAAAATAGAACAAATCAATAACAGCTGTACTATAAAGCATCCTGCAAGAAAATCAAAACTTACTTGGACGGGCACCAAAATTGAAATAGTAGAATTGATTTATTCCTTGTATTATCAAAAAATATTTAACGGTGGTAAAGCCGAAATTAAGGAAATTGCGGAGGAGTTTAGTATCGCTTTTAATATACAATTAGACAATAGTGTCTATCGATGCTTTACGGACATAAAAAACAGACCCAAACCAAAAGGCAAGTTCCTAAACGGACTTTCCGAAAATTTAGATGAAAACAACAATGATGAATTTGACTAAACCTAGCAATTGCTAGGTTTTTTTTTGAGAAATGTTGTTTTTATAGGAATTCATTACCCAAGCTTGGGTCGTATTGGGTTGTTACCCCAAAAACACCATTTTTGACCTAAAATTACCCAATTCACCAATTTTGCCAAAACGGAGTTTTTCACCTTTTGAAAAAATATTCCCTTATAAACAAAGGGATTTGGAGCAAATTACAGTGAAATAATACCCAAGTTGGGTTCACCTTGGGTTTAAATGTCAAACAAATGAAAGTATTTTGTCATCTAACAATTTAATTCATTTAGACATGAACTTACATCCTAAAAAATTATTCCCTGGTGTAGACAATTTAGAACTACTCAACCACCAACCCATCACCAAAAGAGACCTACTAAATTTCAGTAATGTGATGCTCGCAGAAATAAAAGAAATGGTCGGCAAACAAGAACAGCCAGCGCAATGGCTAAAATCATCAGAAGTCCGAAAATTGTTAAAAATATCTTCCGGTACATTGCAAAATCTGCGCATCAATGGTACTTTAAGCTTTACCAAAATTGGCAGCATCCTTTATTACAAGTATGAGGATATCTTAAAAGTCCTCAACCCTTAACTTCTCACTTCTCACCGTCATCTCGAGCGCAGTCGAGAGACACTTTTCACCACTCACTATTATCTAAGATTATGAACTACATCAAACACCTCACCGGATTTTTCAATAAAATTAATTATGAACCCAACCTAAATCCAACACACATTTCGCTCTATTTGGCACTTTTCCAATGTTGGAACGTAAACCGATTCAAGAATCCAACAGGCATTTCTCGGGAAGAAATCATGAAAGCCAGCAAGATCAATTCAAAAGCAACGTACCATAAATGCATGAAAGAGTTAGAGCTTTTAGGATTTTTGATATACAACCCAACATTCAATCCACACTCTTGCTCCAACATCATTATGATCAATTTTTCTGAAAAAGAAAAAACAATTTCAAAAATACCACAATTAACCCATTCAAAAAATGAACCCGTTCAAAATTTGACCGAATCAAAAAATGAACAAGTCATTGAACAGGTAAATGAACAGCTCTATATATATAATAAAAAACAAACAGTTAAAAACAATTTAAACAATACAAAAATAGATATAGAAAAAAATTTAATAAATCAACCAGTTCAAAATTTGAATCCTATAATAATTCCAAAAGAGATAGAAATAAAAACGGAGACCGGTCAGCAAATACTTCCAGTATTCGTTGCTACCAATAAAAAACAAACTGAAAACGGGCAGCAAAAAGAAAAAAGTTGCGCCAAAAAAGAAAAAGCTGTTGAACTCGATTTATTTTTTGAAAACAGAGTGCCATCACTCGAAATGATACTGGAGTACTTCTCTTTCAAGGAAAGCTCCCAAATAGAAGCCAATAAATTTTTCAATTACTACTCCAGCATTGGTTGGCTCATAGGCGGTAAAACAAAAATGAAAGATTGGAGAGCAGCAGCAAGAAACTGGATGCTCAACACAGCTAAGTTTGCAATAAACACTCCAAAATCCGATTACAACGGCCAACCAAAACCGATGCACTTGCACACAGCAACCCAGAAAAACTATGACGAACCATTGTAAATCCGTCCGTGAAACCTTCGTGGTCCACAAAGGTTCAAAAATATATAATTTTCAAAAGTGTCTCGAATATCTTGAGAACCAAGGAAAAACCACCTATGGAAGTTCATTTCATATCAGCGAAATGGATCACCCAACCATCTACAAATTGTTGATTTATATGATAAAAGATCAGAAAGCAGCCGTGAACCAAAACATAGACTTATCAAAAGGCATTTTAGTATCAGGTTCTATTGGTTGCGGAAAAACATCCCTAATGAACTTAGTACGCCCATTTGCCTATCATGCATCCGAGTACAAAATCAAAACATGTAGAGAAGTTTCGTTTGAATTTGCCAAAAATGGCTTTGAGGCCATCAACTGCTACACGCTAAAGCAAGCCAATCAATCAAAACTAAGTGGTTATTGCTTTGACGATTTGGGTGCCGAACAGCAAATAAAGCATTTCGGAAATGATTGCAACGTCATGGCTGAGGTACTCATCAGCCGATACGAACAGTTTGTCGAAAACAAATCCGTCACACACATCACCACCAACCTTTCTGCCTCCGAAATCGAAAACAACTACGGCAACCGACTCCGCTCCAGAATGCGACAAATGTTCAATTTGATAACATTTGATAGCAGAACAAAAGACAAACGATAAAGTCATTGCGAGGAACGAAGCAACCTCATCACGAGCGTGTAATCTCAAGCGTTTCACCTCGAGCGCAGTCGAGAGACGAGAGACAAAACTCACTATTCACCATTCACTATTCACCACTCACTACAAAACATATGAGAAAAATCAACATCTTCTGGAACTGGTTCCAAGACAACAATCAAACCATCAAAAACCTTATCAACGAAACCCCTAAAAACCAAAAACACATTGCCTTTTGGCTAACCAAAAACCTCAGCTACTATTGCAGGGAAATTGACTTTATGATTGTATATCCAAAAGCCTGCAATGGAAAATCCGAACTCATCATAACTGCCAACGGCAACCCGGAATACTTTAACCGGGTAATCAATTTAGTCGACAATGCACCACAATTGAAAACCTGGAAATTCACCGCGTTTATACAACCAATGGAAATAATTGACGAAATTATGAAGGGTCTTGACGATCCGTATATCTTCCACGAAATTACACTAAAAGCTAGCGAACTCACTTTTTTACCGCTGGAGTATCATGAAGTAATCCAGAAGTTCGACATTGTTGTTTTTTTAAAAAGTTACAATTTGTATTGTGATACAAAAACCCTTCAACAGGCAATTTTCATCATCATGCAAGACATTGTGGGGAAAAAATCCCTGTACCAAAATATCAATTTTGTACAGCTGGCACAAATGCCGGATAATATGGAGGGATTGATTAAATTGTATGAATTGCACCGATATTTAGATAATCGTACCTGCTAAAAAATCATGTAATTAAATTCTTAGTACTTACAACTTAAAACGAGGTTTTTTTGAACATAGCAATAATAAATCAATATCACTAAAAGTGGGTATGGTACATTCCTTCAAAATACCGTTTATTTACAATTTACTCATCAAAACACTATAATTTGATACAAAACAAATGAATATCAACTTCACACTAGATATTTCTTTCTTTAAAAATGTGGGAAACCGTAAAGTAAATTGTAATACAAAACATAATTTTGAATTTTCCCATTGTATAAAACAAATAGAATAAATGTTTACAACAAAATACCAATTAGTCAGATATAATAAACTAGACAAATGCTTTCAAAACTTCGGTAGGGAATATAATATTAAAGACCTACTAAATGCTGTAAATAAAGCCATAATAGAATATGATCCAAATAGCTCTGGTGTTGAAATCAGAACCTTACGAAAAGACATTCGTTTTATGAGGAGCTTATCGGGATTTGATGCCCCTATTGAAACCAACAAAGGTACTAACGGTCCCTATTATCGTTATTCTGATAAAAACTTCTCCATAAATAAAAGCCCCCTTAATAATAATGAAGCGGAATTATTAAAAAATGCTATATCAATTTTACAAAGATTTGAAGGCAGCCCTGAATTCGAATGGGTAAATGAAATAGCTCCATTATTAAATGACAAATTTGGTTTGAAGAATAATGAAAGCAAAGTGATGTCTTTAGAATCAAATATCGACTACAAAGGATATAACCTCATAACACCTATATTCAATGCTATAATCAATAAGACCGTTCTTAAAATCAAATACAAGCCATTTAACACGCCTGAATATGAAGTAACATTTCATCCCTATTTTTTAAAACAATACAATAGCAGATGGTTTGTTTTCGGATATAATGAATACAACGATAATGCTCAATGGAATTTAGCAGTGGACAGGATTAATAATGATGTTGAAAAAACGATAAATGAATATAAAGAAGACTGTACTAACTGGGAAGAATTTTTCGAAGACATGATTGGTGTTTCCAAAGGAATAAATGAAAAACCTGAAGAAGTAAAACTAGTGTTCAATAAAGAACAGGCTCCATATATTCAAACTAAACCGCTTCATAGCACTCAAAAAATGAAAATTTTAGAGGATAGCACTTTAGAGATTCGAATCAATGTCATAATAAATTATGAATTAGAAATGAAAATACTTTCTTATGGTGAAAAGGTGAAAGTTATTACTCCAGATACTTTAGTACTTAAAATTAAAGAACGAATACAGCAACAGTTTAATAATTATTGATTTTAAGGGTGTCTCTATTATGCACATAGTCAATTTACGTTTGCATTATAACTTTTAAACATAGTATTTATGAGCTTTTTTTCTACTTTACTTCAAAAAAATAGTTTGTCAAAGCACGACGGAAGACCTCTTTGGAAATATATGTTAAATAATGAGGATTTTGAAAAACTCAATGAAGAGTTAAGATTTGCTCGCCCGTTATCTATCGATCCTAGAGATGTTACACTTTATTATGCTGAGTGGTGGAAGAAAAATTATAACGGTGGTATTCCTTGTAAACAAGATATTTTTAATTCTATAAAAGGAAATATCAGATATGATTTTAATCAAGAGGACTTTTACAAACTTGCGAAAAAGGGAGCTAAAATGCTTGGTATTAAGTGGATTACGAAACAAAACACACTTTATTTCAGGACATTACTTTTACAAGGAGGTCTACCTTTAACGCATATCTCTGAAAATCAAGGTAAATACCAAGATTTTTTATTAGCTGTTTTGGATGAACAACCTGAAACGATTGAGGATTTTATATTTAAACCTCATATCATTAGTCTGCTTCCTCCTTCTAGCCAAAACGATATAATATACGAAAATTGTTTTGAAATTGTAAAGTCTATTCTAAACGATGAAAATATTTATGATGATTTATTAGGCTCAAACGAAGCGCTTATAAACATTACTAAAAATTTAAAAATTAGAAAACAGCAACTTGAAAGAAAACAAAGAGTATCTAAACCAAAAAATTATTGGCTGTTAAGTTTCAAAAACGAGAAAATAATTATATCCCTTAGAATTGGGCTTGCGGATATATACAATACTGATTCCTTATCAAATATTTTAGGCTTTCAGGTAACTGGAAAAGAATATCAGTTTTATGTAAATGAAGAATTAATATGTGTTTTCCGTAAAATGATTAACGGTAGTTTTAAAACAGACTGGTATAAACAACAAAATCAAGTATGGAATGGTGAAAGTAATTTACCATACACATACGTCATTAAGGACGGTGAAAAACATGAAGTAAGCGATTTTATCGAAACTATTCCAAACCTAAACGAACCTAGTCTTTGGTCTAGATTTTCTGACAATGAGTGGCGCTTAATTAAAGGAAATGGCTCTCCAAACAAAGAAGCAGCCCTAATGTTTCCATCTAACTGGTATAGCGATCTTCTTTCAATGGAGCTTTCATTATACTACAAAAAATTATCTTGGCTAACTTTTGAAGGAGAAGTTGAAATAAGTAATCAAGAGCACATTAGAAAATACCTAAGTGGTGTTAGTTCTTTCGAATGGACAATTGTAAGTCAAAAACCAGCTTGGATGCTTAGATCAAGTTTACCAGTTGTGAACAGTAAACCTACTATCATTATTTATGATGAGAATGACAAAAGACTCCCTGATAATAGATCAAAAATTTGGATAAAACAACACAACACTGATACTACCTGGGAAGAACTTACACGATTAAGCTACATACCAATAGGTTGTATTGACGTAAAAATAGAAAAAGACGGACTTATAGCTTATGACATGTTTTTTAATATTGGTAATCTTCAGGTAAGATATACGCATAAAGCTATTGATAATGCAGAGATAGAAATTAGAGATACAGACGCTTTTGAATTTAAACTAGACGAGTCAACTATTATAAAAATTCAACAATCCAATACTCAGTTTAATCTAAAAGTCAATACTGAATACGGTAAGATACCTACCGGTGTAAAAGGTTCTATTGGAAAAAGAAACCAAAAGAAACTCTATTTTGAAATGGCCTCGCCTTTTGAAGGGATGGCTATTACTAATGGTGATGGGCTAATAATAGCAGAAGATGAAAAACTCACTTTGGCTAACTTATATGGTCTTCGAATTTTGAGTACGCCTAATACTGGAACTATTCTTCGAATAAAAAATAGATTAAAAACAGATGTAATAATAACAAAGGAAATTAAAGAATCTTCACAACCAATTATTTCCTTTATAGATGAAATTAAACGGTTATATTATTTGGCTGATGCTATGGATTACAAAAACAAAGTGTGCTTAGAATTAACCGAAGGAAGAAACTCAAAAACCTACGAAATCGCTGGTTTTAGCCACTCTTTAAATGTAGATGAACAATTTCAAAACAATGTCAATTTGCATCTTTCGGAGGATGAATTAGACTTATATGCGATACCTTTAAATTGCAAATCAGAAAATATAGACTTAATTCCTTTAGTTAGAAATGAATTATCGTATTCGATTCCTGCTACCGAAATATCTAATCAATTTATTATTATATCAAACTTAGAAAATGGCAACCAATTAATGCCACGTTTTGTAAATACAGTCGAAGATTTTGATGGAATAAGTAAAGAAGAGCGTATAGAGCGTTTTCATTCTCAACTCTTAGAAGAAAATTTTGAAGCACAAATATGGAAACAACTTCTAGCTTACTTCAATGTTAGTATAGAAAACCATTTACCGTTCTCTACATTCGATCAATTAAGAGCAATTTCTAGAAGTTCAAAAGTCGCCGCAAGAGCATTCTTATTCTTAGGAATAAATCAGGAGGATTCCGATTACTTTATGCAAATAGCTATTCCTGAAATGGAAAAAGACTTGGGAATCTGCTTTCATTGGATTAAAAATGAAGACTGGGAAACTGCTCTAAATGAATTAGACGACGTCTATAATAATCAATATTTTAAAATAATTTTCGGATTAATTTCTTTATATATGCAGGAAAATGGATTTAATAACATTTTAAAATTTATTTCAGGAGAAAACATTAAAAAAGAGCATATCCTAAATAGTGATATTCGTGACTTAAGATCTCAACTTGGTGAAAGAGTACTTAAAGAGCTACCTCGTATGACTCCTAAAATCACTCAAGAATATAATATTTCTATAAATGATCATTACTTAGTAAAATTATTATTAAGAGCTCCAATTGCAGTAGCTGAGTCAATTAACGATACCCAAAAAGAATATCCAATTTGGGCTGGCGATGACCATCGGGATAGCATAAGAAGAAACATTCAATACAGCCAGTATTTAAATCCTGAGTTTTACAATAAAGTTATTTTACACGCCCTAAAAAACTAATAAGATTATGAATTTTCAAGAATTTTATACTAAATCAGAAAACAGATTAACCGATGCAATTCTATCACTTTGGGCGACTGGAGATAAAGATATGCAAGATTACTTTAAGTATTTATTATCGCAAGAACCGATAATGGCTGATGTAATATTTCAAGGTACTTTTCCTTGGGAACAAGACAAACTCAAATTTGGTGAGACCACTAATGTATTTCAAAAAGAATTTATAAATGCTTTGGACTCAATTAAGGATCCAGAATTTCAATTTCCCAAAGATCGAAACCCTTACAAACATCAAGTAAAGAGTTGGGAAAAACTACTTATTGACAAAAAATCTATCGCAGTTACTACGGGCACTGGGTCTGGTAAGACAGAATGTTTTATGTTACCTGTATTGCAAGACATCTATGAAAACTGTAATAATCAAGAAGGAGTTAACGCTATCTTTTTATATCCTTTAAATGCCTTGATTGCCAGTCAGAGAAAAAGAATGCATGCTTGGTGTTCTTCTTTAGATGGTATTAAATATGCACTTCTAACTGGTGACACTCAAAATAAAGAAAGCAACAAGGAGAAAAAGAAAAAGTCTTTGCCAGAACTCATTTCAAGGGAGCAAATAAGAGATACACCGCCACAAATTTTGTTCACAAACCCGACTATGTTAGAATACATGTTGGTAAGGAATGCAGATGTCCCAATCCTAGAAAAATCAAAAGGCAAACTAAGATGGATATTATTAGATGAAGCGCATACCTTAACCGGTTCTAAAGCAGCAGAAATGGCTTTACTGATCCGTAGAGTCGTTGCGGCATTCGAAGTGGATATAACCAATATTAGGTTTGCAATCACTTCAGCAACGGTTGGTAACGGCAATACTGACATCCTTAAGAAATTTATGTCCGATTTATGTGGGATAGCTTTAGATCAAATTGAAGTTATACAAGGAATAAGAGTGAATAACCAAATTTCAGAGGAACAAATTCCTAATCTGACCAATAAACTTACCCAAAACAACATAAAACTATTAAGAAATGAATTCTTAACCTCCGCGGGATTGAGCTCTAAAGAAATTGGTCACAAGTTACATATTACAGACAAATACAAACAATTAGAAGCCATAGATACGCTGGCCGATCAGAAAGTAGCTAACAACAATCTCTTACCCGTCAGAGGTCACTTTTTTACTCGGGGTATTGGAGGTGTATATGTTTGTACCAATTCTAAATGTGACAAACATAAAGGAAACATCCCAGAAAAAGCCTTAGGAACGATGTACACCATAGCTGCTAAAAAATGCAGTTGTCACTATCCACTACTAGAATTAATCGCCTGTAGAAGCTGTGGAAACATGATGCTTGAGGGAGAGCGTACTAAAGGCAAAAATGGTAAAGACAAAATAAATCAAAAAGCTAGTATCGGTTACGATGCGTTCACTATAGAAAATGAGGATAAAGAGGAAAGTCAAGAAAAACCTTCCAATGGAAATTTAGTTCGATTTATCAAAAATAAATCTCACGGAGAGCTGCGAAATCAAAACCTATACCCATTCTCTATCTCAGAAAACAATGATATAACATCCGGAGAAGAATTTTTAATGACCGAAGACGGACAATGCCCTCATTGTAGAAGTCAAAATGAATACCCAATTCACTTCAGAATCTCATCTGCTTTTACAAACCGGATCTTATCCGACATTGTCCTAGATCAAACTCAGGATGCTAAAGATCCAACTTCTAAAACCCTATATAAAGGAAGAAAATACATTTCCTTCACCGATAGTAGACAAGGGACTGCCAAGATAGCTGCACTAATAAATATCGATAGCGAAAGCGATTGGATTAGGTACCAAGTTTACCATTATTTACTAAAAAAGTTAAAAAACAATCAAGTCAACAAAAGTGAACAGCAACTTATTGAAGAAAGAGCGTATTACGTAGATCAGTTAGACAAAGTACCTCCATTCATGAAAAAGGACTTTGAACGTAAAATTGATTTGATTAACAAGTCATTAACCTCTAATAGTTCTGGAGCATTACAAAACAGCAGATCTTCCTGGAAAGAAATTATTGATTGTATTAAAATAAAAGAGGATTTTAAAACACTTTTTTATAAGGGAGCAAAAGGTCAAAATATCATAACGGATAATGAAACCTATGCCCAATCTTTGTTATACGATCAATTTGCGCGTAGAATACCAAGAGAAAGATCACTCGAAAATCTTGGATTAGTGAATGTCGTTTATCCTGATTTAGATAACATAGTTTTACCAGAAATTGCAAAAGTGCTGCAAATTAATAATGAGGAATGGCAAAATTTGTTAAAAATAGCAGCCGATTACATTTTAAGACTTAAGTTCCACTTTTTCTTTGATGATGCAATGAGATTGTTTTCTTCTAAATTTTATCGTTCACAGTTAATTCATCCCTCCAATTCTGAAGCTGTAGGAATAAAATGGACATTGTACAATTCAAATTCAATTGTTCAATCACGTTTGGTGTTATTACTTTGTGCGGGACTAGGATGGCATGACAAAGAGGATATAACTAATGAAAGAGAAGATCAACTTAATGAATTACTAGAAAAAATATGGCGTACCCTTCAAGAAAAGGTTCTTACTGCAGATGCAGCTGGCTATAAATTAAATTTCTTAGAAAAAACGCAATTTGAAATTGCAGGGCAGGAATTTTTATGCCCTGTTACCAATCGTTTAATAGATAAAGAGTTTAGAGGGTACTCTCCCTCAATCAAAGGAAGTCTTACTCCAGAAAACCTAAATAATTACAAGATTGACAGTCTTAAAAACCATCGTTTCCCCACCTATACTAATCCTTATCATTTAAGTACTGAAAATGCAGCTATAGAAAAAGAGGAAGTAGAAACTTGGTTGAAAGAAAATAGTCAAGAAGCGAGAGATAAGGGTTTATGGAATGATCTTCACGAACGCATATTTGATTACGACAAACTGTATCTAGCAGGGGAACATTCTGCTCAACAAAGCAAAAAAAGGCTTAAAGAACTGGAACAACAGTTCGAAACAGGGGAAATAAACATTCTAAGCTGCTCAACGACAATGGAAATGGGTGTCGACATTGGCGGAATTTCTGCTGTTGTAATGAGTAACGTACCTCCGATGCCTGCAAATTACCTACAAAGAACTGGTCGAGCAGGTCGTAGATCTGAAAATAAATCACTCGCCTTAACCTTTTGTTCTCCCAACCCAATTGGATTACGTACAATGAATAATCCTAAATGGGCATTAGAGCACCCAATTGCACCACCAATTCTAGCATTTGACAGCAAGACAATCGTAGCAAGACATGTTAATTCTTTTATGTTTGGGGTTTTTATAAGACAGCAAGACAATGAAAACAAAGGACTTAACATCAAAGAAAATATAGATAAATTTTTCTATGAAGCTAGTCCTACCATCGCTGAAAAGTTTTTAAATTTTTTAGAAAACAATGATGACCCTAAATATAGTAAGCAATTAATATACTTGGTTAAAGAAACACCTTTGAGTAATAGCAACCCTGGTCAATTAAAAAAAATGGTTACTGAAAACTTCAAAAAAATAATTCTCGCGATCAAAAAACAAAAAGACGGTTACGAAAATAAATTAATCGAATTAGCTAAGGAATTTGGTGATAACAGTCCAGCTTATAAAGCGGTAAGCTATAGAAAAGGACAGTTCTTTCAAAAATTTGTACTTAGTTACCTCTCTGAAGAAAACTTTTTACCAAATGCTGGACTACCTACAGGTATAGTCGATTTTGAAAAATTGACCATATCAGATATTAATGCAAAGAGTAAAGATAAACTCAAATCAAATCCAAGTTATCCTATCGCCAGAGCGTTAACTGAATTTGCTCCTGGCAATTCCATATTAATAGATGGAATAAATTATAAATCTTCTGGGATAATAATGAAAAACAACTGGGGACAATCTACAGATCGTACTACACTGCAAGCATGTAAAAATTGTGGCTATCAGCGAACAGTAGATTTTGGAAAAGTAAACGAAAATTGTCCAAAATGTAATAATACAGCAAGTTTTACAGGAATTGGCTTAGGGGACCATAAATCAAACTATACAGAACTAGTTGAACCGGTTGGTTTTTCTATTGATTTGTATAGCACACCTACAAGGGTTATTTCAGAAAAAACCAAACCACAATATTTAGAACCTTTGTTATTAAACATCGAACCTTGGAATTTAGAACAAAGTGGTTCCATTGATTTTCGATCAAGCTCAAAAGAAGAAACAGAAATTCTTTTTTACAACACGGGAGACGGTGAAGGTTTTAGCTTGTGCTTAGACTGTGGAAGAGTAGAAACATCTAATGATAAACTAAATGGACATTCTCGATTAAGAGGTGGTAAGAATGGGGATGGGGATAGAACATGTACAGCTACAAACGTGCGTGATCATATCGTTTTAGGAAGTAAATTCAAAACAGATTTTACAGAAATTAGACTCAAAAAAGCCGATAACTCTTTTGTAAATGATAAAAAACTAGCATACTCACTAGGTGTAATTTTTACAAAATCATTGGCTGAGCATTTAGCAATCGAAGAATCCGAATTAGGTTTCGGTATCAAAAAATACAATGGCTACCGAACTATATTTATTTATGATTCTGCTAAAGGTGGCGCTGGTTATGCATCACAATTTAGAATGTACACAAAAGAAATACTTCAACAAGCATTGGATGTTTTAGATAATTGTGAGTGTCAAAATGCTTGTACCAGATGTTTGATAGATCGAGCAACACAATGGCATATTGAAGACTTAGATAGACACGTTGCAATCGAATGGCTACACTCAGCTATTAACAATCAACTACCAGCTGACTTAAAGTCTACGGATGTAAATATTAGTTCAATATTTGGTTCTTTGAATGATGAAATAAAAAGATTGAATTACCATTACGGTATTAAGGATATAAACATTCATATTAATAACAATATACCGGATTGGGAAATAGATAATTTAGATTGGTTAGAGGATCTCAAAAGAGATAAAATAAATATTAACCTGATTATTGAAGGCGAAATAAAGTATTCGAATACTCAAGAAAAGCTATCAGCCTATCTATTGTCACATACTTATAACTTAAAAAAAGGAACTAATAATTCAATTTTAGAATATCCCATACATCTATCTCTGGTCCTGGAAAACAATAAAAAAGTAGGCTATATTTCTAAGTCCAATTACGCAAACTTAGATTCCATTTGGGCAAATAATCTTGAAGAGAAGCAATACAAAATAGAAGATACTTTTATTCCATATTACGATTCTTTAATATTGCCTAATTTTAACACAAGCAATTTGTATGAAGCTAGATTAGAGTCAATTTCAAGTAGAAGTCAAAGTAATGATTTAGCCAAAATTGTACTAGCCAACTTGAGCAATTGGGATGATTTTGTTGCTAAGATTCAGAATAGGAATTTTACCGTTGCGTATTATGATAAATTCAACCAATCTGAATTTTCAATGCGCTTAATGTTACAATTCATAAATCAATTAAAAGATTTATGTGCTATTTCTATCTCAGAACTTAATGTACATTTAGAAAAAACAGGATTCAAAAGTTACAACTTTCCGGAATTTATTATTAATAATTATAAAGAATACGATGACTACGTATATGATTTGAATCAATTAGCTCCCAATTTCAGTTTTAAAATTAATGGAAAAGCAGAATTCAGATTACCACATTACAGAATATTTGAATTTAAGTCAGAGGATGTTTCTTTTACGATCAGAATTGATGGTGGTATTGCCCATGGAATAAAACCTATAGAAAGATTATTATCTCAAGAAATGACTTTTGAAAATCAAATTTTTGAAATCAGAAAAGATGTTTCTCATGACATAATTTATAATATAAGTATAGATAATGAAAAAACCTAATGGAAGTCTGTTTTCAGTCATTAATATACTGTGTATTTATAATGCACAGTTTGTCTTTACTTTTGTTGAGTAGTAATAATTAATTAGTTTATGAGTACGTTTAATAGTGTATCTAGCACAATTCAAGAAGTAGAAGAAAAGATTTGGTCAGCTTTTAATATTATTAGAGGCGAACTGAGTGGTGATGGTTTCCACATTGTATTATTCTTACTAACTTTAAAAAAAATAGGTTTTAGGTCTGAATTTTTGATAAATTCAAATAAAAATCATGTCGTTATACATAATTTTTTGCAATTATATGACGAAGAGAACGATTCAAATTTTCTTGAAATTTATGGACTATATGATTATATAGTATGTAGACTCTCTGAAGAAAAATTTATTCAATTTTATTCTGTAATAGATTCCATTGACTCAAGTTTATTAAAAAATAATTTTATAGCAATTTTTGATAGTATCTTATATGGTCTACTACAGTCCTTGGGTAAATTTTCCGGCGCTTATTTACTTCCTTTTGAATTAAGCCGATTCATGTCAAGCTTAGTTTCGCTTCCAAACAACGCAAAAATCTATAATCCTTTTTCTGGTGTGGCTACGTTTGGTGTATTGACTAATGATCAAAATGAATATTTAGGGCAGGAAATAGGTCAAACTACTTGGTTAATTGGTAAACTAAGGTTACTCGCTTGCGACTCCTTAAATAATAAAACTATCGTTCGAGGGGATTCTATTGGGGATTGGAATCCATTCCATTTAAAATATGACTTAATAATAAGTTCACCTCCCTTCAACATGCAACTTGTAGAAGGAATTTCAGGTAAATTTGGGTCAATCCGCAAAGTTGATCAATTTTTAATAGAACAAAGTTTGCTAGATCTAAAAGAGGATGGCAAACTTGTAGTATTAGTAGCTGAAAATTTTCTTTGGTCAAATGGACCAAACCAAAAATTACGAGAAAATTTAATTAATGAAGACTTGCTTGAATCTGTAATTTCGTTTCCTGCTGGAATATTGCAACATGCATCTATAAAAACGTCTGTTTTAGTTATAAATAAAGCTAAGAAAACAAGAGGTATTGTAAACTTTATTGATGCTGCTGATTTTGTCAGTAAACAAAATGCTAAGACCCAAATTTTAGATGATAAAGCTTTAATTGCATTAATTGAAAATGATATTGAAACAAACTCATATAAAAAAATATCAAATTCGATTATCAAAAATGCGGATAGTTTTTTAGATGCTCAAAGATATTTCATTGAAGATTTTGAAGGTTTTAAACTTCAGGATTTTGCAACGCCAATTCGAGGAACAAATGCTGCTAAAAACCAAATTGTTAAATGGGTTAGAATTAAAGATTTAAAGGATGACAATCTTAATTTTCATTTGCAAATTGATGAAGTTGAGTTGACAAAGTCTGCAAATAAAATTGATGAAAGTTGTATTTTAGTTTCAAAAGTGGGTAGTTCACTTAAACCTACCTTTTTTCAGTTTTTTGGTACTCCAATTGTAATAAGCCATGAAATCCTTGCGTTAAGGCTTGATGAAAAATTTGCAATGTCCATTTATGTGACGAATGAATTATACAAGGATTATGTATTAAAACAGATTGAAGCTTTTAGAAAAGGTGTTTCAGTGCCTAAACTTAACACTTCCGATATCCTCAATATAAAGTTAAGCATCCCTTCTATTGAGGAACAAAGAGGTCAAGTTGAAAAATATCTTGAACTATCTGCTAAGCTTACTGATTTAGAATTGCAAAAAGAAAGTTTAAAAAAAGGTTTTAATAAATTGCAATTTGATGAATTTGCATCTTTAAAACATTCATTAGGCACCCCACGCCAAAATCTATTGTCAAATTCAAAAACCTTGATTCGGTTTTTTGAAAAAGAAGACTCTGAAGAATTCAAAAACATTGATTTAAAATTCAGAGAACGTTATGATGTCAGTTTATTAGAAGTTTTTAACCAAGTTAAAAACGACATTAACCAAATCAGTATTATTCTTGAAAAAGGAGAAAATGGATTAATCGTAAGTAATTATGAAAAAGAACTAGTACCGATTCAGAACATAAATACTTTTATTACTGAACTCACTAGTGTCCAATTAAAATAAGTTGAAAACCAGCTGGTTAGTATTATGTTCATTGACATTATTGTAATCTGATTTCATAAGTAGTTCATTTATAGATGTTTTTTCGAGTAA